>NZ_JBIVNJ010000004.1:0-396462 GCF_044753585.1 Streptomyces sp. NPDC088354 | reverse complement strand
TACCGCTCCTCGCGGTTGACCAGGCCGGTGAACCACGCCCTGCAGATCCGGACGATGTCCTTGAAGAAGTAGACCAGCACGGCGGCGATCGCGCCGGACTGGATCACCGCGGAGAAGGCGACGACGGCTTTGTCGTCGACATCGATGCCCATCAGGCCCTCGGTGATCTTCAGATGGCCGGTGGACGAGATCGGAAGGAACTCCGTGACCCCCTCCACCACGCCGAGCACAGCTGCCTGACCGATACTGATGGCGCTCATGGGACCCATCTCTGCGGAGTACGTGGCGTGCCTGCGACCGTCACGGCCGGAGCCCTACGGAGTGTAAAAGACACGTCGCGCCCCCCGCGAACCAGGGCGCCGGTCCTGTGGCGCGTCCCACGGTCCCCGGAGCCGGGCGTCCCTTCGCGCCCGCCATCCCCCGCGAGACGGGGCCTTGGGCATACTGGCGCAGGCCAGACGCGTCCAGGAGCCCAATATGTCGATGATCAGCAATCTTCGCAAAGCCGTCCGTTTCGCCCATCTGCGCCACCGGCGCGTGGACTTGAGCCATCCCGCGCGCTCGCCCCTGGGCAGCGCGGTGGTCAACTGCGTCGTCTACCAGGAGGGGTTGCGGCAGGACGACTGCGCCGCGTACGAGGCGATAGCCAGGGTGCGCAAGTCGGGCCGGGGGTTCGTGTGGATCGGGCTGCACGAGCCGTCCGAGGCCGAGTTCGCGGGCGTCGCCGAGCTGTTCGGGCTGCACCCGCTCGCCGTCGAGGACGCCGTGCACGGTGAGCAGCGGCCCAAGCTGGAGCGGTACGGGGACACCCTGTTCACGATCCTGAGGACCGTCCGCTACGTGGACCACGACCGGTTGACGGCGACCAGCGAGATCGTGGAGAGCGGCGACATCATGGTCTTCACCGGCGCCGACTTCGTCATCACCGTGCGGCACGGCGGGCACGGCTCCCTCGGGCCGCTCCGCGAGGGGCTGGAGACGGTTCCCGACCAGCTCGTCAAGGGACCGGCCGCGGTCCTGCACGCGATCACCGACCATGTCGTCGACCAGTACCTCGCCGTCACGGCCGCCGTGCAGAGGGACATCGACGAGGTCGAGGCGGACGTCTTCTCCGACCACCGCGGCCGCGGCACCGACGCCGGCCGGATCTACCAGCTCAAGCGCGAACTGCTGGAGCTCAAGCGGGCGGTGGCGCCGCTCGGCCGTCCCCTGCAGTCCCTCTCCCAGGACCAGTTGCCCGGCGTCGACGCCGATCTGCGCGCCTACTTCCGCGACGCGGCGGACCATCTCTCCCGCGCCACCGAGCAGGTGACCGCCTTCGACGACCTGCTCAACTCGATCCTGCAGGCCAATATCGCGCAGGTGACGATGGCCCAGAACGAGGACATGCGCAAGATCAGCGCCTGGGTCGCCATCCTCGCCGTGCCGACCATGATCTGCGGGCTGTACGGCATGAACTTCGACCACATGCCGGAACTGCGCTGGACCTACGGCTATCCGCTCGCCGTCGGGGTCATGCTCGTCGCGTGTGTCGTCATCCACCGGGGATTCCGGCGCAACGGGTGGCTGTGAGGCGGTCCGAGGGACTGTTCGGCGGTCGTGCTGTGTGACATATTACTGGTGTGGGCAGGCCGACGAACTGCGCCCCGGAACTGGACCTGCTGGTCGGCGCCGACGACGTCCTGCTCGAACTGGCCGCCGCCGGGGCCAAGGGCTGGGTCGCCGGCCTCCCCAACGCGCTCCCGCAGGTCACCACCGCGCCTTTCCGCGCGGCGGTCGCGGGCGACCCGGCGGCGCAGCCGCTGTACCGGGCGCTGCACCCCTTGATGCGCTGGGACTCCCGCACGGAGTTCGTGCAGGCCGTGAAGGTGTCGATGGACGTCGCGGGCCGGTACGGCGGCCCCTGCCGCCCCCCGCGCCAGCCGCTCCTGCCGGAGCAGGAGAAGGCCGTACGGGCGGCGACCGAGCAGGCCCTCGCGGCCGGCGCGAACTGAGCGGGGGCCGCACGATGCGCAGCTCCCTCCTCCTGCACGCCGTCGACTCCCACACCGAGGGCATGCCCACCCGTGTCGTCACCGGCGGCATCGGCACCGTCCCCGGCGCCACCATGAACGAACGCCGCCTTTACTTCCGGGACCACCTCGACCACCTCCGTCACCTGCTGATGGACGAACCGCGCGGTCACGCCGCCATGAGCGGGGCGGTCCTGCAGCCGCCCACCCGCCCGGACGCCGACTGGGGCGTCATCTACATCGAGGTCTCCCGTTACCTGCCGATGTGCGGCCACGGCACGATCGGCGTGGCCACCGTCCTCGTCGAGACGGGCATGGTGCCGGTGACCGAGCCGGTCACCACGATCCGCCTGGACACCCCGGCCGGTCTCGTCGTCGCCGAGGTCGCCGTCAACGGTGGTGCGGCCACCGCCGTGACCCTGCGCAACGTGCCGTCGTTCGCCGTCGCCCTGGACCGCAAGGCCACCCTCGCCGACGGCCGCACGGTGACGTACGACCTCGCCTACGGCGGCAACTTCTACGCGATCCTGCCGCTGGAGGCCTTCGGCCTGCCCTTCGACCGGGCCCGCAAGGACGACATCCTCGCCGCCGGACTGGCCCTGATGGACGCCATCGACGCCGAGGACCCGCCCGTCCATCCCGAGGACCCGACCATCCGCGGCTGCAAGCACGTCCAGTTGCTCGCCCCGGGCTCCGACGCGGCCCGCTCGCGGCACGCGATGGCCATCCACCCCGGCTGGTTCGACCGCTCACCGTGCGGTAGGGGCACCAGCGCGCGCATGGCGCAGCTGCACGCCCGCGGTGAACTCCCGCTCCTCCAGGACTTCCTGAACGAGTCCTTCATCGGCACGCACTTCACCGGCCGCCTGACCGGCACCGCCGAGGTGGCCGGGCACCCCGCCGTCCTGCCCTCGATCACCGGACGGGCCTGGATCACCGGCACGGCCCAGTACCTGCTCGATCCCGACGACCCCTTCCCGGCCGGTTTCGTGCTGTAGCCGCCCGGCCCCGATACTGGTCGCCGACCCCATGCCCGGCAGCCGAGGAGGACCGGCCCGATGACCGCTCACGACGGGCCCGCCCTGCCCTCCCTCGGCGGGCAGCGGCCCAGCTACCGCGAACGCGTCGCGGACGCCCTGCGGGCCGCGCTCGTGGCGGGCGAGCTGCGCCCGGGGGAGGTGCACTCCGCACCCGCCCTGGCGGGCCGCTTCGGGGTCTCGGCCACCCCGGTGCGCGAGGCGCTGCTCGACCTGGTGAAGGAGGGCCTGGTGGACCCGGTGCCCAACAAGGGCTTCCGGGTCACCGAGGTCTCCGAGCGGCAACTCGACGAGTACACACACATCCGCGCCCTCATCGAGATTCCCACCGTCGCCGGCCTGGCCGCCGTCGCCGACCCCGCCGCGCTGGAGGCGCTGCGCCCGGCCGCCGAGGCCATCGTCGGCGCCGCGGCGACCGGCGATCTCATCGGGTACGTCGAGGCCGACCGGCGCTTCCACCTCGGCCTGCTCGCCCTGGCCGGCAACGAGCACCTGGTCGAGGTCGTCGGCGACCTGCGCAAGCGCTCCCGCCTCTACGGCCTGACCGCGCTCGCCGAACGCGGCCTGCTGACCGCCTCGGCCCAGGAGCACCTGGAACTGCTCGACGCCCTGCTCGCCCGCGACGAGGAGGCGGTGCGGGCCGTGATGACGCGCCACCTCGGGCACGTCAGGGGTCTGTGGGCGCGCTGATACGGTGGCCGGACCCCGAGTCACCGGTCCCGGCCGCCGCCGTCGCGCGCCCACCAGGCGCTGGAGCGTGAAGCGCATGACCCCGCACCTTCTGTCCGCCGCGCCCGGCCCGGCGGCCGCAGCGCGCGCCGCCGGCCACCGGTAGGGCGGGCGCCGTGGGGCCCTTCTTCACCCTGAGCACGGAGCCCGGGGAGCCGCGCGCCGAGGGCTTCGTACCGCTCGCGGAGGTGTACGACGGCTCCGCGCGGGAGGCGCTGGCCGGGCGGGTCGCCGAGGTCGGACGGCGGCTCGGCACCGGCGAGCGCCGTGTCGCGGCCTCCCTGGCCCACCAGGGTCTCGCCGCCCGCCTGTGGTCGGTCGCCCTGGGACCCGCGGCGCTGACCGGGCACCTGCCCGACCTGACCGGCGGGCGCCTGTGGTGGCACCCGGACCGCGCCGTGCCGGACGAGCTCAGGCTGCCCGCGGCGGGGGAGCGGTTGCCGGCGGACCGGCTCGGCGAGGCGGTGCTGCACGGGCATCTCGTCCCGCTGACCGAGGCCGTCCGCGCGGTGTCCGGCGTATCCGCCGGGCTGCTGTGGGGGAACGCGGCCTCGGCGCTGGCCGGGACGCTGCGGGTGCTGCAGGCCTGGTGCCTGGGGGAGGGCGGGCGGCCCGGGGCCGCGGCCCGCGCGGCCGGTCTGACGGCGGCTCTGCTGGCCGACCCCCTGCTGCGGGACACCGGCACCCTCGATCTCGCCGGACCCGCCGCCCCGGCCTACCGGCGCCGCAGTTGCTGCCTGTACTACCGGGTGCCCGGCGGCGGTCTGTGCGGGGACTGCGCGCTGCGCTGAGGGCGGGCCGGCCGGACCGGCGGGTGCCGGGTGGAAAGACGATCACCCCGCGGGAAGGACGCACCTGGGACCGCAGGTGCGCTCGACCCGAGGGCTGACGGGCCGGCCTCGCCCTCGTCCACCAGGTTGATGCATTGGCGTAGTTGTTGCAATAAATACGCAATAAAGGTCTGGGTTGCCGAACGCCGAAGGGGCCGTGCCGCATGGGCGCCTCCACGCTTCCCGACATGCCGTACGACTGCGCCGCGCCGGGGCCGCGCCAAGTACCACGCCGCCTACGTCAGGCCGGAACGCGTGGGGGCCGTCGCTCGCGCCCTCCGCATGCGGAAGGACGCGGGCGACGGCCCCGGAACAGCGATACGGCGCGGGCCGGTGACCCGCGGCGCTGTCACACGTCGAAGTAGAGCTCGAACTCGTGCGGGTGCGGCCGCAGCGCGATCGGCGCGATCTCGTTGGTCCGCTTGTAGTCGACCCAGGTCTCGATCAGGTCCGGGGTGAAGACCCCGCCCTGGAGGAGGAACTCGTGGTCGGACTCGAGGGACTCCAGGACCGCCGACAGCGAGGTCGGGACCTGCGGGACGCCCGCGTGCTCCTCGGGGGCGAGCTCGTAGAGGTCCTTGTCGACGGGCTCGGCCGGCTCGATCTTGTTTTTGATGCCGTCGAGACCGGCGAGCAGCAGCGCCGAGAAGGCCAGGTACGGGTTGCCGGAGGAGTCCGGGGCGCGGAACTCGATGCGCTTGGCCTTGGGGTTGGCACCCGTGATCGGGATGCGGATGGCCGCCGAGCGGTTGCGCTGCGAGTAGACCAGGTTGACCGGGGCCTCGAAGCCGGGGACCAGGCGGTGGTAGGAGTTCACCGTGGGGTTGGTGAACGCCAGCAGCGCCGGGGCGTGCTTGAGGATGCCGCCGATGTAGTAGCGGGCGGTGTCGGACAGGCCCGCGTAGCCCTGCTCGTCGTAGAAGAGCGGGTCGCCACCCGCCCACAGGGACTGGTGGACGTGCATGCCGGAGCCGTTGTCACCGAAGATCGGCTTGGGCATGAAGGTCGCGGTCTTGCCGGCGCGCCAGGCGACGTTCTTCACGATGTACTTGAAGAGCATCAGGTCGTCGGCCGCGGCGAGCAGCGTGTTGAACTTGTAGTTGATCTCGGCCTGGCCGGCGGTGCCCACCTCGTGGTGCTGGCGCTCGACCTGCAGGCCGGACTTCATCAGCTCGAGGGTGATCTCGGCGCGCAGGTCGGCGAAGTGGTCGACCGGCGGGACCGGGAAGTAGCCGCCCTTGTACTTGACCTTGTAGCCGCGGTTGTCCTGCTCCGCACCGGTGTTCCAGGCGCCGGCCTCGGAGTCGATGTGGTAGAAGGACTGGTTCGCGCTGGTCTCGAAGCGGGCGCTGTCGAAGACGTAGAACTCGGCCTCGGGGCCGAAGTACGCGGTGTCGGCGATGCCGGAGGAGGCGAGGTAGGCCTCGGCCTTCTTCGCCACGTTCCGCGGGTCACGGCTGTACTGCTCACCGGTGATCGGGTCGTGGATGAAGAAGTTGACGTTGAGTGTGGAGTCCCTGCGGAACGGGTCGAGCTTGGCCGTCGACAGGTCCGGCACCAGCGCCATGTCGGACTCGTGGATGGCTTGGAAGCCGCGGATCGAGGAGCCGTCGAACATCAGCTGCTCGTCCGGGTCGAAGGACTCGACCGGGACCGTGAAGTGCTGCATCACACCGGGCAGGTCGCAGAACCGGACGTCCACGAACTTGACGTCGTTGTCCGAGATGAACTTCTTCACCTCGTCGGCGTTTTGGAACGACATCCAACTCCTCCTTGGCCCGGCCCGGGAGGCCGGATTGCAGCTCATGGGTGCGACCAGTGCGGTGGCGCACGTTGAGGGTGACGATAGAGACCGGGCATTTCCCCGTCGTGACCCATTTGTTTCTTGCAGGTTAACCGAGCCACCGGGTGGTTGACGGGTCGCGCGCGGGGGGCCCGGCGGCACCGCGTACCGTGGACGCGTGGACAACAGGGATGTCATCGGATCGTGGATCGAGGGCCCGAAGGCGGCCGCGGAGCGGATGGGTGTCGAATTCGGCTACCGCGGCAAGCGCCTCGGCCTTCCGGAGGAGGGCCCCGGTTCGATCGCCCCGGTCGGGCGGCGGATCGCGGCGCTCTTCATCGACTGGGGCCTGTGCGCGCTGATCGCATACGGCCTGATCGCGCACCGTGACGCGGCCGCGGCCAATCCGTGGACCACGGTCGTCTTCGGTGTCATGAGCGTGCTGCTGCTGGGCACCGTCGGCACCACCCCGGGCAAGCGCCTGCTGGGACTGCGCGTGGTCCGGGAGGACGGCGGGCGGCTCGGCCCCGGCGCGGCGGTGCTGCGCACGTTCCTGCTCCTGCTGGTGATCCCGGCGGTGGTCTGGGACCGCGACACCCGCGGCATGCACGACAGGGCCGTGAAGGCGGTCCAGGTCCGGATGTGACCCGTCGGGTCCTGATCGCATCCGGACCCCACGGAAACGGGACGTGCCCCGGACGAGTCGACTCGTCCGGGGCACGTCCCGTTTCCGTTCGTATACGGTCCCGCGGGCTCAGCGGCCCTTCGGCATCCGCATGCCCTTGGGCATCGGGCCCTTGGGGACCGGCATGTTGCTCATCAGGTCGCCGAGCGCCCGCAGGCGGTCGTTCACCTCGGTGACCTTGGGCCCCGGCACCACGCGCGGCAGCTTCAGCAGCGTGGCGCGGATCTTCTTCAGGGAGACCTCGCCCTCGCCGTTGCCGACGATGATGTCGGTCACCGGCACGTCGTAGACCACCCGCGCCATCTTCTTCTTCTCGGCGGCCAGCAGGCTCTTGACCCGGTTCGGGTTGCCCTCGCCCACCAGCACGATGCCGGCCTTGCCGACCGCGCGGTGCACGACGTCCTGGTTGCGGTTCATGGCCACCGCGGGCGTCACCGACCAGCCCCGGCCGACGTTGTCGAGCACGGCCGCCGCGGCGCCCGGCTGTCCCTCGAGCTGGCCGAAGGCCGCCCGCTCGGCACGCCGCCCGAAGACGACCGCCATCGCGAGGAGGGCCAGCAGGAGGCCCAGGATGCCCGCGTAGATGGGGTGACCGATCGCGAAGCCGACGGCGAGGATGACACCGAAGGTGACGACTCCCACAGCCGCGAGGACGAGGCCGACCTTGGAGTCGACCCGCCTGGTCATCTTGTACGTCTGGGCGATCTGCTTGAGGCGCCCAGGGTTGTTCTCGGATTCTTCCCTCGCCATGCCGCACAGGATACGTGTCCCGGGCGGCGCCGGCCCCACCGGAGGGGCCGGGAAGGGCCGGGAAGGCGGGGAAGGAGGCTAGAGGCTGTCCTGACGGCCCGTGCGGGCGGAGACCAGGGCGTCCATGACGTGCTGGGCCTCGCGGCGGTCCTTGGCCCGCTTGCGGTCCTCGAGCACGGCCGACCAGGCGTTGCGTCGCGCGGTGGCCTCGGCGCCACGGAACAGGAAGGACTCCACGGCGCGCAGCGCGCCCGCCGCGGCGCCGGGGATGGTGCTCTGGCGATGGAGTTGTGCGGCCTCGGCCTGCATGGTGGTGTCCCCCTCAGGACGGCTCAGTCGCGCGTGGATGTTCCGCTTGTCCAGAGTCACCACATTGTGTTACCAGCCCGTGACTGGTCGGTCAAACCGTCGTGAAACCCGGTCGGTCCCTTCGCGTCGGCCCGCTGCGCCTGCCGCACGTCAGAGACACGAAAGGGGCCCGAGTGGGGCCCCTGACGTGACGAACCGCACGTTCGCCGATCGAGTGCGGTGGGTGATCAGACGGCCTCGGCGGCCACCGCGCCGCGCCGCTCCATCGCCTGCTGGAAGAGGCGTCCCGCCCGGTACGAGGACCGCACGAGGGGGCCGGACATGACGCCGGCGAAGCCGATCTCCTCGGCCTCCTCCTTCAGCTCCACGAACTCCTGCGGCTTGACCCAGCGCTCCACCGGGTGGTGCCGCAGGCTCGGCCGCAGGTACTGCGTGATGGTGATCAGCTCGCAGCCCGCGTCGTGCAGGTCCTGCAGGGCCTGGCTGATCTCCGCGCGCTCCTCGCCCATGCCCAGGATCAGGTTGGACTTGGTCACCAGACCGGCCTCGCGGGCCTTGGTGATGACCTCCAGCGAACGCTCGTAGCGGAAGCCGGGGCGGATGCGCTTGAAGATCCGCGGGACGGTCTCGACGTTGTGCGCGAGCACCTCGGGCCGGGCGCCGAAGACCTCGGCGAGCTGCGCGGGGTCGGCGTTGAAGTCCGGGATCAGCAGCTCGACCTTGGTGCGGCCGGCCGCACGGGTGCCGGTCATCGCGTGGATCTGGCGCACCGTCTCGGCGTACAGCCAGGCGCCGCCGTCCTCGAGGTCGTCGCGGGCGACGCCGGTGATGGTGGCGTAGTTCAGGTCCATCGTGACGACGGACTCACCGACGCGGCGCGGCTCGTCGCGGTCGAGGGCCTGCGGCTTGCCGGTGTCGATCTGGCAGAAGTCGCAGCGCCGGGTGCACTGGTCGCCGCCGATGAGGAAGGTGGCCTCACGGTCCTCCCAGCACTCGAAGATGTTGGGGCAGCCCGCCTCCTGGCACACCGTGTGCAGGCCCTCGCGCTTCACCAGACCGTGCAGCTCGGTGTACTCGGGGCCCATCTTCGCCCGGGTCTTGATCCACTCGGGCTTGCGCTCGATGGGGGTCTGGCTGTTGCGGACCTCCAGACGGAGCATCTTGCGGCCCTCAGGTGCCACAGCTGACACGGTCGACTCCCTCTCGCGACTTCATTTCCTCGGTGAACATCAGCCTACGCCCGTGGATTCCCATCTCAGACCGCGCGCGGCAGCGGCTCGGCCGACTCCAGAACGGCTCGCAGGTGCTTCTCCACGACCGGCAGCACGTCCGTGACGCCGATCTCGCGCCCCAGCTCGTTGCTGAGCGAGGCCACGCCCGCGTCCCGGATGCCGCACGGCACGATCCGGTCGAACCAGGTGTTGTCCGGATTGCAGTTGAGCGCGAAGCCGTGCATGGTGACGCCCTTGGCGACCCGGATGCCGATCGCGGCCAGCTTGCGGTCCTCGCGGCGCTGGCCGGCGTTGGAGGGGGCGTACTCGGGGCCGGACAGCCGCGGGTCGAACTCGTCGTCGTGCAGACGGGGGTCGAAGTCCAGGGTCAGCCCGGGGATGACCGCCGGGCGGTCCTCGATCGGGTCGCCGAGCACCCACACCCCGCTGCGGCCCTCCACGCGGGTGGTCTCCAGGCCGAACTCGGCGCACGCGTTGATCAGCGCCTCCTCCAGCCGGCGCACATGGGCGACGACGTCGACGGGGCGCGGCAGCTTCAGGATCGGGTAGCCGACGAGCTGGCCGGGGCCGTGCCAGGTGATCTTGCCGCCGCGGTCCACGTCGATCACCGGCGTACCGTCCAGCGGCCGCTCGCTGTCCTCGGTGCGGCGGCCGGCGGTGTACACCGGCGGGTGCTCCAGCAGCAGGCAGGTGTCGGGGATCTCGTCCGCGAAGCGCGCGGCGTGCACACGGCGCTGCTCCTGCCATGCCTCCTGATACTCCACGGCGTTCTCGCCGAAGCCCAGATGGACGAAGTGCAGCTCACTCACGGCCGCTCCCTTGTGATCGCCTGCTGCGGCGCCCCCGTTCGTCGATACCGGACGCCTTGGCAACTGTACGTCCGCCGCGGCCCTGCCTTGCAGCGGGCTGCGGATAGCAGCCGGGAGGGGCGGACGGAAGGATTCCGGGGTTATGCGGGGGGAGGTTCACCCGTTACAGCGAATGCGAGGCTCTGGTAGTGAGCGTCCCGGCACAGAACGTTACATTCGCGCCGTTCTGGAGATAGCCCGGAAGGCAGGGGACCGCACCACTGATGTCCGACCGTTCCTCGCAGCGCCCCCCCAACCGCCAACTCGCGGCCCTCATCGCCGAAGCCGGCTTCTCCAACGCGGGACTCGCCCGCCGCGTGGACCAGCTCGGCATCGAGCACGGGCTCGACCTGCGGTACGACAAGACCTCCGTCACCCGCTGGCTGCGCGGCCAGCAGCCGCGCGGCACCACCCCCGCGCTGATCGCCGAGGTCTTCACCCGCCGGCTCGGGCGGCGGCTGTCCGCCCACGACCTCGGCCTCGACGCGGTGGCCCCGGTCTACGCGGGACTGGAGTTCGCCGCGTCCCCCGAGGAGGCCGTGGAGATCGTCTCCGGGCTGTGGCGCAAGGACACCGGCAGCCAGGCCGACCTGCGCAAGATCGCCTTCACCCCGGCGGGCCTGGTCGTGCCCAGCCGCGACTGGCTCATCGGGCGCGCCGACGACCGGGTCGGGCGCAACGCCGACCCGGGCCCCCAGGGCGGCGGCACACCCCGGCTGCCCGCCCAGCGCACCCGCGGCGACGCGGCGCCCCAGGTGCCGGGAGGTCCCGGCGGGAACCGCGTCACCATGGGCGACCTCGCCGCCCTGCGTTCCGTCGGCGAGCTCTTCCGCTCGCTGGACAACGCCTTCGGCGGCGGCCACGCCCGCCAGGCCCTGGTCCGCTACCTGGAGCACGAGGCCGAGCCGATGCTGCGCGGCAGCTACGGCGAGACCATGGGCCGCCGGCTGTTCGCCGCCGTCGCCGACCTGACCCGGCTCGCCGGCTGGACCTCGTACGACATCGGCGCCCACGGCCTCGCCCAGCGCTACTTCGTGCAGTCGCTGCGGTTGGCCCAGGCGGCCGGCGACCGGGTCTACGGGGGCTACGTCCTGGTCACGATGAGCCGCCAGGCGGTCTACCTCGGGCACGGCCGCGAGGCCGTCCAGCTCGCCCGGGTCGCCCAGCAGGGCGTGGGCAGCGGGGCCCCGCCGGTCGTCCAGGCGCTGCTGCACGCGGCCGAGGCCCGCGGGCACGGTCTGCTCGGCGAGGTCAGGGCGTGCACCGCCGCGCTGGTACGCGCCGAACGCGCCCTGGAGACCGCCCGCGCCGGGGACGACGTGCCGTCCTGGGCCCGCTTCTTCGACGAGGCCCAGCTCGCCGACGAGTTCGGCCACTGCCACCGCGACCTCCAGCAGTACCGCGCCGCCTCCCAGCACGCCGAACGCTCGCTGCAACTGCGGCCCGCCGCCTACGCCCGCAGCCGGCTGTTCTGCCGCACCGTGCTCGCCACCGCCCGCCTCGGGCTCGGCGAGGTCGACGCGGCCTGCGCGCTGGGCGCCGAGGCCATGCAGGCCGCCGTCGAGATGCGCTCGGTCCGCGCCCTGGAGTACGTCCGGGACTTCGGGCGCCGGCTCGACGCGCACCGCGACACCTCGTCGGTGCGGGCCTTCCACGACCGGGCCGCGGCGCTCGGGGTCCTCGTGGGCTGACGCACGGGCCGGCGCGCGGCCGGCCGGCCCCGGGGCGCTGCTTCCCCGGGCCGGCCGGGGCCGCTCACGCGGCCAGCGGCTCCGTCCGGGTCCCCGGGCGCAGGCCCACGTCGCGCAGCAGCCGCTGCGCCGCCCGGCGCCCGGAGAGCATCGCGCCCTGCACCGTGCTGGTGTCGCGATGGTCGCCGCAGACGTACAGCCCCTGCAGGATGCGCACCGGGCGCCGCAGATCGTGCGGCGCGGGCATGGCGGGGACGGCCTCCGGGTCGTGGTGCACGGCCAGCCGCCGCCAGCCCGCGGTGGAGGTGCCGTAGAGCTCGGCGAGATGGGCGCGCACGGCGCGGTCGTCGGGGTCCGGCACGGCGGCGGCACCGAGCAGCACCGAGGTCACCAGCGTCCGGCCGACCGGCGCGCGGGACGGGTCGACCAGGCTTGCCGGGAGCGAGTGCGAGACCGGTCCGCGCCGGTCCGCGTCCAGCACGAGCGCGGCCTCCCGCAGCGGCGCCGTCGGCGCCATGTGGTGGACCACGGTGACGGCGTGGAAGTCGGGCACGCGCAGCCCCGGCAGGAGTTCGGCCGCCGCGCGGGCCCCGGTGGCCACCACCACGGCCCGGCACGGCAGTTCCTCCTTGTCCTCGGTCAGCACCGCGTTGGTGGAGGCCGCCACCGCGCGCGTGCCCAGCCGCAGCGACCCCTCCGGCAGCGCGGCCGCGAGCTGCCGCGGCAGGGCCTGCGCGCCCCCCGCGGGCACGCAGGTGCGCCCGAGGGCGAAGGCGCGCAGCACCAGGTCGGCGCAGCGGCTGGACGTCGTCAGACCAGGGTCGCAGAGCAGCGCCGAGAGCAGCGGCCGCAGGTACCCGTCGACCGCGCGGGGCGCGAGCCCGCGTGAGGAGAGCGCTTCGGCGGCCGTCGTCTCGGGCCGCTCCAGGAGGCGTTCGACCGGGGTGTCGGCCAGGCGGTGGAGCGCCGCCCGCAACCGCGCCTTGTCCAGCGGCGAGCCCAGCGGCGCGCGGGCCGCCGCCAGTGCGCCGCGCGGGTCGCCGACGCGGTAGCCGCGGCCCGCGGCCCGCACCAGGACGGCGGGTGAGAAGGGCCGCAGCTGGAGGTTGTCCAGACCCGGAGTGCGGAGCAGTTCCGGATAGGAGGTGTTGAGCAATTGCGGCCCCCGGTCCAGCAGGAAGCCGTCCACCTCGTCGGTGGCCATGCGCCCACCGACCCGGTCGTCGGCTTCCAGGACGGTCACCTGGAGCCCGGCACTGATCAGATGATGCGCCGCCGACAGGCCGGCGACACCGGCCCCGATCACGCATACGTCCGTAGAAGAACCGGTAGAGCGTGCTGTTGAGAGCACGTTGCCCCTCCCCGAGGTCGGCACGTTTCCCCGCTCGCGTCAGCTGGCGCTGGAAGCGTCATGCCCAGAACTTCGCCAACTGATGCCGCCCGGGGGCCGCGTGGTGGCATTCAGTGCCGCTCTTCGGCCAGTGCCGCGCGGATCGCCTCCTCGATGCCGGGGTGGGCCCAGGCGAACGAGGTGTCGAGGAGCTTGCGCGGCACGGCCCGCGTACTGCCGAGGATGTCGGTGGAGAACTCCCCGACGACGGTGCGCAGGACGGGCGCGGGGACCGGGAACAGCGCGGGCCTGCGCAGCACCCGGGCCATGGCGGCGGTCACCTCGGCGTTGGTCAGCGGCTCGGGCGCGCACAGGTTGACCGGCCCGGAGACCGTGTCGTGGTCGATGATGTGGCGCAGCGCGGCGACCTGGTCGTGCAGCGAGATGAAGCTCCAGTACTGCCGTCCGCTGCCCAGCCGTCCGCCCAGCCCCGCCTTGAACAGCGGGAACAGCCGCGCCCAGGCGCCGCCCCGGCCCGAGACGACCAGGCCCGTGCGGGCGAACGCCGTCCGGATGCCCGCGTCCTGGGCCGGGGCCGCGGCGGCCTCCCAGTCGCGGCACACGTCCGGCAGGAAGCCCTCCCCGTACGGGGCGTCCTCCTCGACCCGGCGGTCGCCGGTGTCGCCGTACGCGGTGATCCCGGACCCGCTCACCAGCACGCGCGGCGGAGTGGCCAGCGAGGCCAGAGCGCCGGCGAGCGTCGCGGTGCCCCGCACCCGGCTGTCGTGGACGGTCCGCTTGTACGCGTCCGTCCAGCGGTGGTCGCCCACGTTCGCCCCCGCGAGGTTGACCACGGCCTCGGCACCCTCCAGGGCCGAGGCGTCGATCCCGCCTCCCTCGGGGTCCCAGCGCGCCTCGTCCGCCCCGGAGGGCGGCCGCCTGACGAGGCGTACGACCTCGTGGCCGTCGGCGAGCAGGGAGCGGACCAGGGCGGAACCGATGAGACCGGACGAGCCGGTGATCGCGATACGCATGGGGACATGGTCGCGCCTCGGCGCCGCCCGTTGTGACAGGGTGACGGGCATGTCCGGGATACGTGTGCGCGCCGCCCTGCTCTCCGACGACCCCGCCCTGGCCCGGCTGGACCGTGCCACGTGGTCGACGCTGCACGCGGTCGCGCCGCCGCCGCAGGAGCACCAGGACTTCTTCGGCGAGCGCTCCGGACCCGACGCGTACCTGGTCGCCGAGGTCGACGGGCGGACGGCCGGATACCTGCGCCTCGTGCCGCCGACGCCGCTGGCCTCCAACGCCCATGTACGCCAGATCCAGGGCCTTGCGGTCGACACCTGGGCCCGCGGCCGCGGCGTCGGGCTCGAACTCGTCATGGCGGCACTGGAGGCCGCCCGGGGGCAGGGCGCGCGGCGGGTGACACTGCGGGTGCTGGGCCACAACACCCCGGCCCGGCGGCTGTACGAGGCGGCCGGCTTCACGGTCGAGGGCGTCCTGCCCGGGGAGTTCCTGCTGGACGGCGTCTACGTGGACGACGTGTTGATGGGGCGGGCGCTGTGACCGCCGCCGCGACCGCTGCCGCCCGGGGCGGGGCTCAGCCGAAGCGCTCCCACAGCCGGGGGAAGCGCTGCGCCACCGCGTCCGCGTTCTCGAAGTCGACGTAGACGCCCTCCGGCTCGGCCGGCTGCGGCGGCAGGTCCAGATCCGGCAGCCGCACCCCGGTCAGCTGCTCGTACGCCTCGTCGGCCGCGTAGCCCAGGTCCTCGGCGTCGCCGTCCACCTCGGGGTCGAAACTCTCGGCCAGCTCCGCCAGCGCGTCGGGGTCGTGCACCGCGCCCTCGAACACATGCCGGCCCTGCCCGATCAGCCAGCACCGGAAGAAGTCGAACGCGTCGTCACCCGCGCCGCCCAGCATCAGATCCGCGGCGCCCCACACGTCCCACCGGTACGCCCGGTTGAAACGGCTCTCGAAGTGCCGCGCGAAATCGACGACGGACTCCGGGTCGAGCTGCGTCAGCCGCTCCACCAGCAGATCGGCGTGCTCCTCCGGGTCCCCGCCCGCCGCCGTCCGGGTACTGTCGACGATCTCCCAGAACTCCGTCTCGTCCATCACCGCTCCAGCATCGTGTCTGGGGCCTGCCCCCGCACGCGGAGAGACGCGGATGCGCCCGTGTCGTGACGTTACTCTGCCCGCGCGGGGGCCTGTGCGCCCGGGTGTTGACGCCGCCGGGACGGGCGGGCGACGCGGGAGTCGACGGGCGGCGGCGGTCAGCCGTCGTAGGCCGCCGCCATGGTGCGGGCCGCGCGGGCGAAGCGGGCGCGGAGCGGGGCGGGGGAGAGGAGTTCGGCCTCGGGGCCGAGGGCGAGCAGTTGGTGGTAGGCGACGTCGAGGGACTCCACGGGCAGTGTGACGGTGACCCGGCCGTCCGCGTCGGGCGGCGCGGCCGCGTCCAGCGCCTCGCGGGCGGCGGCCGTGTCGGCGACGTACGGCAGGTGCCGGGCGCCCTCCGGGGTGAGCCGCAGCACGACCTCGGCCCGCAGCACGGACCGCGCGAACTCGGCGGCCCGCGCCTGCCAGAACGCGGGCAGGTCGAACCCCGGGTCCCTGGCGAATCCTTCGGGCAGGACGTCCGCGGCGCTGAAGCGGTCCACCCGGTACACCCGGACGTCCCCCTCGGTGCGGGCGACCGCGTACCAGACGCCCGCCTTGAGCACGAGCGCGTACGGATCCAGCTCCCGTTCCACCTCCGTGTCCGCGCGCCGGTACCGCGCCCGCAGCCGGCGGTCGCCCCACACCGCCTCCGCCAGGGCCGGCAGCAGCGGGGGCGTGGCCGGTTCCTGCCACCATCCGGGCGCGTCCAGGTGGAAGCGCTGCGCCGCGGTGCGCGGGGCGTCCCGCAGCTCGGGCAGCAGCGCGGCCGCCACCTTCAGCCGGGCCGCGGACCCCGCGTCGTGCAGCCCCATCGCCTCCAGCGCCGCGGGCACACCGGACAGGAACAGCGCCTCCGCCTCCGCGCGGGCGAGCCCGGTGAGCCGGGTCCGGTACCCGTCCACGAGCCGGTAGCCGCCCGCGCGCCCCCGCTCCGCGTACACCGGGACGCCCGCCTCCGACAGCGCCAGCACGTCCCGGCCGACGGTCCGCTCGGACACCTCCAGGGCCCCGGCGAGCTCGGCCGACGTCATGGAGCCGTGGGACTGCAGGAGCAGGACGAGGTGGATCAGCCGTGCCGCGCGCATGCCGTCGAGGCTAAGCCCTGGGTCCGACACCGCGGCGGGGCCGGTCCGGACAGCCGGACCGGCCCCTGTGGTGCCCGCTGCGCGCGCCTCGGCGCGGGGGAAGGTCGACGCAGCGCGCGACCCGCAAGGGCGTTGGGGCCACCGAGGGGGCGGTGCCTCCCCGTCCTTGCCGGCGGTGCATGGCCATGCCCCCTGAAGTACGGCCGCGGTGCCCCAACCACTCACCGCGGCACGGGATTTCCCGCGGGAACGGCCGAGGCCCCAGCCCGCGAAGGGGCTGGGGCCTCGGCCGTCGTACGGTCCCGCGGCGACGTGCGGTCGATTACAGACCGAGGTCGCCCTCGAACTCGCCGGCCTCCAGGCGGGCCTTGACGTCGTTCAGGTAGCGGGCGGCGTCCGCGCCGTCGACCAGCTGGTGGTCGTACGACAGGGTCAGGTACGCCACGTCGCGGATCGCGATGGTCTCGCCCAGGTCCGGGTGGTTGATCACCATCGGGCGGCGCACGGTGGCGCCGATGCCCAGCTCGGCGACCTGCGGGTAGTTCACGATGATCGTGTCGAACAGCGCACCGCGCGAACCGGTGTTGCTGATCGTGAACGTGCCGCCGGACAGATCGTCCGGGCTGATCTTCTTGTTGCGGACCTTGCCGGCCAGCTCGGCGGTCTTCTTGGCGATGCCCGCCAGGCTCAGGTCGCCGGCACCCTTGATGACCGGGACCATCAGGCCCTGCTCGGAGTCGACCGCGATGCCGATGTTCTCGGCGTCGTGGTAGGTGATCGTGCCGTCGTCGTTGATCTTGGCGTTGACGACCGGGTGGGCCTTCAGCGCCTCGGCGGCGGCCTTGACGAAGAACGGCATCGGCGAGAGCTTGACGCCCTCGCGGGCCAGGAAGGACTCCTTGGCCCGGGCCCGCAGCTTCATGATCTTGGTGACGTCCACCTCGACCACGGTCGACAGCTGCGCCTGGCTGTGCAGGGCCTTCATCATGTTGTCGGCGATGACCTTGCGGATGCGCGACATCTTGACGGTCTGCCCGCGCAGCGCGGCAGCGGCGGCCGGCACCGTGACACCCGCGGCCGGGGCCGGGGCGGTCGGCGCGGCGGCGGCGGCCTTGGCGGCCTCCGCGGCGGCCAGGACGTCCTGCTTGCGGATCCGGCCACCGACACCGGTGCCCTTGACCGAGGCCAGGTCCACGCCGTTCTCGGCCGCGAGCTTGCGCACCAGCGGGGTCACGTACGCGCCCTCGTCGGTGGGCGCGGTCGCCGAGGGGGCGGCCGCAGGGGCCGGGGCCGGGGTGACCGGAGCCGGAGCGGCGACCGGCGCGGGGGCCGGGGCCGGGGCGACCGGAGCCGGAGCAGGCGCCGGAGCGGGGGCCGGGGGAGCGACCGGGGCGGGGGCCGGAGCCGCGGCGGCCGGGGCCGGTGCGGGGGCGGCGGGGGCCGGAGCGGCGGCGGGCGCGGCACCGGCGGCACCGATGACGGCGAGCTTGGCGCCGACCTCGGCGGTCTCGTCCTCGCCGACCAGGATCTCCAGCAGGGTGCCTGCGGCCGGCGACGGGATCTCGGTGTCGACCTTGTCGGTCGAGACCTCGAGCAGCGGCTCGTCGGCCTCGACGCTCTCGCCGACCGACTTCAGCCAGCGGGTGACGGTGCCCTCGGTCACCGACTCGCCCAGCGCCGGCAGGAGCACCGGGGTGCCCTCGGCGGCGCCGGCCGGGGCCGGTGCGGGGGCAGGGGCCTCGGCGGCGGGAGCCGGGGCGGGGGCCTCCTGCACCGGAGCCGGCGCGGGCACCGCGGCGGCCGGGGCGGGAGCGGCAGCGGGCGCGCCCGTGCCGTCGTCGATGACGGCCAGCTCGGCGCCGACCTCCACCGTCTCGTCCTCGGCCACCTTGATGGACGAGAGGATGCCCGAAGCGGGCGCCGGGATCTCGGTGTCGACCTTGTCGGTCGACACCTCGAGCAGCGGCTCGTCGGCCTCGACGCGCTCACCCTCGGCCTTGAGCCAGCGGGTGACGGTGCCCTCGGACACGCTCTCGCCGAGCGCCGGCAGGGTTACGGAAACCGCCATGGTTTCGGTTGCTCCTAACGATCTGTGCGGATTGGTCTGCGTGTCCGTGGATCAGTCGTGCGCGTGCAGCGGCTTGCCGGCCAGCGCCAGGTGAGCCTCGCCGAGCGCCTCGTTCTGCGTCGGGTGCGCGTGGATGAGCTGGGCGACCTCGGCGGGCAGGGCCTCCCAGTTGTAGACCAGCTGCGCCTCGCCGACCTGCTCGCCCATACGGTCACCGACCATGTGGACGCCGACCACGGCGCCGTCGCGGACCTGGACGAGCTTGATCTCGCCGGCGGTCTTGAGGATCTTGCTCTTGCCGTTGCCGGCCAGGCTGTACTTCAGGGTGACGACCTTGTCGGCGCCGTACAGCTCCTTGGCCTTGGCCTCGGAGATGCCCACGGAGGCGACCTCCGGGTGGCAGTACGTGACGCGCGGCACGCCGTCGTAGTCGATCGGCACGGTCTTCAGGCCGGCCAGCCGCTCCGCGACGAGGATGCCCTCGGCGAAGCCGACGTGGGCCAGCTGCAGGGTCGGGACCAGGTCGCCGACCGCCGAGACGGTGGGCACGTTGGTGCGCATGTACTCGTCGACCAGGACGTAGCCGCGGTCCATCGCGACCCCGGCCTCCTCGTAGCCCAGGCCCTGGGAGACCGGGCCGCGGCCGACGGCGACGAGCAGCAGCTCGGCCTCGAACTCCTTGCCGTCGGCGAGGGTGACCTTGACGCCGTCGGCGGTGTACTCGGCCTTGGAGAAGAAGGTGCCGAGGTTGAACTTGATGCCGCGCTTGCGGAAGGCGCGCTCCAGCAGCTTGGAGCTGTTCTCGTCCTCGACCGGCACGAGGTGGGGCAGGCCCTCGACCACCGTGACGTCGACACCGAAGGACTTCCACGCGGAGGCGAACTCGACGCCGATGACGCCGCCGCCGAGCACGATGGCGGACTTCGGGATGCGGTCCAGGACCAGCGCGTGGTCGGAGGAGATGATCCGGTCGCCGTCGATGGTCAGGCCCGGCAGCGACTTCGGCACGGAGCCGGTCGCCAGGAGCACGTGGCGGCCGGTGTAGCGCTGGCCGTTGACGTCCACCGAGGTCGGGGAGGACAGGCGGCCCTCGCCGGTCACGTAGGTGACCTTGCGGGAGGCCACCAGGCCCTGCAGACCCTTGTAGAGGCCCGCGATCACGTCGTCCTTGTACTTGTGGACGCCGGCGATGTCGATGCCCTCCAGGGAGGCCTTGACACCGAACTGCTCGGCTTCGCGGGCCTGGTCCGCGATCTCACCGGCGTGCAGCAGAGCCTTCGTGGGGATGCAGCCGCGGTGCAGGCAGGTGCCGCCGAGCTTGTCCTTCTCGATCAGGGCGACGTCCAGACCGAGCTGCGCCGCGCGCAGCGCTGCGGCGTAGCCGCCGCTACCGCCACCGAGGATCACTAGGTCGAAAACGGTGCTGGCGTCGTTCGCCACGTCACGTCCTCCATGCATGGATACGCCGGAGCCGGTCCGTCATGACCGGGCGGCGGCTTTTGTTCGGCCGCTTCTGTTAAACGGGGCCCTGTCGTGCCGAGACAACATCTTCGCACTTGTTCGGGGCGGACGAGGCACCGGGCCGGGGTGTGAGACGTACGGAACGCCCCTGGCCAGGCTTACTCGCCGGTATCCCCGGTGAAATACGGGAGTGCGTTGTCCCTTTGCTCGCTCTTGGCGAACGCGTACGGCCCCGGATGCCATACCCGGGGCCGTACGGAATGTGCCGAGGCTTACACCGCGGTCAGAGCAGCTCGCCCGCGCCGGCCTTCTCGGCCAGCCGCACCAGGGTGCGCACGGCGGAGCCGGTTCCACCCTTGGGGGTGTAGCCGAACGGGCCGGACTCGTTGAACGCGGGACCCGCGATGTCCACGTGGGCCCAGGTGATGCCCTCGCCGACGAACTCCTTCAGGAACAGGCCGGCCGCCAGGCCGCCGCCCATCCGCTCGCCCATGTTCGCGATGTCGGCGGTGGGGGAGTCCATCGCCTTGCGCAGGTCGGTCGGCAGCGGCATCGGCCAGGACTGCTCGCCGACCTCGCCCGCCGTCTCGTGCACCGCGGTGCGGAAGGCGTCGTCGTTGGACATGACACCGAAGATGCGGGTGCCGAGGGCCAGCACCATGGCGCCGGTCAGCGTCGCCACGTCGATGATCGCGTCCGGGTTCTCCTCCGAGGCGCGGGTGATCGCGTCGGCCATGACCAGGCGGCCCTCGGCGTCGGTGTTGAGCACCTCGACGGTCTTGCCGCTGTACATCCGCAGCACGTCGCCGGGGCGGGTGGCCGCGCCGGAGGGCATGTTCTCGGCGAGCGCCAGCCAGCCGGTCACGGTGACGGGCAGGCCCAGGCGCGCGGCGGCGACCACGGTGGAGAACACGGCGGCGGCGCCGCTCATGTCGCACTTCATGGTCTCGTTGTGGCCGGCCGGCTTCAGCGAGATGCCGCCCGAGTCGTAGGTGATGCCCTTGCCGACCAGCGCGAGGTGCTTGGCGTCGCGGCCCTTGCCGCCGCTGTAGACGACCTTCACCAGGCGCGGCGGGTTCGCCGAGCCCTGGCCGACGCCCATGATGCCGCCGTAGCCGCCCTTGACGAGCGCCTTCTCGTCCAGCACCTCGACCTTGAGGCCGTGCTCCTTGGCGGCCTCCTGCACGAAGGCGGCGAAGGCCTTCGGCGTGAGGTCGTTCGGCGGCATGTTGATCAGGTCACGGGAGCGGTTGACCTCTTCCGCGATGACCGTGGCGCGCTCGGCGGCGGCCTTGAAGGCCTTGTCGCGCGGCTTGGCGCCGACCAGCGCCACCTCGGCCAGCGGCGCCTTGCCGTTGCCGGCCTGGTAGGCGGTGTACGCGTACGCGCCCAGCAACGCGCCCTCGGCGACCGCCTGGGCGGCCGCGGCGTCCGCCACCGGCAGCGCGAGGGCGGCCTTCTTGGAGCCGGCGAGGGTGCGGGCGGCGGCACCGGCCGCCTTGCGCAGCACCTCGGTGTCGAACGCGGCACCGTCCGCCGGGGCCTCCCCGAGGCCGACCGCCAGCACGACCGGCGCCTTCAGCCCGGCCGGGGCGGGGAGCTTGGTCACCTCACCCTCAGCGCCCGAGGCGCCCAGCGTCTCGAGCGTCGCGGCAAGCCTGCCGTCGAAGGCCTGGTCGACCGCCTCCGCCCCGGTGGCGACCTCGGGGCCCTTCGTCCCCTTGGTCACGCCGATGACGACGGCGTCCGCGCGCAGCGCCGCGGCGGAGGAGGTGCTGAGAGTCAGTGCAGTCACGGTGATGGAGATCCTGTTCCTTCAGAGGCCCGAATTCTTGGCACCGGGCATCGCCCGGCGGCGCGGGGCGGGGGTGCAGGACCGACCTTACGCTCACTCCTGACACTTCCGCCCGCGGCGTGCACCCCGCGGCCGAAGGCGCGGGTTTTCCCTATCCGGTTCGGCCGCCCGCCGCCAGCACGACCAGGGCGGCGGTGCACGCCGTCTCGCACAACGCGCCGAAGACGTCGCCCGTGACACCGCCCAGCCGCGCCCGGCAGCGGCGCAGCAGCAACTCCGCGGCGCCCAGGGCGATCAGGGCCGCCGCGGCGAACCGCGCCACCGCGTACGGGCCGAACGGCAGCCCCGCCGCGGCGCACAGCGCCACCACCCCGGCGGCCAGTCCCCACGCCGCCCGCGCCGGGACCGCGCCGGCCACCGCCGCGCCCAGCCCCTCCGGCCGGGCCGGGGGCACCCCTTCGCGGCAGGCGAGCGTCATGGCGGTGCGGGCCGCCACCGACGCCACCGCGAAAGCGGCCGCCCCGCGGGCCCACGAGGTCCCGTACGCCCCGGCCAGCGCGGCGACTTGGCCGAGCAGGACCAGGACCAGGGTCAGTACGCCGAAGGGCCCGATGTCCGACTGCCGCATGATGCGCAGCGCGTCCTCGGCGGGCCGTCCGCTGCCCAGTCCGTCGGCGGTGTCGGCGAGTCCGTCCAGATGCAGTCCCCTGGTGAGCGCGGCGGTCACCGCGACCGTGCCGGCCGCGGCGAGCAGCGGTCCGCAGCCGAGCAGCAGCAGCACCCCGCCGGCCGCCGCGGCGAACAGCCCGGCGACCAGGCCGACCAGGGGGGCGGCCAGCATCCCCGCCCGGGCCGCCGGGCGGTCCCAGCGGGTGACCCGCACACGCAGCACGGTCAGGGTGCCGAAGGCGAACCGCAGTCCGTCGGCGGGGGTCGCGGCGGCGGGGCTGGCGGTCATGGCGTGCAGAGTAACGGCCGCTTCCTGACCGTATAGTGCGCATACCAGGCCGAACGGGAGCAATCGGTATGAGCGACTGGTGGTACCGCAACATCATCGAGCCGGGAAAGCTGCCACTGCTCCTCGCCCTCTTCGCCTTCGTCGCGACCTTCGTGATCACACGGACCATCACCCGCCTGATCCGCGCCGGAAAGGGCCCGTTCCGGAACATCTCCTCGGGCGGGACGCACATCCACCACGTGGTGCCCGGCATCATCCTCATGACGATCGGCGGCTTCGGGGCCGTGGCCAGTTCCACGCACGGCTTCGGGGCGGGGCTGGCGGCCGTGGTCTTCGGCATCGGAGCGGGGCTCGTGCTCGACGAGTTCGCGCTGGTGCTCTACCTGGACGACGTGTACTGGAGCGAGCGCGGCCGCAAGAGCGTGGAGGCCGTCGTGATCACCTTCTCCCTTGTGCTCATGCTGCTCGGCGGCCTCGCCCCGTTCGAGGTCGACTCGCTCTCCGCCGACCAGCAGCAGAACCGCCTGACGGCGGTCCTCACGATCGTCGTCAACTTCCTCTTCGTCCTGGCCGCCCTGGTGAAGGGCAAGTTCCGCACCGCCGTGGTGGGCGTCTTCGTGCCCTTCGTCGCCCTGGTCGGCGCACTCCGGCTGGCCCGCCCGGACTCCCTGTGGGCCGAGCGGCTGTACGGGCGGCGCCCGAGGACGGCCCACCGCGCGGAACTGCGCGCCGCCAGGCACGCCGCCCGCTGGCGGGGCCCGACGCGGCGCTTGCAGGACTGGCTCGGCGGCTTCACCGAGCACTGATCGGGCCGGGGCAGGCGGCACGGACCTGTGCCGCGCACGACAGAGGTGACCCGCAGTGACGCCCGCGGGGAGTGCCGCGGGGCGGCGTGCGATGCTCACCGGCGGGGCGACGGCAGCCGGGGGACGCCGGGGAAGCCGTCCGCCGCGGTTCGCCGGCCGGATCCGCCGCACCGGTCCGGTCCGCAGCCCGTGCCGCGCCCCGGAACCGGCCGGAGCAACGCGAGGCTCGGCCGCGCCTGTTCCAGGGTTCGGCGCGACCTCGTCCGGGTGCCTGATCACGGAGACCGGTGCGGATTGCGGGGCACGAAGCCGAGCCGCGGGGACCGTCCGGTGACGCCCCATCCGCCGCGCGCACCCGGCGAACCGGCGCGTACGACGCGCGGGTGCACCTGCCGCGCGCCGCGTACGGCCGGCCGGTCGTGCGGTCACGCTGAGGGTCCGGCGAGGCGGTCAGGCCTCAAGACGCGCTCGTGCCCTTGCGGGCCGTCACCTCGGGTCGGGTGTCTTGGCCTGGCGCGGTTCGCCGCTCGCCTGCCCGGCCGGGTGCCAGTCCGGCGTGCGGAGGGCGATGCGCTGCGCGACGAGCGTGCGCGTCGCGGTCGGCCGGCCGGTCGTGCCGGTCACCTTAAGGGGCCGCCGAGGCCGTCAGGCCTCAGGCGCGTTCGGGCAGTTCGGCGGAGAGTGCCGCGGCGGCCTTGAGCAGCGGCAGTACGAGCAGCGCCCCCGTGCCCTCGCCGGCCGTCACCTTCAGGTCCAGCTGCGGTTCGATCGACAGCCGGTCCAGTGCCTTGGCCTGGCCCGGTTCGCCGCTCGCCTGCCCGGCCAGCCACCAGTCCGGCGCACGGAAGGCGATGCGCTGCGCGACGAGCGCGCACGCCGCCGACACCACGCCGTCCAGGACCACGGGCAGCTTGCGCACCGCCGCCTGCAGCAGGAAGCCGGTGATCGCGGCCACGTCGGCGCCGCCCACCGCGGCCAGCAGCTCCAACTGGTCGCCCAGGACCGGCCGCGCCCGGCGCAGCGCGTCCCGGATCGCCGCGCACTTGCGCATCCAGGCCACGTCGTCGATGCCGGAGCCGCGGCCCGTCACCACGGACGCGTCCGTGCCGCAGAGCGCGGCGATGAGCACCCCGGCGACCGTGGTGCCGCCGACGCTCAGATCGCCGAGCAGGACCAGGTCGGTGCCGGAGTCCGCCTCCTCGTCGGCGACCGCCATGCCCGCGCGGAACGCGGCCTCGGCCTCCTCGGCCGTCAGCGCGTCCTCGACGTCGATCCGGCCCGAGCCGCGCCGCACCCGGTGCGCCGTGACCTCGGCGGGCAGTTCCTCGGCGGGGGTGTCCACACCGACGTCCACCACCCGGACCACCGCGCCGTACTGACGCGCCAGCACGTTCACCGGCGACGCCCCGTCCAGGACCGCGCGGACCAGCTCCACGGCGGTGCCCGCCGGGCGCGCCGACACCTTCAGCGCCGCCACCCCGTGGTCGGCCGCGAACAGCACCGCCTTGGGGCGTTCGATCGGCCGCACGACGGCCGCGCTCTGCGCCGCGGAGAGCCACTCCGCGAGTTCGGCCAGGTTGCCCAGCGCCCCGGCCGGTCGCACCAGCCGCTGCCAGCGGTCGTGCGCGTCACGGCGTACGCCGGCGTCCGGGCGCTCCACGCGGGAGGCGAAGTCATCGAGATTCAGGCCGCTCACGGGATCGAACACTACCGTTCCACCGCGCCCCGCGCCGAGGTCAGCCCCGCAGCGTCAGCGTCTGTCCGGCCACGACCAGCAGCACGTGCTCCGACTCGCCGGCCACCATCGCGTTCAGCCGCCCCAGTTCGTCCCGGAAACGGCGCCCGCTCGCCGTGGCCGGGACCACGCCGGAACCCACCTCGTTGCTGACGGCGACCACGGTCCGCCGGGTGGCGCGCCAAGCCGCCGTCAACGCCTCCACACGACGGCGCAGTTCGCGCTCGCCGCCGTCCGCCCAGCTCGCGTCGGACCAGGCGCCGACCTCGTCCATCGCGTGCGTCAGCCAGAGCGACAGGCAGTCGACCAGCAGCGCCGGGCCCCCGTCCCGCCCGAGCAGCGGCACCAGGTCGCAGGTCTCCAGCGTCTGCCAGCCGCCCGGCCGCCGCTCCCGGTGCAGCGCCACGCGCCGCGCCCACTCCGGGTCCTCGTCCCGGGTCCCGCCGGTGGCGACGTACAGCACCTCCGGGAAGGCCGACAGCCGTCGCTCGGCCTCCGCCGACTTGCCAGAACGGGCCCCGCCCAGGACGAGGGTGCGGCGCGGCAGGTCCGGTACCTCGTGGAAGTCGCCGACGGTCAGCGTCGTCCCGTCCGGCACGGCGCGTGCGCCCAGCGCGGCCAGCCGGCGGCGCGTCTCCGGGCCGGGGTGCACCGCGTGGTCGAGGTGCACGGCGATCACGTCCGTCGTGCCGGTGACGGCTCCCGCGGCGCGCAGCCGGGCCAGCGCGTCGGGCCGCGCCACGACGTCCAGCAGCACCGTCCCGTACGGGCGTTCCGCCTCCGCGAGCCCGGCTGGGCCGCACTCCGGCGGCAGGTACAGCAGCCGTTCGCCCGTCGGCGCCACCACCTCGTACCCGGCCCCGGGCGCGTCCACCGGCACCGACCGGATCCGGTGCCGCGTCGGCAGCGTCATCTCCTGCCCGGCGGGCAGCCGCGCCGGGGCCGGCAGACCCGCGGGGATCTCCACCGCCGGTCCGTCGTGCGGATGGGACAGCAGCACCTGCCGCACACCGGCCAGCGAATGCCCCGACCGGGCGGCCGCCAGCGCCACGCCGGGCGTGAGGTCCAGCAGCAGCACCCCGTCCACGAGGAGGGAGGTCGCCGCCCGCGCCCGTTCGCCCACCGCCACCGCGCACGCCGCGCACGGGCAGCCGGGCAGCGGCAGGCCCTCGGGGCCCCCGGTGCCGAGAAGTGTCAGTTCCACGTCCCGATTCTTTCGCGTCCGCGCACGCTACGCTGCCGGGCAGGCACCCCGAGGGACGAGGAGACGGACATGGCGTGGACCTGGCGTTTCGAGAAGACCGACGGCACGGAGGTCGTACCCGCGGTCGAGCCCGAGGAGTTCACCACACAGGGCGACGCCGAGTCCTGGATCGGCGAGGTCTGGAAGGACCTGCTCCAGGGCGGCGCCGACCAGGTCGTCCTCTTCGAGGACTCCACCAAGATCTACGGCCCCATGAGCCTGCACGGCGACGAGTAGCCCGCGCCGCCGTCTCCGCGGTGTGGAGGGCGCCGTGCGGCGCCCTCCACACCGGGTGTTCCGCCGGGCGGGGTTCTAGAGCTCGCCCAGGGTCACACTGACCGTCTTCTCGTTGCCGTCGCGCACAAAGGTGACGTCCACCTTCTTGCCCGGGGCGGAGGGGGCCAGCGCCTCGGAGAGCGCCTGGGAGGTCTGGATCTGGGTGTTGCCGACGCCGATGATGATGTCGCCGGGCTCGATGCCCGCCTTGGCGGCCGGGCCGCCCCGGACGACGGAGATGACGGCGACGCCGGCCGGGCTGAAGTCCGGCCCGAGCACGGTGCGGCCGGTGACGCCGAGGGCGGCCCGCCCGGACGAGGTGACCTTGCCGTCCTTGATGATCTGATCGGCGATACGGGTGATCGTCGAGGAGGGGATCGCGAAGCCGATGCCCGGCGCCGAGTTGTTCCCGTTCCCGGAGGACGGGTTGATCGCGCCGAGGGTGGGGATGCCGATGATCTCGCCGGACAGGTTGACCAGCGCCCCGCCGCTGTTGCCCGGGTTGATGGGCGCGGAGGTCTGCACCAGGTTGGCGATGGTGGCCCCGGGGGTGCCGCCGGACGCCGTCTCGGTGACGGTGCGGCCGAGGGCGGAGACGATGCCCTGGGTGACGCTGCCGCTGAGCCCCAGCGGGCTGCCCATGGCGAGCGCGATCTGCCCCACCTCGACCTTGGACGAGTCCGCGAAGCGTGCCGCGCGCAGCCCCGACGGCGGCTTCTCCAGGGCGATCACCGCGAGGTCCTGCTCCGGGTAGCTCGCCACCAGCGTGGCCTTCTGCGGCTCGTTGTCGTTGGCCAGCGTCACCTGGAAGGTGGTGTTCTTCCCGACGACATGGGCGTTGGTGACGATGTGGCCCTTGGTGTCGTAGACGATGCCGGAACCGAGCTCCTCGGACGTCGTGATCTGCACGACCGAGGGCAGCACGTTCCGGACCACGTCCTGGTAGTTGTCCTGCAGCTCGCGGGCGCCGGTCGCCTCCGAGACCTCCGGCGCCGCGGACGTCTTCGCCGCGGGGGACTGGGGGGAGGAGGGGGAGCCGGAGGTGCATCCGGCGAGCATCAGCAGCGTCGCGGTCGCCGCGCACAAGGCCCCGAGCGTCCGTCGGGAGGTCGGCATGGAATCGGTCATGCCGGAAGTGTCGCTTTCGGCACACTCTGTGGCGTGTAGCCCGCCCCGGTCAGTCCCGGACGCCGCACAGATGCAGCAGTGCCGCCACCGAACGGTACGGATCGGTGCGCCCGGCGAGCTCCTCCGCGGCGAGCAGTTCCTCCGGCACCTCGGCGGGCACGGCGTCGTCACCGTCCGGGGCGGTGTCGGTGAAGATCCGCACTCCGTACCAGGCGTGCAGCGGAGCGCCGATGCCGTTCAGGGTGGTGGTGAGTGCCGCGAGCCGGTCGGCGCGGGCGGTCACTCCCAGCCGGTTGGTGTACGTGGTGCCGCCGCCCGAGAGCGCGGCCAGCGCGGTCGTCCAGTCGCCCTGCAGCGCGGGGCGCATCGCCAGCGCGTCGGCGTTGCGCACCAGCAGGGAGAGCAGCCCGCCCGGAGCCAGTACGCGGGCCAGCCCGGCGAGCATCGGGTCGGGCTCGGGCACGTACATGAGCACCCCGTGGCAGAGCACCACGTCGAAGCTGCCGGGCCCGAAGTACCGGCCGGTCTCCCGGCCGTCGCCCTCGACCAGGGTGACGCGCTCGCGTATGCCCTCGGGCTCGGTGGCCAGCGCCGCGCGCAGCGTGCCCGCCATCGCCGGATCGGCCTCCAGGCCGGTGACGAGGTGGCCGGCGCGCGCCAGCCGCAGGGCCTGGGTCCCCTGGCCGGGGCCGACGTCGAGGACGCGCAGCCGGCGGCCCACCGGGAAGCGGGCGGTGATCTGCTCGTCGAGCTGGCGGGCCACCAGCTCCTGGCGCACTGTGTTCCGGAGTCCGCCCAGCCCGTCCAGCCAGCGGCCGGCGACGGAGGCGAACCCGCCGTCCGCGCTCAGAGCTGCTTCGTGCCGCGCTTGACCTGCGGCTTGGGCAGGCGCAGGCGGCGCATCTGGAGGGACCGCATCAACGCGTAGGGAACGGCGCCCCGGGTGTTCTGGCCGGGGAAGCGCTTGGCCAGTTCGCGGCGCAGGAGGAAGGCGGAGACGGCCGAGTCGACGACGATCACCACGATCACCACCAGCCACAGCAGCAGCGAGAGCTGCTTGAGCGCCTCGTTCTGCACGATGCTCAGCACGAGGATGACCACGGCCATCGGCAGGAAGAACTCGGCGGCGCGGAAGCGGGAGTCCACGTAGTCGCGGGCGAACTTGCGCACCGGGCCCTTGTCACGCACGGGCAGGTAGCGCTCGTCGCCGTTCATCAGCGCCTCGCGCTGCTTGGACATGTCCGCGCGGCGCGCGTCGCGCGCCTGCCTGGCCGCCGCCTTGCGGTCGCCGGGCGCGGTCACGACCTTGCGCCGCTGCGTCTGGGCCTCGCTGCGCTTGGGGGTAGGACGGCCCTTGGGGGCCTGCGGGTCACGGGTCTGCCGGTCCTCGACCACCGTGGTGGCTGAGGCCTGCTCATCTTGAGAACGACGTCGGAACACAACACCAAGGTTACGTGGTCGCCGACCGGACCCCCAGCCCCTCACCTACTCCCTGGGCCTGAGGTCACCGAACTGTGATCGTTCTCAAGGATGAGCGCTTCCGCAGCAGAACAGTGGGGTAATGGAACCACGCCCCGTACTGTGGGGTCTGTAGATGGTGTGCCGGCCAGCCGACTGAAGGGGGCGCGCGAGGCCCATGAGCGGTGTCATGAAGCGGATGGGGATGATCTTCCGCGCGAAGGCCAACAAGGCCCTTGACCGGGCCGAGGATCCGCGCGAGACCCTCGACTACTCGTACCAGAAGCAGCTGGAGCTGCTGCAGAAGGTGCGCCGGGGAGTGGCGGACGTCGCGACGTCCCGCAAGCGCCTGGAGCTGCAGCTGAACCAGCTGCAGCAGCAGTCCGCGAAGTACGAGGACCAGGGCCGCAAAGCGCTCGCCCTGGGCCGTGAGGACCTGGCCCGCGAGGCGCTCTCGCGCCGGGCCGCGCTGCAGCAGCAGGTCACCGACCTGGAGACGCAGCACCAGACGCTGCAGGGCGAGGAGGAGAAGCTCACCCTCGCCGCCCAGCGGCTGCAGGCCAAGGTGGACGCCTTCCGCACCAAGAAGGAGACCATCAAGGCCACCTACAGCGCCGCCAAGGCCCAGACCCAGATCGGCGAGGCCTTCTCCGGCATCTCCGAGGAGATGGGCGACGTCGGCCTGGCGATCCAGCGGGCCGAGGACAAGACCGAGCAGCTGCGCGCCCGCGCGGGGGCCCTGGACGAGCTCCTGGCATCGGGCGCGCTGGACGACCCGACCGGCATCGCCAAGGACGACATCCAGGCCGAGCTGGACCGGCTCTCCGGCGGCAGCGACGTGGAGCTGGAACTGCAGCGCATGAAGGCCGAGCTCGCCGGGGGTTCCCCGCAGCAGGCCCTCGAGAGCGGGCAGCCCGGTCAGCCGCGCCAGCAGCAGGCGCAGCCCCAGGACCAGCCGCGTTTCGACAAGCAGTAGCAAGCAAGCAGTAACGAGCAGTGGCGAGCACGGACCGGCAGAGGGAAGAAGCGTCGAGGCACCCCTGAGGAGGGCGTCGTGATCGTGAGGATCATGGGCGAGGGCCAGGTGACGGTGGACGCGAGCCACCTCGCCGAACTCAACAGGCTCGACGACGAGCTCCTGGCCGGGATGGAGAAGGGCGACGAGACCGCGTTCCGGCGCACGCTGACCGCGCTCCTCGACGCGGTCCGCAGGCTCGGCACACCGCTTCCGGACGACTCCCTGGAGCCGTCCGAGCTGATCCTGCCCGGCCCGGACGCCACCTTGGAGGAGGTCCGGGCCATGCTCCGCTGGGGGTCCCCCCAGACGGAGTCCGGGGGAGGACTGATCCCCGGCTGACCGACGCACCAGCGCACCCGACCGTGCCCCGGCCCCGGTTCCGCACCGGACCGGGGCACGGTCGTTCCGCGGGGCCCGTACCGTTGGGCAGCGTGCAGCATCGTTCCATGCGGGACCGGGCCCGCCTGTGGCCGACGGCCCACCCCGTCGCCCTCGACGCCGGGCTGGCGGCCGCGGTTCTGGCGATCATCCTCGGCAACATGTTCATCGGGCCGCACGCGGAGCGGTACGACACCTCCGTCACCGACATCGTGCTCAGCGTCGTCGCCTGCGCCGCTCTGCTGCTGCGCCGCCGCAGCCCGCTGGGCGTGCTGGTGTTCACCGGCGCGGTCACCGTCGTCTACCTGCTCACCGCGAGCGGCGACAGCCGGGGCCCGGTGGCCGGCGCCGTCATCGTCGCGCTGTACTCGGCCTCCGCCCGCACCGATCGCGCCACCACCTTCCGCATCGGGCTCGCCTCCTGCCTGGTGCTGACCGTGGTCGCCATGCTCTTCGGGGCCAGGCCCTGGTACTCCGCCGAGAACATCGCCCTGTTCGCCTGGTCCGGCATGGCCGCCGCGGCCGGTGAGGCCACCCGCAGCCGGCGCGCCTACATCGTCGCCGTCGAGGAGCGGGCCGAGCGCGCGGAGCGGACCCGGGAGGAGGAGGCCAAGCGGCGGGTCGCGGAGGAGCGCATGCGCATCGCCCGCGAGCTGCACGACGTGGTCGCCCATCACATCGCCCTGGTCAACGTCCAGGCCGGCGTCGCCGCCCACGTCATGGACACCCGGCCCGACCAGGCCAAGCAGGCCCTGGCCCACGTCCGCGAGGCCAGCCGTTCCGCCCTGGACGAGCTGCGCGCCACCGTGGGACTGCTCCGCCAGTCCGGCGATCCCGCGGCGCCCATGGAACCCGCGCCGGGACTCGGCGTCCTGGACCAGCTCGTCGAGGGCTTCCGGCGGGCCGGACTGCCGGTCGACGTCGCCGAGGACGGCGCCGGCACGCTGCCCGCGACCGTCGACCTGACCGCCTACCGGCTGATCCAGGAGTCACTGACCAACGTCCACAAGCACGCCGGCCGGGGCGCCCGTGCCGAAGTGCGGATCGCCCGCGCCGCCGGGGCCCTGGAGGTCACCGTCGTGGACCGCGGCGGCCGCCCCGACGCCGCCGTCCCGGCCCCCGCCGCCCCCGGCGGCGGCCACGGCCTCATCGGCATGCGGGAACGCGCCGCGGCCCTCGGCGGCACCTGCGAGGCGGGTCCGTGTCCGGACGGCGGGTTCCGTGTGCACGCCCGGCTTCCGCTGGCGGTGACCGCCTGAGGGCGGCACGGGCACCCGGCGGCAGTGGGAGGATGCCCCCATGATCAGGGTGCTGCTCGCCGACGACCAGGCGCTGCTGCGGGGCGCGTTCCGCGTCCTCGTGGAGTCCGAGCCGGACATGGAGGTCGTCGGGGAGGCCTCCGACGGCGCCGAGGCGATCGCGATGGCCCGCAGCACTCGGGCCGACGTCGTGCTCATGGACATCCGGATGCCCGGCACGGACGGCCTGGCCGCGACCCGGGCGATCACCGGCGACGAGGACCTGGCGGGAGTGGCGGTGCTGGTCCTCACCACCTTCGAGGCCGACGAGTACGTGGCCCAGGCGCTGCGCGCCGGCGCCGCCGGATTCCTCGGCAAGGGCGCCGAGCCCGACGAGCTGCTGGGCGCGATCCGCACCGTCGCCGCCGGGGACGCGCTGCTGTCGCCGTCCGCGACGAAGAGCCTGATCGGGCAGTTCCTGGCGCAGGCCGGCACACCGTCCCGTCCCGCCCCCGAGCTCGACGCGCTCACCGCCCGCGAGCGCGAGGTGCTGATCGAGGTCGCGATGGGCCTGCCGAACGACGAGATCGCCGAACGCCTCGGCGTGAGCCCGCTCACCGTCAAGACCCATGTGAACCGCACCATGGCCAAGCTGGGCGCCCGCGACCGCGCTCAGCTGGTCGTGGCGGCGTACGAGTCCGGCCTGGTGCGCCCGGCCGGGCGCTGAACTACGCCCGGCGCCGTACCGCAGCCGCAGTACGCGGCCGCCGCACACCACGACCTCGGAGTGAGAAAACCCCCCTCCCCGACAGGAGAAGCTGGGGTGGTCCGACGACCGATATCTGAATCCGCATCCTCTGACCCAGAGAAGAGACCGCACCACGATGTCCTGGCTGTCCAGAATCAGCCTCGCCCAGCGCGCCCTGATCGCGCTCATGGCCGTGGTCGCCGTCGTATTCGGCGCGATCGCGATACCTTCGCTCAAGCAGCAGCTGCTGCCCTCCATCGACCTGCCCATCGTCTCGGTGATCACGACCTTCCAGGGTGCCTCGCCCGATGTCGTCGAGAAGCAGGTCGTCGAGCCGATCGAGGACGGCATCAAGGGTGTCGACGGGATCACCGGCATCACCTCGACGGCCAGCGAGGGCTCGGCCGTGATCATGGCCCAGTTCGACTACGGCAACGACAGCGACAAGCTGGTGGCCAACGTCCAGCAGGCAGTGAACCGGGTCTCCTCGCGTCTGCCGGAGGCCGCGGACCCGCAGGTCGTGGCCGGCTCGACCGACGACATCCCGACCGTCGTGCTCGCCGCGACCTCCACCGGACTGGACCAGCAGGCGCTCGCCGACGGCCTGGACCGCTCGGTGGTCCCGGTGCTGCAGGACATCGACGGCGTCGGCCAGGTCACCGTCACCGGCGTCCAGGACCAGGTCGTCACGGTCACCCCGGACGACGCGAAGCTCGCCAGGGCCGGGATCGGCGCGGCCGCCGTGGTGCAGGCGCTGCAGGCCGGCGGCCACCCGGTGCCCGCCGGTTCCTTCGACGAGAACGGCAAGAGCCGTACCGTCCAGGTCGGCGGCGAGTACGCCTCGCTGGACGAGATCAAGGACCTGCGCGTCCCGGCGGGCGCCAAGCCCGTGCGGCTCGGTGACATCGCCACCGTCGTCGAGGCGCCGGACGCCACCGACTCCATCACGCGCACCGACGGCGAGCCGAGCCTCGGCATCGCCGTCACCATGACCCAGGACGGCAGCGCCGTCGCGGTCTCCACGGCGGTCAAGGACAAGCTGGCGGACATGGAGCGGGACCTCGGCAAGGGCGCGAAGCTCACCGTCGTCAGCGACCAGGGTCCTGCGGTCTCCAAGTCGATCCACGGCCTGACCACCGAGGGCCTGCTGGGCCTGCTCTTCGCGGTCCTGGTCATCCTGGTCTTCCTGGCGTCGCTGCGCTCGACGCTGGTGACCGCGCTCTCCATCCCGCTGTCGGTCGTGCTGACGCTGATCGTGCTGTGGACCCGCGACCTGTCCCTCAACGTCCTCACGCTGGGCGCGCTGACGATCGCCATCGGCCGGGTCGTCGACGACTCCATCGTGGTGCTGGAGAACATCAAGCGGCACCTGGCCTACGGCGAGGAGAAGCACTCGGCGATCATCACCGCCGTGCGCGAGGTCTCCGGCGCGGTCACCGCGTCCACGCTCACCACGGTCGCGGTCTTCCTGCCGATCGGACTGGTCGGCGGCCTGGTCGGGGCGCTGTTCGGTTCCTTCTCGCTGACCGTGGCGGCCGCGCTGCTCTCCTCGCTGCTGGTCTCGCTGACGGTGGTGCCGGTGTTCTCGTACTGGTTCCTCAAGCCCCCGGCCGACGCCGGCACCGTGGACCCGGACGAGATCCGCCGGGCGGCGGAGGCGAAGGAGGCCGGCAGCCTGCTGCAGCGGCTGTACGTCCCGGTGCTGCGCTTCGCCACGCGCCGCCGCATCACCAGCGTCGTGATCGCGGTCGCGGTGCTGTTCTGCACCTTCGGCCTGGTCCCGCTGCTGAAGACGAACTTCTTCGACCAGGGCGACCAGGACACCCTGACGGTCAAGCAGCAACTCGCGCCGGGCACCGGCCTGAAGACCTCCGACGCCGCGGCCGGCAAGGTCGAGAAGCTGCTGGGAAGCATCGACGAGGTCAAGGACTACCAGGTCACCGTCGGTTCCTCCGGCTTCCTGGCGGCCTTCGGCGGCGGTACCGGCGCCAACCAGGCCAGCTTCCAGGTCCGTCTGAAGGACGCCGGCGACACCGCCGCCGCCCTGGACAAGATCCGCGCCGGCCTGAAGACGCTCGACGGCGTCGGCACCACCTCGGTCTCCGCGGGCGGCGGCTTCGGCAGCCAGAACCTGTCGGTCGTGGTGAAGGCCGCCGACGGCGACACCCTCGCCAAGGCCGCCGACCAGGTCCGCGACGCCGTGGCCGGACTGGACGACGTCACCGACGTCACCAGCGACCTCGCGCAGTCCGTGCCCCGGATCGAGGTCCACGCCAAGCAGGCCGAGGCTGCGAAGTACGGCCTCAACGACACCACCATCGGTGCCGCCGTCACCCAGGCCGTGCACGGCACGACCGTCGGCAAGGCGGTGCTGGACGACACCGAGCGCGATGTGCGGGTCACCTCCGAGCAGGGCGCCACGACCCTCGCCGGGCTCAAGGCGCTCACCATCGAGACCCCCGTGGGCCCGGTGAAGCTGGGCAAGGTCGCCGACGTGGTGGAGGCCCCCGGGCCGGTGCAGAAGACCCGGATCGACGGCGCTCGGGCGGCGACGATCACGGCGACGCCGACCGCCGACAACACCGGCGCCGTCAGCACCGCCCTGCAGAAGAAGATCAAGTCGCTCCACCTCCCCAAGGGGGCGACGGCCGAGATCGGCGGCGTCTCCTCGGACCAGGGCGACGCCTTCTCGGGGCTCGCGCTGGCGATGCTCGCCGCCGTCGCCATCGTCTTCATGCTGCTGGTCGGCACGTTCCGCAGCCTGGTCCAGCCGCTGGTGCTGCTGGTGTCCATCCCGTTCGCCTCGACCGGCGCCATCGGCCTGCTGCTCATCACCGGCACCCCCCTGGGTGTGCCGGCACTGATCGGCATGCTGATGCTCATCGGCGTCGTGGTGACCAACGCGATCGTGCTGATGGACCTCATCAACCAGTACCGCGCGCAGGGTTACGGCGTGGTGGAGGCGGTCATCGAGGGCGGCCGGCACCGTCTGCGGCCGATCCTGATGACGGCGCTGGCGACCATCTTCGCGCTGCTGCCGATGGCCCTCGGGGTCACCGGTGAGGGCGGCTTCATCGCCCAGCCGCTCGCCGTGGTCGTCATCGGCGGTCTGCTGACGTCGACGCTGCTCACGCTGCTGCTCGTGCCGACCCTCTACACGATGGTCGAGCTCCGCAAGGAGCGGCGGGCCAAGCGCAAGGCGCTCAAGCGGGCCGCGAAGGCGGGCGGTTCCGGCGCGGGCGAGGCCGAGCCGACGCCCGAGCTGACCAAGGTCTGACAGCCTTGAGCAGGGCCTGACGGCAGAGGGGCCAGGGGCGAACGCCCCAGGCCCCTCCCTGGTTCTCCCCGGTTTGCGCGGGGCGGGCCGGCGGGGGGGCCGGGGCCCCCCCCCCCCGGCCCCTCTGCCTGTTGTCCGTCTGTTGTCCGCCTGTCGTGAGCCCGTTGCGGCCGCGTTCGGCTCTCACAGGAAGAAGCCCGAGGGGATGTACGGCTCCGGCGGCCGCATCCCGCGCAGGCAGATCCAGCCGGACGTGCTCAGTTCCAGGCCCGCGGTCAGGCCGACGTCCACCGCCCACTGCTGCTCGGCCGTCAGATTGCCGACCCGTGCCGGGGTGCCCTCGGGCAGGCTCAGCAGCGCGGCCGTGAGCAGCCGGGTCGCCAGCCTGCGCGACGTGGCGGCGAGCAGCCGTACATACCCGTCCTCACCGACGTAGCAGTAGCCGCTTCCGGCGAGGTCGTCGACCACCAGCAGGCCGCTCTCGGTGAGCAGTTGGTCGTGGTCGGGACCGTGCGCGCCGCCCCGGGTGCGCCGGTCCACGGAGTCCATCATGTCGCGGTGCTCGGCCGACCCCTCGTGCACCGCCCCGTCCGGCGCCGGCAGGTCGCCCTTGCGGACGGCACCCTCCAGGCGCATCGCCGGGTGCAGCGCGAAGCCCGCCCGGCGGTAGGTCGCCGCCGCCCGCGCGTCGGGGGAACTGCAGATGATGCCGCGCAGGCAGCCGCGCCCGTAGGCCAGGGCGGCCGCGAGCAGTTCGCGTCCGACCCCCTGCCGCTGCGCGGACGGCAGCACGGCGAACAGCGACAGGCCCCATGTCCCCTCGCGGCGCGTCGACATGGAGACGCCCAGGGGCATGCCGGAGGTCTCGTCCACGGCCAGCCAGCAGCCACCGGGGTCGGTCCGCGCGACGTGCCGGTTGCGGCGGCGCAGCAGAGCGGCCCGCTCGGGAGGCATCCCCTCGGGCGGGCCGCTGCCGGGCAGGGCGTCGGAAGCGCCGAAGGCGGCGGCGGCCACGACCGCTATCGCGTCGGCGTCCTCGTCGGAGTCACGGAGGGGGCGAAGGATCATGCGCCCATCCTGCCCGCTACGGCAGGGCGAGCATCCGCTCCAGCGCGAGCTTGGCGAAGTGCTCGGTCTCCTCGTCGACTTGGATGCGGTTGACGACCTTGCCGTCGGCCAGCGACTCCAACGTCCACACCAGGTGCGGCAGGTCGATCCGGTTCATGGTCGAGCAGAAGCAGACGGTCTTGTCGAGGAAGACGATCTGCTTGTCCGGGTGCGCCTTGGCCAGCCGGCGCACGAGGTTGAGCTCGGTGCCGATCGCCCACGAGGAGCCGGCCGGGGCCGCCTCCAGCGCCTTGATGATGTACTCGGTCGAGCCGACCTGGTCGGCCGCGGCCACGACCTCGTGCTTGCACTCGGGGTGCACCAGGACGTTGACGCCGGGGATGCGGGCGCGGACGTCCTCGACCGACTCCAGCGAGAAGCGGCCGTGCACCGAGCAGTGGCCGCGCCACAGGATCATCCTGGCGTCGCGCAGCTGCTCCGTGGTGAGCCCGCCGTTCGGCTTGTGCGGGTTGTAGACGACGCAGTCCTCCAGGGAGAAGCCCATGTCGCGGACGGCGGTGTTGCGGCCGAGGTGCTGGTCGGGGAGGAAGAGCACCTTGTTCTCCCGGCCCTCGCCCTGCTCGAAGGCCCACTCCAGGGCGCGCTTGGCGTTGCTGGAGGTGCAGATCGTGCCGCCGTGCCGGCCGGTGAACGCCTTGATGTCGGCGGAGGAGTTCATGTACGAGACGGGCACGGTGACGTCGGCGACGCCGGCCTCGGTGAGCACGTCCCAGCACTCGGCGACCTGCTCGGCGGTGGCCATGTCGGCCATCGAGCAGCCGGCGGCCAGGTCGGGGAGGATCACCGCCTGGTCCTCGGAGGTCAGGATGTCCGCGGACTCGGCCATGAAGTGCACACCGCAGAAGACGATGTACTCGGCCTCGGGCCGGGCGGCGGCGTCGCGCGCCAGCTTGAAGGAGTCGCCGGTCACGTCGGCGAACTGGATGACCTCGTCGCGCTGGTAGTGGTGGCCCAGGACGAAGACCTTGTCGCCGAGTTTCTCCTTGGCGGCGCGGGCCCGTTCCACCAGGTCCGGGTCGGAGGCGGCAGGCAGGTCGCCGGGACAGTCCACACCGCGCTCGCTGCGGGGGTCGGACTCGCGGCCCAGGAGAAGCAGCGCGAGCGGGGTCGGCTGGACGTCCAGCGGTTCGGTGGTGGTGGTCACGGGCCCGGAGCCCTTTCTCTGCGGAACTGCGGCTCAACCTTTTCGTCTATTTGACGCTATCTATCATAACCCGTTCGCGTCAGGATGACGATGGGCATCGCGTCACTGTGACGCATTACCCGGAGCAGCGTCGGTGTGCGAGCATGGATGACGCGAAAGACGGTCGGACCCGGAGGAATGAATCCGGGAAGCCACCGGTTGACCGTCGTGGCAGCAGTCCGTACAACCCGGGAGTGATCAGATGACGGTTCAGGACGAGACCAGCCAGAGCGAGGGCATCCTGCTGTCCGACGCAGCGGCCTCCAAGGTCAAGAGCCTGCTCGAGCAGGAAGGCCGCGAAGACCTCGCGCTGCGCGTCGCCGTCCAGCCGGGCGGCTGCTCCGGTCTTCGCTATCAGCTGTTCTTCGACGAGCGCGCGCTCGACGGCGACGTCGTGAAGGACTTCGGCGGCGTCAAGGTCGTTACCGACCGCATGAGCGCCCCGTACCTCGGCGGCGCCTCGATCGACTTTGTGGACACGATCGAGAAGCAGGGCTTCACGATCGACAACCCGAACGCGACCGGCTCCTGCGCCTGCGGCGACTCCTTCCACTGAGTCCCGGCGCGGACGCGCACGCACACGGAGGCGGCGGACACCGAACGGTGTCCGCCGCCTCCGGCGTTGTGCGGGATCAGGTGTGCGGCACGGTGCTGCCGTCGGAGAGGTCCACGACCTTCCGGTCGCCGAGCGGCCGGTCCAGGGAGACCGTGCGGGTGAACTTCTTGGCGATCATGATGCAGGCCGCGCCGGGGTTCTTCTCCACCGAGGTGACGCGCACCTCCACCACCCGGCCCGAGCCGTCGGCGGTCGCCGCGTAGCTGCTGCAGACGCCGCCCCAGAAGCGCAGGGTCAGCTTCGAGCCCTCGACGGTGTACGACTCCACCTTCGTCGTCCCCGCCCGCGGCGCCGTGCCCGGGCCGGGGGCCCCGGGCCCGGTCGAGGGTGACGGGCGGCCGCGCAGGTACGCCGGGTCCACGGCGGGCTGCGCCAGCACCGAGGTGCCCCGCACGCCGGGCTGCGTCAGCGTGAACAGCCACGACGGGACCAGTGCCCGCCGCCCGCTCACGAACTGCGCCGACAGCCCGAACTCGGCCTTGCGGATCTCCTGGCCCCGGGGGCCGGACGGCAGGCACGGCAGCTGCCTCGGCAGCGCCGGGTCCTCGCCGGGTGCGCGGGACTCCTTGGGGACCACCGTCGGGCAGGTGCGAAGTCCCAGGTCACCGCCGGTGCCGGAGCGCCGCAGCTGCTCCAGCGCCTCCTCGGCCGACACCACGGGATAGGTGTCGCCCCGCGTCAGCGGCGCCATCGACCCGTACGCCGTGACCACGCCCTCGTGGCCCACGGTCAGCACCGTGCGCCACCCGTGCGTCGGCAGGCCCGCGACCCGCGGGTCCGCGGTGACCTCGCGCAGGGCTCCCGCGGACTCGCCGGCGTCGGTGCGGGCGTCCTTCAGGCCGAGTGCCGCGAGCACGGGAGCCGCCTCGCGCAGCGCCCGGTCGGCGGGCACCGCCTGGTCGCCCGGGGCGGGGAGGCGCTTCTTCGGCGGGGAGGCGGTGGTGTAGCGGGAGTACGCCCAGTCGCCGGGCGCCTGCTGGTTCACCCGCAGGGCGGGCCCGCCGCCGTCCGGGGTGCCGCCGGCCTTCCACGCGCCGTGGTCGGAGCCGACCGTCCCGGACATGCCCAGGGCGCGTGCCAGCTTCTCCACCGCGGACCGGGAGACCGTGCCGGGGCGCTGAAGGGCGGCGGACGACGGACCGGCGGGCAGGTCGGTCCTCAGGACCGGGTCGCCGACCGGGCCGTGCGTGGCGCCGTCGAGCTCCAGCGGCGTTGGGGACCCGTTCCCGGCGCCGTTCCCGGCGACGGCGGGGGTACCGGGCGTGCCGCCCTGGGCGCTCGCCCAGTAGGCGCCGCCGCCCCCGGCGGCCAGCACGGCCGCGGCGACCGCGGTGACGGCCCAGGACGGCCTGCGCCGGCGGCGCGGCGGCGCGCTCTCGCTCTCCACGGTGGCTCCTTCGGCTCCCGTACCACGGGGTACAGCAGATGACGCCCCTGTGACTCAGGAGCGGGACGTCACTTGGACGGGCCGGAGCGCGTCGCGGTTCCGATCAGTCGCCGTACTCGGCCATGCCCTCGACGACGTGCGCGGACGCCTCGGGCACCGTGATGCCGTGCAGGGTGGAGGGGGCGACCCGTGAGACCTCCGTCGCGGCGGGGGTCTCCCAGTGCTGGGCCATCTTGCGGCAGTCGCCGAGCAGCTCGGCGAGCGTCTCAGGTTCGCCGAGCGGGGCGGCGGGCAGGGAAGGGGTCATAAGCCGACCCTAGGCATCCTGAATCACATGAGAAAGCCCTACTATCGGGTAGTTTCTCCGTGTCGGCGTTCACCGGTGCACCCGGTAGCGTTGACAGCTCCGTTGCCCGTTTCCACGTCCGCCCCCCGCAGGAGCAGCCCAGCCGTGCGTATCGCAGTCACCGGCTCCATCGCCACCGACCATCTGATGACCTTCCCCGGCCGATTCGCCGACCAGCTCGTCGCGGACCAGCTGCACACGGTCTCCCTCTCCTTCCTGGTCGACACCCTCGACGTGCGCCGTGGAGGCGTCGGCGCGAACATCTGCTTCGGAATGGGCCAACTGGGTGTACGGCCCGTGCTCGTCGGGGCCGCCGGCTCCGACTTCGACGACTACCGGGCGTGGCTGGACCGGCACGGTGTGGACACCGCGTCGGTGCGGATCTCCGAGGTCCTGCACACCGCGCGCTTCGTCTGCACCACCGACGCCGACCACAACCAGATCGGCTCCTTCTACACCGGTGCGATGAGCGAGGCCCGCCTCATCGAGCTGCACTCCGTCGCCGCCCGCGTCGGCGGCCTCGACCTGGTCCTCATCGGCGCCGACGACCCGGAGGCGATGCTCCGCCACACCGAGGAGTGCCGTTCCCGCGGCATCCCGTGGGCCGCGGACTTCTCGCAGCAGATCGCCCGTATGAACGGCGACGAGATCCGGATACTGCTGGACGGCGCGGCCTATCTCTTCTCCAACGAGTACGAGAAGGGCCTCATCGAGTCCAAGACCGGCTGGACCGAGGAGGAGATCCTCGGCCGGGTCGGCACCCGGGTCACCACCCTGGGGTCCCGCGGTGTGCGCATCGAGCGGGTCGGCGAGGAGTCGATCGTCGTCGGATGCGCCGAGGAGGAGGCCAAGGTCGACCCCACCGGCGTGGGCGACGCCTTCCGTGCCGGCTTCCTGTCCGGTCTCGCCTGGGGCGTCGGGCACGAGCGCGCCGCGCAGGTGGGCTGCATGCTCGCCACCCTGGTCATCGAGACCCTCGGCACCCAGGAGTACCAGCTGCGCCGGGCGCACTTCATGGACCGCTTCACCAAGGCCTACGGCGACGAGGCCGCCGACGAGGTCCGCACGCACCTGCGCTGACCTCGCCGCGCCGTTTCCTTCGCGCCCCGCCGCCCTTCCGGGGCGGCGGGGCGCGGGTGCGCGAGGGGTCAGGACAGCCGGCGCACCCAGTAGGCGACGCCGCGCGGCGCCTCGTGCGCACCGGCGTACTCCTGGCCGCGCATCTCGCACCAGGCGGGGATGTCGAGCCGGGCGGCCTCGTCGTCGGACAGGACGGAGACGATGCCGCCGACCGGCACGTCCTCGATCACCTTCGCCAGCTCGATGACCGGGATCGGGCACCGCTTGCCGAGGGAGTCCACCACCAGCTCCGGCAGGCCCTCGCCCGCCCCGCCGGTGGGCCGGGCCGACGGCTCGGGGGCGCCGAGGCGTTCGCGGACGGTCCGGACGACGCCGGGCAGTGTCTCCAGGAAGCCCTCGACGTCGTCGGCCACCGCGCCGTACGGCAGCGACACGCGGACGTTCCCCTCCGACAGCACGCCCATGGCCTTGAGGACATGGCTGGGCGTCAGGGTGCTCGACGTGCACGACGACCCGGAGGAGACGGACCAGCCCGCCCGGTCGAGTTCGTGCAGCAGCGCCTCGCCGTCGACATAAAGGCAGGAGAACGTCACGACGTTGGGCAGTCGCAGCGAAGGGTGCCCGACGACCTCGACGTCCGCCACCAGCTCCGGCACCCGGGCGCGGATCCGGTCGACCAGCGCCGACAGACGTGCCGCCTCCGCGACCGCCTCCGCGCGCACCGCGCGCAGCGAGGCGGCCGCCGCGACGACGGCCGGGAGGTTCTCGAAGCCGGGGGCGCGGCCGGACTCCCTTTCGTCCGTGGGTCCCTGGGGAGCGAAGCGGGTGCCCTTGCGCACCGCGAGCAGCCCGACCCCGGACGGCCCGCCCCACTTGTGCGCGCTCGCCGCCAGCAGGGACCAGGGGCCCTCGACCGGACCCCAGCCCAGCGACTGGGCGGCGTCCACCAGCAGCGGCACCCCGGCCGCCCGGCACCGTTCCGCCACCTCCGCGACCGGCTGCACCGTGCCCACCTCGTGGTTGGCGGACTGGAGACAGGCCAGCGCGGTGTCCTCCCGCAGCGCCTCCGCGAAGGCGGCGGCGTCGACCAGGCCGGTGCGGTCCACCCCCACCTCGGTCACCGGGCCGCCCTCCACCGCGTGCAGGACGGAGGAGTGCTCGACCGCGGAGACGACCGCGTGCCGCCCCACCCGCCGCCGTCCGGCCAATGCCCCGGAGACCGCCGCGTGGACCGCGCGTGTCCCCGAAGGAGTGAAAACCAGTTCGTCCGGCCGGCACCCCACGGCCTCCGCCGCGGCCTCCCGCGCCGCGTCCAGCAGCAGTCGGGCCCGGCGCCCCTCCCGGTACAGCCGGGCGGGGTCGGCCCAGCCCTCGTCGAGGGCGGCGAGCAGGGCCTGACGGGCGACGGGATGCAGGGGAACGGCGGATGCGGCATCGAAATAGGGCACGTCCCGCACGGTACGCCCCGTGGGTCCCGACGGCTTCTGGGCCTGCGTCAGAAGGCCCCGGAACGGGGCGTTCCGCGAGTACGGGACGGCGTCCGACACCCCTTCGGGGGCCGCCCCGGCGCGTTGGCACCCCTCCCCGCGCGGCCCAAAAACGAGTCCAGTAGGGTTTGGTCCGCATAAACATCCACACCACTGCCCGCGCCAGGGCGACCGACCAGCACAGGCCGGGAATCCGGACGCGCGGGCGAGACTCTCGGGAAGGCGCTACGTGAGTCCCTACGGCTCCGACCGCTCGTCGCGGCGCCCGATGCGGCGGATTCTGCCGCAGGCGCTGGCCGCGGGCCTGGTCCTTGCGACCGCCACCGGTTGCACATACGAGGACTTCCCCCGCCTCGGCATGCCCAGCCCCGCAACAGCCGAGGCACCGCGGATCCTCTCGCTCTGGCAGGGTTCCTGGGCGGCCGCGTTCGCGGTCGGTGTGCTCGTCTGGGGACTGATCCTCTGGAGCATCATCTTCCACCGCCGCAGCCGCACCAAGGTGGAGGTGCCGCCCCAGATCCGGTACAACATGCCGATCGAGGCGCTCTTCACCACGGTTCCGCTGGTCATCATCTCGGTGCTCTTCTACTTCACCGCGCGGGACGAGTCCAAGCTCCTGGAGACCTCGAAGCGGCCCGACCACGTCATCAACGTGGTCGGCTTCCAGTGGAGCTGGGCCTTCAACTACGTCGAGGACGTGGACGGCAACCCGTCGACGCCCCCGGCCGGCAAGGTGCCCGCGGAGCTCTCCTCGATCTCGGCGAAGAAGCTGGACGCGCCCGCCGGTGCGGACGGCGTCTACGACTTCGGCTCCGCGGCCACCCGGGACCCGGACACCGGCAACCCGGGCCCGACCCTGTGGCTGCCGAAGGGCGAGTCGGTTCGTTTTGTGCTCACCTCGCGTGACGTCATCCACGACTTCTGGGTGGTCCCCTTCCTGATGAAGATGGACGTCATCCCCGGGCACACCAACGTCTTCCAGGTGACCCCCAACAAGGAGGGCACCTTCATGGGCAAGTGCGCCGAGCTGTGCGGCGTGGACCACTCCCGGATGCTCTTCAACGTCAAGGTCGTCTCTCCGGCGCAGTACCAGCAGCACCTGAAGGACCTGGCGAAGAAGGGCCAGACCGGTTACGTCCCGGCAGGCATTGCCACCACCGGCAACGCCAAGAACGCGGAGACCAAGACCCAGTGAGCATTCTCAACGAACCCCACGGCGCGGCCGCGGCGCACGAAGACACGTACGAGGACGAGCTGCCGCTGCGCACCAAGCAGCCCGGCGCGGCGGTCGTGAAGTGGCTGACCACGACCGACCACAAGACGATCGGCTCGCTCTACCTCGCGACGTCGTTCTTCTTCTTCATCATCGGCGGCATCATGGCGCTCATCATGCGCGCCGAGCTCGCCCGCCCCGGCACCCAGGTGGTGTCGAACGAGCAGTTCAACCAGCTCTTCACGATGCACGGCACCGTGATGCTGCTGATGTTCGCGACGCCGCTGTTCGCCGGTTTCGCGAACTGGATCATGCCGCTGCAGATCGGCGCCCCCGACGTCGCGTTCCCGCGGCTGAACATGTTCGCCTACTGGCTCTACCTGTTCGGCTCGCTCATCGCGGTCGCCGGCTTCCTGACGCCGAACGGCGCCGCCGACTTCGGCTGGTTCGCCTACTCCCCGCTCACCGACGCGGTCCGCTCGCCGGGCATCGGCGGCGACCTGTGGATCATGGGTCTGGCCTTCTCCGGCTTCGGTACGATCCTCGGCTCGGTCAACTTCATCACCACGATCATCTGCATGCGCGCCCCCGGCATGACGATGTTCCGGATGCCGATCTTCGTCTGGAACGTGCTGCTCACCGGTGTGCTGGTGCTCTTCGCCTTCCCGGTGCTGGCCGCCGCGCTGCTCGCCCTGGAGGCGGACCGCAAGTTCGGTGCCCATGTGTTCGACGCCGCCAACGGCGGCGCCTTGCTGTGGCAACACCTGTTCTGGTTCTTCGGGCACCCAGAGGTGTACATCATCGCGCTGCCGTTCTTCGGCATCATCAGCGAGGTCATTCCGGTCTTCTCCCGGAAACCGATGTTCGGTTACGTCAGCCTCATCGCGGCGACCATCTCCATCGCCGGCCTCTCGGCGACCGTGTGGGCCCACCACATGTACGTCACCGGCGGCGTGCTGCTGCCGTTCTTCTCGTTCATGACCTTCCTGATCGCGGTACCGACCGGTGTGAAGTTCTTCAACTGGATCGGCACGATGTGGAAGGGCTCACTGAGTTTCGAGACACCGATGCTCTGGGCGATCGGCTTCCTGATCACCTTCGCCTTCGGTGGTCTGACCGGTGTCATCCTGGCCTCGCCACCGCTGGACTTCCACGTCTCCGACTCGTACTTCGTGGTGGCGCACTTCCACTACGTCGTCTTCGGAACCGTCGTCTTCGCGATGTTCTCCGGCTTCCACTTCTGGTGGCCGAAGTTCACCGGCAAGATGCTGGACGAGCGGCTGGGCAAGATCACCTTCTGGACGCTGTTCTTCGGCTTCCACGGCACGTTCCTCGTCCAGCACTGGCTGGGCGCCGAGGGCATGCCGCGCCGCTACGCGGACTACCTGGCCGCGGACGGCTTCACCACGCTGAACACCATCTCGACCATCAGCTCGTTCCTGCTGGGCCTGTCGATGCTGCCGTTCTTCTACAACGTGTGGAAGACCGCCAAGTACGGCAAGCCGGTCGAGGTCGACGACCCGTGGGGCTACGGCCGCTCGCTGGAGTGGGCGACCTCCTGCCCGCCGCCGCGGCACAACTTCCTCACGCTGCCGCGCATCCGGTCCGAATCCCCGGCGTTCGACCTCCACCACCCGGAGATCGCCGCTCAGGACCAGCTGGAGAACGTCGGCCCGGCCCCCAAGGCCGTCTCCGGCGGCGATGAGAAGGAGACGGGCAAGTGAAGTTCCAGGGCAGGCTGTTCCTGTGGCTCTCCTTCTTCTTCCTGGCCATGGCCGTCATCTACGGTCTGTGGTCCAAGGAGCCGGTCGGCACCACGGCGCTGTTCCTCTCCTTCGGCCTGGCCGTGATGATCGGGTTCTACCTGGCCTTCACCGCCCGCCGGGCGGACACCGGGGCACAGGACCGTGAGGACGCGGACGTCGCGGACGACGCCGGCGAGCTGGGCTTCTTCAGCCCGCACAGCTGGCAGCCGCTGCTGCTGGCCTTCGGTGGTGCCACCGCGTTCCTCGGCATCATCTTCGGCTGGTGGCTGATCTACTTCGGCGCGCCCTTCATCCTCTTCGGACTGTGGGGCTGGGTCTTCGAGTACTACCGGGGCGAGAACCGCACCCAGTGAGCCCGTCGCGCACACGGGCGAGGCCCGGACACCCGAATGGGGTCCGGGCCTCGCCCGTTCGCACGCGCCCGACGCGCGCGAACGGGCTCTTATGCATAACGTGTGATCATGGGTCTCTTTTCTCCCCGCCGAATGGCGATCGCACTCGTGACAGCGGTGGCGGCAGCTCCGCTCGCCAGCTGCTCGGGTGGCGGCGATCCGTTGGCCAAAGCTCCCTACGACGCTTCGGGCGACGTGGTGTGGGCCGCGGGCACGGGCACGAAGAAGGCCGACCCCCGGAAGCCGCTGGAAATCACCGTCAAGGGTGACAGCAAGCGCATCACGGATGTGACGGCCACCGACGGCGCCGGCCGATTCATCCGCGGGCGGCTCTCCGAGGACGGCAGGCACTGGCAGAGCACCTCCGCACTGGGGGCGGGGGCCCACTACACCGTACGGGTGAGCACCGAGGACAAGGACGGCCGTCAGGGCCGCAAGACGCTGGCGCTGGACACCCGTGCCCCCGACAAGCTGCTGCGGGTCACCTTCGGCCCCGAGAGCGGCACCTACGGCGTCGGACAGCCCGTCACCGCCGAACTCAGCGCCCCGGTCAAGGACATCAACGCACGCATCGCCGTCGAGCGCAGTCTGCACGTCGACTCCGCGCCGTCGGCCGGCCAGGGCGCCTGGTACTGGGTGGACGACCGCACCCTGCACTACCGCCCGCGCACCTACTGGCCCGCGCACGCCCGGATCGAGGTGCGCAGCACCCTCGACGGCCTGCACATCAAGGGCGGCATGTACGGCGGCCCGGCCAAACCCCTGACGCTGCGCACCGGCGATCGGGTGGAGGCGCTCACGGACGCCGAGACGCACACCATGACCTTCAAGCGCAACGGCCGCGTCGTGCGCACCATCCCGGTCACCACCGGCAAGCCCGGCTTCTCCACCCGCAACGGCATCAAGGTCGTGCTGGGCCAGGAGGCCAACGTACGGATGCGCAGCGAGACCGTGGGCATCGCGTCGGGCAGTTCGGACGCCTACGACCTGCCCGTGCAGTGGGCCACCCGGGTGACCTGGAGCGGCGAGTACGTGCACGCCGCGCCCTGGTCGGTGGGCTCGCAGGGCGTCGCCAACGTCAGCCACGGATGCACCGGGATGAGCACGGACAACGCGCACTGGTTCTTCGACAACGTGCGGCGTGGGGACATCGTGGTGGTCACGCACAGCCTGGGTGACGAGATGGCGCCGTTCGGGAACGGATTCGGCGACTGGAACCTCAGCTGGGCCGACTGGCGCAAGGGCAGCGCCGCCGGGGCGCGGGCCGGCACCGACCCGGCCGCGGCGGACGACACGGACGACCCGCAGGCCCGTCTGCGGCCGGTCCTGTGACCTCTGCGCCGGCTACGCGTCGACGGACAGACGCTGCCTGAGCAGCCCCGCCAGGGCGGCGCTCAGCTCGACCGGGTCGACGGGGTGGCTCACCGCCGCGTCGGCCCGGCTCCAGCTGGCCAGCCAGGCGTCCTGGGGGCGTCCGATCAGCACCAGCACCGGCGGGCAGCGGAAGATCTCGTCCTTGACCTGCCGGCACACACCCATGCCGCCTGCCGGCACGGACTCGCCGTCCAGCACGCACGCGTCGATGCCGCCGTTCTCCAGCGCGCTCAGCACGGCGGGAAGGGTCGCGCACTCCAGGTACTCCACCGGCGGCAAGTCGGCTGCGGGGCGGCGCCCGACGGCCAGACGGACCTGCTCCCGGGTGTTCCTGTCGTCGCTGTAGACCAGCACCGTCGCGGTCGTCTGCATCCGTGCCTCCTCGCCTTCGTGGAGTCGCCTGCCTGTGGCCGAACCTTACTCCTGAGCAGGGTCCTTCGAGGAGTGTTAGCTCCTTCGGGCGATCTCTGCCGCTGTCCCAACGGCCTTGACACACCGAATGGCACCCCCCGGAGTGAGCGCGAGATAAGGGACCGACATAATGTCGGTCGTGGCGACAGCAACAGCAGTAGAAACCGGGCACGCGCACCCGTCGGTCAACCGGCCGAACCTCACCAGCGTCGGAACCATCATCTGGCTGAGTTCCGAGCTGATGTTCTTCGCGGCCCTCTTCGCGATGTACTTCACCCTTCGCTCGGTGACGGGTGCCGAGTACTGGAAGGCTCACGCCGATCTCCTGAACGTTCCGTTCTCGGCGGCGAACACCACGATCCTCGTGCTCTCCTCCTTCACCTGCCAGATGGGTGTCTTCGCCGCCGAGCGCGGCGATGTGAAGAAGCTGCGCGCGTGGTTCACGGTCACCTTCATCATGGGCGCGATCTTCATCGGCGGTCAGATCTTCGAGTACACGAACCTGGTCAAGGAGGACGGCCTTTCGCTGTCCTCGGACCCGTACGGTTCGGTGTTCTACCTGACCACCGGCTTCCACGGTCTGCACGTGACGGGCGGTCTCATCGCCTTCCTGCTGGTCCTGGGACGGACCTACGCGGCCAGGCGGTTCACCCACGAACAGGCCACCGCCGCCATCGTCGTCTCCTACTACTGGCACTTCGTCGATGTCGTCTGGATCGGCCTCTTCGCCACGATCTACCTGATCAAGTAAGCGGACCGCCGCGGCAGCCGCGGCCTTCGGTCCGTGTCCCAGACCCATCGACGCAAGAGATCCTGACACCGGGGTAATCCGTGAAAAAGCTCTCCGCACGACGGCGCCACCCGATGGCGGCGCTCGTCGTCCTACTTCTCGCGCTCACGGCCATCGGGGGGCTGTACGCGGCGCTCGCGCCCGCACCCAAGGCGCAGGCCGACGACAGCTCCCAGTCCCTCGCCATCGAAGAGGGCAAGAAGCTGTACGCCGTCGGTTGCTCCAGCTGCCACGGTACGTCGGGCCAGGGAAGCAGTGACGGCCCGAGCCTGGTGGGCGTCGGCTCCGCGGCCGTGGACTTCCAGGTCGGCACCGGCCGCATGCCGGCCCAGCAGCCCGGCGCGCAGGTTCCGAGCAAGAAGAACATCTACTCGCAGAAGCAGATCGACCAGCTCGGCGCCTACATCGCGTCGCTGGGCCCCGGCCCGTCCACGCCCACCGAGGATCAGACCAACCCGAGTGGCGCGGACACCGCGCGAGGCGGGGAGCTGTTCCGCACCAACTGCGCGCAGTGCCACAACTACCAGGGCAAGGGTGGCGCCCTGACGAACGGCAAGTACGCCCCGTCGCTCTCGGGCGTGAGCAACAAGCACCTGTACGAGGCCATGCTCACCGGCCCGCAGAACATGCCGTCGTTCCCCAACAGCACGATGCCCGAGCAGAACAAGCGCGACATCATCGCCTACCTGAACGCCGTCAACGGCGACAAGGCGCCGAGCCCCGGCGGCATGTCGCTGGGCAGCCTCGGCCCCGTCACTGAAGGCCTGTTCGGCTGGATCTTCGGCCTCGGCGTTCTGATCGTCTGTGCGTGCTGGATCGGCGCCCACACCACCAAGGCCAAGAAGTCATGAGTCAGGACATGTCAGAAGAGAACCTGCCGGAGCGTTCGGCTCACGACCGTGGCCAGGTCGGCCTCGCGGATGAGCACCCGTTCGCCGACCCGGGCCTGCCCGCGCACCTGCCGCGCCGCCAGGACATCGACGAGAAGGCCGCGAAGTCCTCCGAGCGGACCGTGGCGCTGCTGTTCACCGCCTCGATGATCGCCACGCTCGGTTTCATCGCGAGCTTCGTCGTCATCCCGATCGACAAGATCGTCTACGTCTGGCCGCTGGGCCACATCAGCGCGCTCAACTTCGCGCTGGGCATGACGCTGGGCGTCTCCCTGTTCGCCATCGGCGCGGGCGCGGTCCACTGGGCCCGCACGCTGATGGACGACACCGAGCGCCCGGCCGACCGGCACCCGATCGAGGCCGACCCGGAGACCCGGGCCCAGGTGATGCAGGACTTCGCCGACGGCGCCCGCGAGAGCCAGCTCGGCCGTCGCAAGCTGATCCGCAACACCCTGCTCGGCGCGCTCACCCTGGTCCCGCTGTCCGGCGTCATGCTGCTGCGCGACCTCGGCCCGCTGCCGGAGGAGAAGCTCCGCCACACGCTGTGGGCCAAGGGCAAGCTGCTGGTCAACCAGAACACCAACCAGCCGCTGCGTCCCGAGGACGTCGCCGTCGGTTCCCTGACCTTCGCCGTGCCCGAGGGGCTCGAGGAGGACCAGGAGGACTTCCAGGAGCAGATCGCCAAGTCCGCGCTGATGATCGTCCGCATCGAGCCGGAGGACATCAAGGACAAGCGGGCGCGCGACTGGGCGCACCAGGGCATCCTGGCCTACTCGAAGATCTGCACCCACGTCGGCTGCCCGATCAGCCTGTACGAGCAGCAGACGCACCACGTGCTCTGCCCCTGCCACCAGTCGACGTTCGACCTGTCCGACGGTGCCCGGGTGATCTTCGGCCCGGCGGGCCACGCTCTGCCGCAGCTGCGGATCAGCGTGAACGACGAGGGCTACCTCGAGGCGCTCGGCGACTTCGAAGAGCCCGTGGGCCCTGCCTTCTGGGAGCGTGGATGAGTACCAACGAGAGCGTGAGCGCCAAGCCGCGCGGCAAGGCGCCCGCGGGTGAGCGTGTCGCCGACTGGGCGGACGGCCGGCTGGGCATCTTCAGCCTGGCCAAGGCCAACATGCGGAAGATCTTCCCGGACCACTGGTCCTTCATGCTGGGCGAGATCTCCCTCTACAGCTTCATCATCGTCATCCTGACCGGTGTCTACCTGACGCTGTTCTTCCACCCGGCGATGAACGAGGTCGTCTACGACGGCTCGTACACCCCGCTGCAGGGCATCAGGATGTCCGAGGCGTACGCGTCGACCCTGCACATCAGCTTCGACGTGCGCGGCGGTCTGCTGGTCCGGCAGATCCACCACTGGGCGGCCATCGTCTTCGTGGCCGCGATGCTCGTGCACATGATGCGCGTCTTCTTCACCGGCGCCTTCCGCAAGCCGCGCGAGGTCAACTGGCTCTTCGGCTTCCTGCTGCTGTTCCTCGGCATGTTCGACGGCTTCATGGGCTACTCGCTGCCGGACGACCTGCTGTCGGGTACCGGTATCCGGTTCATGGAGGGCGCGGTCCTGTCCGTGCCGATCGTCGGCACGTACCTGTCGTTCTTCCTCTTCGGCGGGGAGTTCCCGGGGCACGACATCGTGCCGCGGTTCTACACGATCCACGTGCTGCTGATCCCGGGCATCATGGCGGGCCTGCTGGTGGCCCACCTGATCCTGGTCTTCTACCACAAGCACACGCAGTTCCCGGGTCCCGGCAAGACCGAGAAGAACGTGGTCGGCATGCCGCTGCTGCCGGTCTACACCGCGAAGGCGGGCGGCTTCTTCTTCCTGGTCTTCGGCGTCATCGCGGCCATGTCCGCGCTGGTGTCCGTCAACCCGGTCTGGGCGTACGGCCCCTACCGGCCGGACCAGGTGTCGACCGACGCGCAGCCCGACTGGTACATGGGCTTCTCCGAGGGCCTGATCCGCATCATGCCGGGCTGGGAGATCAGCCTGTGGGGCCACACGCTCGTGCTGGGCGTGTTCATCCCGCTGGTGATCTTCCCTCTGGTCCTGGGCTTCATGGGCGTCTACCCGTTCCTGGAGTCGTGGGTCACCGGTGACAAGCGCGAGCACCACCTGCTCGACCGCCCCCGCAACCGCCCGGTCCGCACCGGCATCGGCGCGGCCTGGATCAGCCTCTACCTGATCCTGCTGGTCGGTGGTGGCAACGACCTCTTCGCTACCCGCTTCCACCTGTCGATCAACGCGATCACCTGGGTGGTCCGGATCTCCTTCTTCGTGCTGCCGGTGCTGGTCTTCTTCATCACGAAGCGGATCTGCCTGGGCCTGCAGCGGCGCGACCGCGACAAGGTGCTGCACGGTCGCGAGACCGGCATCATCAAGCGGCTGCCGCACGGCGAGTTCATCGAGATCCACGAGCCGCTGGACCAGGCCAAGCTGTTCACGCTCACCTCGCACGAGCAGCCGGAGCCGCTGGCCATCGGCCCGGCGACGGACGAGAACGGCGTGGAGAAGAAGGTCGGCCTCACCACGCGACTGCGCGCGAGGCTGTCGCGCGGCTACTACGGCGAGGGCACCCAGATCCCCAAGCCGTCGGCCGAGGAGTACGAGGAGATCACGAGCGGCCACGGCCACCACTGATCCCGGACGCTGTGCCACCGGGAAGGGCCCTGTTCGTCGGAGTTCATCCGATGGACGGGGCCCTTTCCCGTTCCCCCGCGCCGATAGGGTGGGGGCGAGGACGTCCGTTGCCCATCCCCTGCACGTCAGACCACCCGGAGTGTGGACCATGAGCGTTGTGAACCCCGCTGGAGGCGACACCGCGGCGGGCCGCTCCTGGCCCGGGATCCTGGGAGCCCTGCTGGCGGGGCAGGACCTGAGCACCGCGGAGACGGCCTGGGCGATGGACCGCATCATGAGCGGCGGGGCCTCCGACGCCCAGATCGCCGGCTTCATGGTGGCGCTGCGGGCCAAGGGCGAGACCGTCGACGAGGTCACCGGCCTCGTCGAGTCGATGTACGCGCACGCGCAGCCCCTCGACATCCCCGGGCCGGCCGTCGACATCGTGGGCACCGGCGGCGACCGGGCCAGGACCGTCAACATCTCGACGATGTCCGCCATCGTCATCGCGGGGACCGGGACCAAGGTCGTCAAGCACGGCAACCGCGCGGCCAGCAGTGCCAGCGGGGCCTCCGACGTGCTGGAGAAGCTGGGCATCAACCTGGACCTGTCGCCCGACCGCGTCGCCCGGGTGGCCGAGGAGATCGGCATCACCTTCTGCTTCGCGGCCAAGTTCCACCCCGCGATGCGCTACGTGGCCTCGGCGCGGCGCGACCTGGGGGTGCCGACCTCCTTCAACATCCTCGGCCCGCTGACCAATCCGGCCCGGGTCGGGGCGTCGGCGGTCGGCTGCTTCGACACCCGGATGGCCGGTCTGATCGCGGGGGTGCTGGCACGGCGCGGCTCCTCCGCGCTGGTGTTCCGCGGTGACGACGGCCTGGACGAGCTGACGGTCACCTCCACCTCGCAGGTCTGGATCGTGCGCGAAGGGACCGTGGAACAGGTCCCCTTCGACCCGCGCGACGTCGGCATCGAGCTGGTGCGGATCGAGGCGCTGCGGGGTGCCGACGCGGCCTACAACGCGGATGTGGCCCGCCGGCTGCTGGCCGGTGAGACCGGGCCGGTGCGGGACGCCGTCCTGCTCAACTCCGCTGCCGCGCTGGTGGCGCTGGAAGCCGCGGAGGGCAGTCTGACCGAGCGGATCGCCGCGGGAATGGCACGGGCGGCGGAGTCCATCGACTCGGGCGCGGCCGCGAAGACCCTGGAGCGGTGGGCGGCGGCCACGAACGCGTAGCCGCGCGGACGTTCGCAGGCGAGGGCCGGGGCCGGGCGCCCCGGCCCTCGCGCGTCTCCCGGCCCTCGCGCGCTCCCGGTACGGCCCGCGGCCCCGGGTGCCGCCGTGCGATGTCCGGGATGCGGACCGCGGCTTGCGGCACCGGGCGTCTGTGGCAGGATGCTGCGCAGGTCACGAGTGACAGCGACACGGCCCCGGCCCGCTGTCCGGCAACCCTCCTTCCGTGGCGGGGTGCCCCGGGTGATGACCAGGCCGCAGGCAGCGAGGTCTGCGGCAAGCACGGGCATGAGGAGTTCTTCCATGAGCAAGCGAATGCGCTAGGGCCCGAAGGCCCCTTTTCCACCCTCCCCGGGCGCGCCGCCGTGTGCCGTCCGGCGCCGCGAGGGCTTTCCCGTCATCCCTGACGCCCTGTCGCTCCCCCCCTGCCCACAGGAGACTTCGCCATGTCCGTGCACCTTGCTGCGACCGTCCGCACCACCACCACCGCCCCGCTGCCGGTCCTCGGCCGCGACGTCCTCGTCCCGCTCGTCACCGGTGGCGAGGTCGCCTACGCCGCCCTCGACTACGCCGCGAGCGCGCCCGCGCTGCAGCGGGTGTGGGACGACGTGGCCGCCTACGCGCCCTACTACGGCAGCGTGCACCGGGGCGCGGGCTACCTCTCGCAGCTGTCGACGGACCTGTTCGAGAGCAGCCGTGCGGAGGTGGCCGCCTTCCTGGGCTGCCGTGCCGACGACCAGGTCGTGTTCACCCGGTCGACCACGGACTCGCTCAATCTGCTGGCGTCCGTGGTGCCCGACGGCACCCGCGTCTTCGTCTTCGAGACCGAGCACCACGCCTCACTGCTGCCCTGGCGGCAGGGCGACGTCACCTACCTGAGCGCGCCCCGGACCCCCGCGGAGGCGGTGTCCGTGCTGGAGCGGGCGCTCGCCGCGTGTCAGTCGGAGGGTCCGGCGCTGGTCTGCGTGACGGGTGCGTCCAATGTGACCGGTGAGCTCTGGCCGGTGCGCGAGCTGGCGGCCGCGGCCCACGCGCACGGTGCGCGCATCGTCCTGGACGCCGCGCAGCTCGCGCCGCACCACCCCGTCGACGTGGCCGCGCTCGACGTGGACTGGGTCGCGTTCTCCGGGCACAAGCTCTACGCGCCCTTCGGCTCCGGCGTCCTGGCCGGCCGGGCCGACTGGCTCCGCGAGGGCGAGCCGTATCTCGCGGGCGGCGGCGCCACCCGGCGGGTCGCCCGCCGCGAGGACGGCGGCGTCGACGTGGACTGGCACACCACGGAGGCCCGCCACGAGGCCGGTTCGCCCAACGTCATCGGCGTCCACGCCATCGCCTCCGCCTGCCGGGCCCTGCGCGAGGCGGGCTTCGAGTCCCTCGTCGAGCGCGAGCAGGCACTCGTCGCCCGGGTGCGCGACGGTCTCGCGGGGATCCCGCAGGTGCGGGTGCTCTCCCTGTTCGGCGAGGACGCCCCGCGGGTGGGCGTCCTGTCCTTCGTGGTCGACGGCTGGAACAGCTCCCACTTCGCCGCGGCGCTGTCGGCCGAGTACGGCATCGGCGTCCGCGACGGGCTGTTCTGCGCCCATCCGCTGGTCCGCACCCTGCTCGGCGACCACACGGAACCGGGCGACTGCGGGGGCGACACCACCCTCAACGCCGTTCGCGTCTCCTTCGGCGCGGGTACCCCCGACGAGCACGTCGAGCGCTTCCTCACCGCCGTCGCCACCCTCGTCACCGACGGCGCCCAGTGGCGCTACCGCACCGAGAACGGCCGCTGCGTTCCCGCGTAACGCCGCGCCGGGCGCGCCCGGAGCCGAGGTCTACTAGGAGTCGAGGCCGATGGCGAAGGCGGCTTCGAGGTCGTGCTGGGAGTACGTCCGGAAGGCCACGTGCGTGTCGGTGGCCTCGACGCCGGGGATCTTGCTGATGCGCCCGGGGATGACGTCCGCGAGCTGGTCGTGCTGGGCGACACGGACCATGGCGACCAGGTCGTACGTGCCGGTGACGGAGTAGACCTCGCTGACGCTGTCGAGCGCCGCGATGGACTGCGCGATCTCGGGGATCCGGTCGACGCTGGTCTTGATGAGCACGATCGCGGTGATCACGGCTGTAGGTCTCCTTGGGTCGCCCTGGCTGCGGCCTCAAGCTTAGGCCTTGCCCGGTAGCACCCCCAGGCGCACAGGAAACCGAAGAGGAAGCCGGTGATGTGCGCCAGGTACGCCACGCCCGGGCCTGACTGGGGGGCCTGTCCGGCGAGGGACTGCAGGACGAACCAGAAGACCAGCACCATCCACGCGGGGAAGCGCAGCGGCAGGAAGAAGAGGAAGGGGAAGAGACTGGTCACGCGCGCCCGGGGATAGAGGTAGAGGTACGCGCCGAGCACGCCGGAGATGGCGCCGGACGCGCCGACCAGTGCCTGGGTCGACGTGGTGTGCGCCAGGGCGTAGCCGTAGGTGGCCAGGTAGCCGCACGCCACGTAGAAGACGAGGTACCGCAACCGGCCCATGCGGTTCTCGACGTTGTCGCCGAAGACGTAGAAGAACAGCATGTTGCCCAGCAGGTGCACCCAACTCCCGTGCACGAACAGCGCCGTGAGCACCGACACGAAGGGCGACCGTCCGAGGCCGTCCGGCGGGGGGCAGCCGGTCGGCATCACGACCGACGCGGCGGTGACACGCCCGTGCCAGAGTTCCGCGGGAATGACACCCCACCGGGCGAAGTACGAGGCCTGGGCGCACGCCAGCTCGTGCCCGGTGCCGTACACGGGGTTGAGCCCGGAGGCCGGGCCGATCAGGAAGACCGCCACGCACAGCCCGATCAGGGCGTACGTCACCACGGGTCTGCGGCGGACAGGGTTCTTGTCGTACACCGGGATGACCATGGATCGATCATGACGGAACGGGTGTAACGGGCACAGGACGCCTCGCCGCAGCGCCGGATCCCGCCGAGGCCGTAGGGTGACCGGAACGCAAACGCGCGACCTAGGAGCAGATCCGATGACGGTTCCACTGCCGACGTCCACGACCCGGTGGCGCTGCACCCTCTGCGGAAACCTGACCCGGTTCGACGTCACCCGGTCCAGCAGGGTCGTCGAGTACGTCCACCTGGACCTCGCGGGGGAGCCCAGCGTCGAGGAGCGCGAGGTGCTCAGCGAGACCGTCGAGTCGGTGCGCTGCCGCTGGTGCAACGCCGTGGACCGGGTCGAGCTGGTGGACCGTCCCGACGCGGCGGCTGCGCAGGCCTGACCGCCGCCAGGGACAATGGAGGGGCGCGGCGTGGCCTGAGAGGCCGGGGAGGCCGGGGAGGCGCCGAAGAACTGGACAGGAGTGACTGGTGGACCGGACCGGCGGTAATCCGGGCCACGGCGACGAGGCGGCCGGGCCCGCGGCTCCGGCTGCCCCGGACGGCTCGGCCCCGCCCGAGGCCCTCGACCGTCCGCTGCCCGAGGGCGTGCGCCACCGCGTGGTCTCGCTCGCGGCCGACGCCTTCGGCGGGCTGACCCTGGGCGAGCTGCCCGCGGTGCTGCGCCCGTACGCCCGGTTCACCCCGAGTCGCCGTGCCAAGTTCGCGGCCACCGCACTGGCCACCGCCCTGGAGAGCGATCCCGCCTTCCGGCAGCGCGTCGCCGGACGGCTGCGGGAGGCGGAACCCGATCTGTGCGATGCGCTGGACGCCGGCACCCCGCCGCCGGCCGTGGATCCGCTCGATGTGGCCGCCGCCGCCTATCTGCTGCGGCCCGCGGGCTGGGCGAAGCTGGTCGCCGCCGCCGGGGAGGAGGCGCAGCGCGCCAGCGCTGAGCGGGCCGGCGAGGAGGCGCTGCGCGAACTGCGGCAGCTGAGGACCGAACTCGACGAGGCGCGGGCGCAGTCCCGCACCGAGGCCGTCCGCGCCCGCGCCGACCTGGACGCGGCCCGCAAGGAGGCCGAGTCGCTGCAGCGCAAACTGCGCAGCGCCGCCAGCGATGTGAAGCGCGCGGAGGCGGCCCTGCGCAAGGTCGAGGCCGAACTCGACGAGGTGCGTTCTGCCGCCGCGGCGGACAAGGCGGCCGCGGACGGCGAGGCACGCCGGCTGCGCGCCCGGCTGGCCGAGGCGGAGTCGGCGGTCGAGGCGGGCCGCCGGGCGGCACGCGAGGGCCGCACCGTGGAGGACATGCGGTTGCGGCTGCTGCTCGACACCGTGCTGGACGCGGCGTCCGGGCTGCGCCGGGAGCTGGCGCTGCCGCCGCGCGACACCCTGGGCGTGCGCCCGGCCGACACCGTGGACGCGGTGGCGCCGGGGGCGATCAGCCCGAAGGACATCGCGCGCCGCGCGCTGTCGGAGGACGACCCGGCGCTGCTGGACCAGTTGCTCGCGCTGCCGCAGGCCCATCTGGTCATCGACGGCTACAACGTCACGAAGACCGGTTATCCCGCCCTGCCGTTGGAGAAGCAGCGGCTGCGGCTGCTGGGGGGTCTCGCGGTGCTGGCCGCGCAGAGCGGCGCCGAGGTCACCTGTGTCTTCGACGGCGCGGACCTGGACGCGCCGGTGCTGCTCGCCCCGCCGCGCGGGGTGCGGGTGCTGTTCAGCAAGGCCGGTGAGACGGCTGACGAGTTGATCCGGCGTCTGGTTCGGGCGGAACCTCCCGGTCGTCCGATTGTGGTGGTTTCGTCCGACCGCGAGGTGGCGGACGGGGTGGCCCGCGCCGGCGCCCGCCCGGTCGCATCCACCTTGTTGCTCAAGCGACTTGCCCGGGTGTGACCTGGAGCACACCGTGGGGCGGGTGGGGCGGTTTTTCGGAGCTCTGCGTCAACTCACCATCACTGCGCGTGCGATGTGTGTAAAGAAAACGCGAGTGAATGACTTTTTTCCTTCAGAGATTTGATCCGATCACAAGATGGTCACTAGGGTCAGGCCTCGAACCTCTGCGCAGTCGATCACCCAATCAGGGTGACAGCAGAGGTCCCGCCGATCCGAAGTGGCGTGCGTACGACGGGGGACGCCGACGCTCGGGGCCGGGGAACCGCGGTTCCCGATGCACGCGGCAGGCGGCTGGAGGAAGAAGGAGCTCGCCCGAGTGGCGTCCCACCGTCGACCCAAGCAGACCAGTCGCGCACGTGTCACTGTGCTCACCGCGACCGCCGCCGCAGCCGTGGCGCTCTCCGCCCAGGCCGCCCAGGCCGCGCCCGCCAAGCAGTCCGTCAAGAGCGTCAAGGCCAAGGTCGACGCCCTCTACGAGCAGGCCGAGCAGGCGACCGAGAAGTTCAACGGCGCCAAGGAGAAGCAGCAGCAGCTGCAGAAGCAGGTCGAGGACATCCAGGACGAGGTCGCCCGCGAGCAGGCCGGGCTCAACGACCTCCAGGACGAGCTCGGCACTCTCGCCAGCGCCCAGTACCGCAGCGGCGGCATCGACCCGACGTTGCAGCTCTTCCTCTCCGCCGACCCGGACAGCTACCTCGACAAGGCGTCCACCCTGGACCAGTTGAGCACCAAGCAGGCCGAGGGTCTCCAGCAGATCGCGGAGAAGAAGCGCACGCTCAACCAGCAGAAGGCGGAGGCGGCGAGCAAGCTCTCCGAGCTCGACGAGACCCGCACCGAACTGGGCAAGAAGAAGAAGGAAGTCCAGGGCAAGCTGGCCGAGGCGCAGCGGCTGCTCAACTCGCTGACCGCCGCCCAGCGCGCCGCGGTCGCCGCCGCGGACGCACGCGCCAGCCGTAGCAACGAGCGCGTCAACCTGGGCAACGACACGCCGGCCTCCGGCCGCGCCGCCGCCGCCCTCGCGGCCGCCCAGACCAAGCTCGGCTCGCCGTACGTCTACGGCGCCACCGGCCCGAGCTCCTTCGACTGCTCCGGCCTCACCTCCTGGGCCTACGCGCAGGCCGGTGTCGGCATACCCCGGACCTCGCAGTCCCAGGCGTACGCCGGCACGCACCTGTCGATGAGCCAGCTGCAGCCGGGCGACCTGGTGATCTTCTACGGCGACATGCACCACGTGGCCCTGTACGCGGGCAACGGCATGGTCCTGCACGCGCCGCGCACCGGCACGGTCGTCCGCTACGAGTCGATCAACAACATGCCGTTCCAGTTCGGCGTCCGCATCTGATCCGCACCCGAGCCGGATCCGAGTCCGGTCGAACCCGTCGGGTTGAACCTATCGGGTGATCTCGTACGGTGACGGCCGGGCGGTGACCTGCGCAAGTGGGGCGTCGCCCGGCCTTCGCGCGTCCCGCGGTCTTTGAACTCCGCGTGCACGGCTGACTACTGTCGGCCGACGTGCCTTCCCATCGACGCATTCCGCAGCCCGGCCAGGGCCCCCGTACCGCACGGGTCACGGTCCTGACCGCCGCTGCCGCCACCGCCGCGGCGGTGGCGGGCGCCGCCTCCGCGACGAGCGCGCAGGCCCGGCCCGCGGACACCGCGACCGACGTGGCCACCCGCATCGACCACCTCTACGAGCAGGCGGAGCGGGCGACCGAGCAGTTCAATGCTGCCAAGGAGCACTCGGAGCAACTGCGCGACCAGGTGGAGGTCCTGCAGGACCGCGCCGCACGCGGCCAGGAACGGGTCAACGGGCTCCGCAACGACCTCGGCATGCTCGCCGGCGCGCAGTACCGCAGCGGGGGAGTGGACCCCACCCTCGCCCTGCTGCTCTCGCCCGACCCCGGCACCTACCTCGACCGGGCCGCCACCCTGGACCGGATCAGCAGCCGCGGCAACGCCCGGCTCGGCGAACTGCGCGACGCCCAGCGGGTGCTGGACCAGGAGCGCACCCAGGCCGCCGGCCGGCTGGTGGAGCTGGAGCGGGCCCGCACCACGCTCAACGCGCGCAAGAAGACGGTGCAGCGCAAGCTGATGGCCGCCGCGCGCCTGGTCAACTCCCTGTCCGACGAGGAGCGGGCCCGGCTCGCCTCCCGCCTGGAGCAGCGCGCCTCCCGCTCCGGACGGATGATCGACATCCCGGACCTCGCGGCGTCCTCCGCACGCGCCGCCGCGGCCGTCGCGGCCGTGCGCTCCGTCGTCGGCGCCCCCTACGCCTGGGGCAGCACCGGCCCCGGCGCCTTCGACTGCTCCGGGCTCATGGTCTGGGCGTACCGGCAGGCCGGTGTCGGGCTGCCGCGCACCTCCCAGGCACAGATGCACGCCGGGCGGCAGGTGCCGCTCAGCCAGGCACGCCCCGGCGACCTGGTCGTCTACCGGGGCGACGCCAGCCATGTCGGCATGTACGTAGGGAGTGGCCAGGTCGTGCACGCCCCCTACCCCGGGGCACGCGTGCGCTACGACCCGATCGGGATGATGCCGGTCGCGGCGGTGACCCGGCCCGCGTGACCCGGCCCACGCGGCCCGGTGCACGTGACCGCGGGACCGTACGATCGGCGGCGTGGCCCGCATCCGTCGTCCCCTCGTCCGCCTCGCCGCCGCCGCGCTGTGCTGCGCGGCGGTGCTGGCGGGCTGCAGGCCCGTCGGCGCCTCCGGCGACCGCCTGGACCGTACGTCCGTGCAGCGACTGCTGGACGGACGGGCGGCGGCACTGCTGGACCGGGACGAGCGGGCCTATCTCGCCGGTGCGGTGCCCGCCCGGCGGGCCGCCGAACGCCAGGTCTTCCGCAACCTGGAGGACGTGCCGCTGGCCTCCTGGTCCTACCGGGTCCTCTCCGTGGACGGCGGCGACCGGCCGTCCGCCCGCGTCGAACTGGACTACCGCGTCAAGGGGTACGACAGCGCGCCCGTCGCCACCCAGGAGTCGGTGCGGCTGGGACGGGGCGGCGACGGCCGATGGCGCGTCGCCGCGGAGGGCGCGGACGGCGACCAGTTGTGGGAGCAGGGCCCGGTTCGGGTGGTGCGCGGCACCTACAGCCTCGTCCTCGGCACCGTGGGCACGGCCTCTCTGAAGTCGTACGCCGCCGACGCCGACCGGGCGGTCCCCGCGGTGCTGCGGGCGTGGGGGACCCGTGGCTGGAGCGGCAGGATCGTGGTCGAGGTCCCCGCGTCACTGCGGAGGATGGGCGAACTGCTCGACGCCCCCGCCGACGCCTACCAGGGCATCGCCGCGGTCACCACGGGCGAGGCCGGCGGCCCGGCCTCGCACGCCCCGGGCGGCCGCGTCATCGTCAACCCCGAGGCCTTCGGGGAGCTGTCCGCCTTCGGACGCCGCGTCGTGCTGACCCACGAGGCCACCCATGTGGCGACCCGCTCCGCCACGGCCCCCGGCACCCCGCTCTGGCTCTCCGAGGGCTTCGCCGACTGGGTCGCCTACCGCGGCACCGGCCGCTCCGCACCGGACGTCGCCCCCGAACTCGCCCGCGACGTCGCCGCGGGCCGCGTGCCCCGGGCGCTCCCCTCCGACGCGGACTTCGGCACGCGGGCCGCCGGGCTCGCGCAGGCCTACGAGGGCGCGTGGCTGGCCTGCCGGTTCATCGCGGAGCAATGGGGCGACGCCCGCCTCGTCGCCCTGTACCGTGCCGGTGCGGACACACGCCGTGTGCTGGGGATCGGCACGGACGAGCTCACCGCGCGCTGGCGCGCCTACGTCGAGCGGGAGTTGGGATGACCGAGGACTTCAGCCCCGCCGAGACCGCACGCGGCAGGGCGCTGCGCCGGGCCCAGTCGCCGCCCCTCATGGCCGGCCGCCTGGCCGGTCTCGCCCTCCTGCTGGCCCTCGGCCTCACCCCCGCGGGGGCCGCCCTGACCGGGGTGTTCGGCGGTGCGTGGGGGCTGCGCGTCCTGGCCGGCGGGCTCCTCCTGGTCCTGCTCCGACAGGCCGTCACGCTGCCCTTCTCGGCCCGCGTGAGGGTCGTCCGCCGCCGCTACGGCCTGGTGACCCAGGGCTGGGGCGGCTGGGCGGCCGACGTCGCGCGCGGCCTCCTGGTCTCCGTCCCGCTCGCCCTCGCCGCCCTGTACGGCTTCTACGGGCTCGGCTGGGCCTGGGCCGCCCTCGGCGCGGCCTGCGCGGCCGTGGCGCTGTCCTGGCTCGCCCCCGTCGTCCTCGAACCCCTCTTCAACCGCTTCCGGCCCATGGACGCCGGGCCGTTGCGCGACGCGCTGCTGGAACTGGCCGCACGCGACGGCGTCCCGGTGCGCGACGTCCTGGTCGCGGACGCCTCACGGCGCACGACCGCCCTCAACGCGTACGTCTCCGGCTTCGGCAGGACCCGGCGCATCGTCGCCTACGACACGCTCCTGACGACCGCCCCGGCCGGCGAGGTGGCGCTCGTCGTCGCCCACGAACTCGGCCACGTCAAGCACCGCGACGTCCTGCGCGGCACCCTCTTCGGTGCCCTCGGCGCGGCCGCGGGCGTCTGTGTCCTGGCCGCTTTCCTCGCCACCGCCTCCCCCTACGCCGCCGACGACCCCCGCGGCCTCTTCCTCCTCGCCGCGGCGGCCGCCGTCGGCTCCGCCCTGGCCGGCCCCCTCGGCTGCGCCGTCAGCCGCCGCGCCGAACGCCGCGCGGACCGGCACGCCCTCGAACTCACCCGCGACCCGGCCGAGTTCATTGCCATGCAACGCCGCCTCACGGTCGCCAACGTCTCCGACCCCGACCCCCCGCGCGCGCTCCACCTCCTGTTCGGCACCCACCCCACCGCCGTCCAACGCATCGCCGCCGCCCGCGCGTTCACCACGCCCACCCCCTGACCCGCTGAGCACGTGGCCTGCCGAGGCTCCGCGGCGGCCCTCGCCAGCGGGCCTGCGATTGGACCGCGCCCGCGCTTCGTGGGGCACCTGGTGACGCGTGCCCAGGCGGGCCCCCGCGGTTGCCGGGGCAGGGGTGCGGATGCACCAAGGGGTTCGCGGCCGGCGCCGTGCGGCGGTGCGTGCTCCGATGGGTGGAGCGGTCGCTCCGCGCGGCCCCGCGCCGTGGTCTCCTCGGCGCGAGTTCCTGCTCGCCTGGTGCTGCGCCAAGGCGGGTCGGCGTGGCCTGAGGGTGCGCGGCAGGCGCCGTGCTCCGTGCCAGCCCTGCCATTCGGCCGCGCCCGCGCTTCGTGGAGCGGGGGCGTCTGGTGACATGTGCCCGGGCGGGCTCCCGCGGTTGCCGGGCGGTGAGTCCCCGGGGCAGGGGTGCGGTGTCTCCCGGCGAGGGTTTCGCGGCCTGCGCCGCTCGGTGGACCCCTGGCCGGTGTGCGGATCGTGCTGCGGGGTCGCGCTGCGTGGCCCCGCACGCGGGGGGTCTCCTCGGCATGGCCGACTGGTGGGCGCTGGGGAGGGCTCCTGGCCTGCCCACGGGACTGCGTCCGCGTTTCGCGGAGCAGGAGGCGCCGGGTGCCGTGCGCCCAGGCGGGCCGGCGTGTTGCCTGAGCGCACATCGGCGGGGGTGATGAGCCCCGTCAGGGGTGCGGATTCGCCAGGTGAGGGGTTCGCGGCCGGCGCCGTGCGGCGATGCGTGCTCCGATGGGTGGAGCGGTCGCTCCGCGCGGCCCCGCGCCGTGGTCTCCTCGGCGCGAGTTCCTGCTCGCCTGGTGCTGCGCCAAGGTGGATCGGCGTGGCCTGAGGGTGCGCGGCAGGCGCCGTGCGGTGGACCCGCTGGGCCGGTGTGCGGATCGTGCTCCGCTCGGACGAGGGGTCGCTCTGCGCGGCCCCGCGGGGGTGAACTCGGCACCGGGCGGGCTTGCTACCGGGCTGTGCCCGCGCCCGGGCGGGCCAGTGCGGCCCGTGGTCGCCGGGGCGGCGTCACCAGGTGAGGAGCCGACCGCCGTCGGGCTCCGGCTCCGCCTCCGAGGGGGAAGGGTCCGCCTGGGCGGCGGGGAAGGGGCCGGGGTCGCGGGCCGTGGCGGCCCACAGGCGCCGGCAGGCGATGAGGCAGGCGGCGACGAGCAGGCCGTTGCGGAGCACGAGGAGCGTGATCCCGAGCGGGCTGCTGCTGACGACGTCGCCGAAGCGGATCGGGAACTCGTACAGGGTGACCGCGGTGGCGACGACCACGAGCCCCGCGGGCAGGGCCATGACGCTCGCGCGCAGCGTGAGGCAGACGGCGGCCATGCCGATCAGCCAGATCATGTACTGGGGGCTGATGACCCGGCTGGTCGTGGTGAACAGCAGGACCGCCGTGAAGGCCGCGTCGAAGGGCGTCGCCGCTCCGAGGGCGCGGGCCCGCACCCGCCACAGCAGCAGCCAGGCGAAGGCCGTGACCGTGAGCGTGAGCGCGATGTCGCTGACCAGGCCGACGTAGGGGCCGAGGAACTCCACGGAGCCGTAGTTGAGCAGCACCTGGCCCTGCCAGCCGTGGTGCCGGGCGAAGTGGAAGACCAGGGAGCCCAGCGACTCGATCTCGGTGCCGCGCTCGCCCTGGAACCGCAGGAACGCGAAGGCCCCCGGCATCCACAGCCAGAAGCCCAGCGCGAGGACGCCCGCGCCGGCCACCGCGGCCGCCCACACCCGCCGGTCCCGTACCCCGGTGAGCAGCAGTACCGGCCAGACCTTGAGCATCGCGGCGAACGCGATGAGCGCGCCGGCGACCCTGGGGTGCCGCACCGTCGCCAGCATCGCGGCCACGGCGACGGCGGTGACCATGACGTCGTACCGGGCATAGGAGGTCGGTCCCAGCAGCGGCACGCCGACCACCCAGACGTAGACGCCCGCCTGCCTGCGCCCCTCGCCGCGCGAGCCGCGCAGCAGCACGGCGAAGGCGGCGGCGTCGGCCGCGCAGGCGAGCCAGAAGAAGGCGGTGGTGTAGTCGAGGAACGGCAGCAGCCCGGGGGAGAGCACCGCCAGCGCGGCGGCGGGCGGGTACTGCCAGGTGACGTCGTGGAGCGGGAAGGTGCCGGAGCGCAGCACCTCGTACCAGCCGTGGTAGATCGCCGTGACGTCGCTGGTGACGTCGAGCGGCGACACGCTGAACACCTTGAACACGCACAGCAGCAGCACGATCCGGGTGATCACCCAGGCGAGGACGGGTCCCACCGGGGACCTCCCGCCGTTACTGCCTGCCATGTCCACCTCGTCGTTTCGCTTCTGCAGAGATGATGCACGATGCCGGTCGCGCCTGTGGACGGGCCCCGGTTGTCAAGGACGCATTCGCGGCCGCGGTCGGTTGCCGGGGCCGGCAACCGCTACGCTCGGCGCCGTATGGACAAGACCCTGATCGTCACGAATGACTTCCCGCCCCGCCCCGGGGGCATCCAGGCCTTCGTGCACAGCATGGCGCTGCGCCTGGACCCCGGGCAGGTCGTGGTGTACGCCTCCACGTGGCGCGACGGCTCCGAGGTCGCCCGGTTCGACGCCGAGCAGCCCTTCCCCGTCGTCCGCGACCGCACGTCGATGCTGCTGCCGACCCCGCGGGTGACCGCGCAGGCCGCCGGGCTGCTGCGGGAGCACGGCTGCACGTCGGTGTGGTTCGGCGCGGCGGCGCCGCTGGGCCTGATGGCGCCCGCGCTGCGGAAGGCCGGGGCCCGGCGGATCGTGGCGACGACGCACGGCCACGAGGCGGGGTGGGCGCAGTTGCCCGCCAGCCGTCAACTGCTGCGGCGGATCGGCGAGGGCACCGACACGATCACCTATCTGGGTGAATACACCCGGTCGCGGATCGCCCCCGCGCTCACCCCGCGCGCCGCGGCCCGCATGGTGCAGTTGCCGCCGGGGGTCGACGAGAAGACCTTCCACCCCGCCTCCGGCGGCGACAAGGTCCGGGCCCGGCTCGGGCTGGCCGACCGGCCGGTGATCGTGTGCGTGTCCCGCCTGGTGCCGCGCAAGGGCCAGGACACCCTGATCCTCGGGCTGCCGCGCATCCTGGCCGTCCAGCCGGACGCGGTGCTCCTGGTCGTCGGCGGCGGCCCGTACGCGAACGAGCTGAAGCGGCTCGCGGCGCAGACCGGGGTGACCGACTCGGTCGTCTTCACGGGGGCGGTGCCCTGGGAGGAACTGCCCGCGCACTTCGGTGCGGGCGACGTCTTCGCCATGCCCTGCCGCACCCGGCGCCGCGGGCTGGACGTCGAGGGGCTCGGCATCGTCTACCTGGAGGCGTCCGCGACCGGGCTGCCGGTCGTGGCCGGCGACTCCGGCGGCGCTCCGGACGCGGTGCTGGACGGCGAGACCGGCTGGGTGGTGCGCGGCGGTGTGCCGGAGGACGCGGCGGACCGCATCCTGGCCCTGCTCGGCGACGCGGAACTGCGGCAGCGGATGGGCGAGCACGGGCGCAAGTGGGTCGAGGACGCCTGGCGTTGGGACCTGCTCGCCGACCGGCTGAAGGCGCTCCTGTAGAGGCTCCTCGGCGGCAGGCGCAGGCGCAGGCGCAGGCGCGGAGGACCGCGGGCCCGCGAACGCCGCACGCGCGAGGCGTACGGCGGCCGTGGTCAGGTCACGAACGCGCGGGACTCACCTGGCGTAGATCGCGGCGACCTCGTCCGCGAACTCCCGCAGCACCACGTTGCGCTTCAGCTTCAGCGACGGCGTCACGTGCCCGGACTCCTCGGTGAACTGGGTCGCCAGGACGCGGAACTTCTTCACCGACTCGGCCTTGGACACCGCGGCGTTGCCGTCGTCGATCGCCGACTGCACCTCGGCCAGCAGCTCCGGGTCCTCGCGCAGCTCCGCGGCCGTGCGGCCGGCCTTGCCGTGCTGCTCGGCCCAGCGGGGCAGGAACTCCTCGTCCAGGGTCACCAGCGCGCCGATGAAGGGCTTGCCGTCACCGACCACCATGCACTCCGCGACCAGCGCGTGGGCGCGGATGCGGTCCTCGATCACCGCCGGGGCGACGTTCTTGCCGCCGGCCGTGACGATGATCTCCTTCTTGCGGCCGGTGATGGTGATGTAGCCGTCCTCGTCCAGCGCGCCGATGTCGCCGCTGTGGAACCAGCCGTCGGTGACGGCCTCCGCCGTCGCGGCCTCGTTGTTCCAGTAGCCACTGAACAGGTGCTCGCCGTGGAGCAGCACTTCGCCGTCGTCGGCGATGCGGACCGTGGAGCCGGGCAGCGGCTGGCCGACGGTGCCGATCTTCGTACGGTCCCAGGGGTTGAAGGCCGTGGCGGCACAGGACTCCGTCAGGCCGTAGCCCTCCAGGACGGTGAAGCCGATGCCCCGGTAGAAGTGGCCGAGCCGCTCGCCGAGCGGCGCGCCGCCGGAGATGGAGTACTCGGCGCGGCCGCCGAGGACGGCGCGCAGCTTGCTGTAGACCAGCCGGTCGAAGACCTTGTGCTTGAACCGCAGGCCGAGCGAGGGTCCGTTCGCCGAGTCCAGCGCGCGGCTGAACTCGATCGCGACGTCGGACGCCTTGTCGAAGACCTTGCCCTTGCCGCCTGCCTGCGCCTGCGCGCGGGCGGAGTTGTAGACCTTCTCGAACACGCGCGGCACGCCCAGCAGCATCGTCGGCCGGAACGAGGAGAGCTCGCCGGTGAGGTTCTTGATGTCGCTGACGTGCCCGAGCTTGATCGGGGCCATCACACTGGCCACCTCGACCAGCCGGCCGAAGACGTGGGCCAGCGGCAGGAAGAGCAGCACCGAGGAGTCGCCGGTCCGGAAGAGCGGCTTGAGCCGTTCCACCACGTTGCCGCACTCGGCGAAGAAGGCGCGGTGGCTGAGCACGCAGCCCTTGGGGCGGCCGGTGGTGCCCGAGGTGTAGACGATCGTGGCGGGGGAGTCGGCCTTGGCGGACGCGCCGCGCTCGTCGACCGTCGCCTCGGCGATGTCGGTGCCGGTGGCGGTCAGCGTCTCCACGGCGCCGCCCTCGATGCGCCAGACGTGCTTCAGCTGCGGCAGGCGTTCCCGGACGGACTCCACCGACTTCTCGTGCGCCTCGCTCTCCACGACGACGGCGACGGCGCCGGAGTCGGAGAGGATCCACTCGATCTGCTCGGCCGAGGAGGTCTCGTACACCGGGACGGAGACCGCGCCCGCGCTCCAGACGGCGAAGTCGAACAGCGTCCACTCGTACCGGGTGCGGGAGATCAGGGCGACCCGGTCGCCGGGCTGCACGCCCGAGGCGATCAGGCCCTTGGCGACCGCGCGGACCTCGGCGAGGAAGGCGGTGGCGGTGACGTCCGCCCAGTCCCCGGCGGCGGTCTTGCGGGCGATGACGGCAACGTCCGGGTGCTGAGCGGCGTTGCGGCGGATGAGATCCGTCAGATTGCCGTCCGCGGGGACCTCGTAAAGAGCCGGAAGGCTGAACTCGCGCAAGACTGCTGCTCCTCATCGGCGCCGGCGGCGGTGCTGGCTGCGTCCACTGCGGGGGTTGAACAGTGGGGCGGACTGCCCGGACGTTACCCACCGGTAAAGCTCGAGCGGTAGGGGGTGCCGTGTAGATGTTTTGTGTGTCACACCGTCGTCACACACCGGCGGTCCGCCGCGGCGCAGCGCGTATCCACTGGTTGGGAGCCTAGTCGAGGCCCTTGATGACCCGCAGGTAACAAGCGTCCCGGCACGAGCGGCCCGCGGCGGGGCCCGGCGTCCTAGAGTGATCGTCATGCGGGTCCATGTCGTCAGTGATGTCCACGGCGCCGCCGAGGCGCTCGCCAAGGCCGGGGACGGGGCCGACGCCCTGATCTGTCTCGGCGACCTCGTCCTCTTCCTGGACTACGCGGACCACTCGCGCGGCATCTTCTCCGACCTGTTCGGGGCCGAGAACGCCTCCCGCATGGTCGCCCTGCGCACCGCCCTGCGCTGGGACGAGGCCCGCGCCCTGGACCGCGAGCTGTGGGACGGCCTCGGCACCGACCGCCGCACCGCCATCGAGGCCGCCGTGCGCCGCCAGTACGCCGAACTGTTCGCGGCCTTCCCCACACCGACGTACGCCACCTACGGGAACGTCGACATCCCCGCGCTGTGGGAGGAGTACGCCGGACCCGGCACGACCGTGCTGGACGGCACCACCGCCGAGATCGGCGGCCTGGTCTTCGGGTTCGTCGGCGGCGGCCTGCGTACGGCCTACCGCACCCCGTACGAGATCGACGACGAGACCTACGCCGCCAAGGTGGCCGCCCTCGGCGAGGTCGACGTGCTGTGCTCGCACATCCCGCCCGCCGTGCCCGAGCTCTGCTACGACACCGTCGCCCGCCGTTTCGAACGCGGCAGCGAGGCCCTGCTCGACGCGATCCGCAGCATCCGGCCCAAGTACGCGCTCTTCGGGCACGTCCACCAGCCGCTGGTGCCCCGGATGCGGATCGGCACGACCGAATGCGTGAACGTCGGCCACTTCAACTCCAGGAGAACGCCGTGGGCGCTGCAATGGTGACCGCCCCGGAGGTCTGCGGGCGCCCGACCAGGCGGTAGCCTTCACCGGCAGGCACACGACAGCAGGCACAGGCAGCGACGTCCCGGAGGGGCCACGGAGATGGCGGAACACACGAGGTCCAGCATCACGATCGACGCGGCCCCGGCCGATGTCATGGGTGTCATCTCCGACTTCGCCCGCTACCCGGAGTGGACCGGGGAGGTGAAGGAGGCCGAGATCCTCACCGCCGACGCCCAGGGCCGCGCCGAGCAGGTCCGCCTCCTCCTCGACGCCGGTGCGATCAAGGACGACCACACGCTCGCCTACACCTGGGTCGGCACCAGCGAGGTGCACTGGACGCTGGTCAAGTCCCAGATGCTGCGCGTCCTGGACGGCGCCTACATCCTCGCCCCGGTCGAGGACGGCAAGCGCACCGAGGTCACCTACCAGCTGACCGTCGACGTCAAGATCCCCATGCTCGGCATGATCAAGCGCAAGGCCGAGAAGGTCATCATCGACCGGGCGCTGGCCGGCCTGAAGAAGCGCGTCGAGTCCCAGGGCTGACGTGCGCACGGTCCTGGTCACCGGCGCGGGCGGCGCGGGCCGCACCACCGTCGCGGCCGCCACCGCCGTGTCCGCGGCCGCCCCGGGGCGCCGGGTGCTGGTGCTGTCCGCGGACCGCGGCGGGGCGCTGGAGCGAGTCCTCGGCACCGCCACCGGAGCCGCCGCCGTCCCCGGCGGGTCCGTCCCGAGCGCCGACCGCGCCGTCTTCGCGGCCCCTGTCCCCTCCGCGCCGGGGCTGTGGGCCGGCCGGATCGACCCGGCCGCCTCCTTCCGCGCCGACGCCATCGAGCTCCAGGGCCGGGTCGGCGCGCTGCTCGAACTGCTCGGCGCCGCGCCGCTGGACCCCGAGGAACTCACCGAACTCCCCGGCGCGGAACCGCTCGCCCTGCTGCGCGCCCTGCGCGACACCGCCGGCCGCTGGGACCTGGTCGTGGTCGACCTCCCGCCGGTGGGCGACGCCCTCGCCGCCCTCGCCCTGCCGGAGCAACTGCGCCGCTACCTCGCCCGGCTGCTGCCCGAGCAGCGCCAGGCCGCCCGCGCCCTGCGCCCGATGCTCGCCCAGCTGGCGGGCGTCCCCGCGCCCGGCCCCTGGGCGTACGAGGCCGCCGCTCGCGCCGACCGCGAACTGGCCGCCGCCCAGGCCGTGGTGGAGGACGCGGCGACGACCGTACGGCTGGTGGTCGAGCCCGGCGCGCACGCCGCCGAGGCGGTGCGCCACGCCCGGGCCGGTCTCGCCCTGTACGGCCACCGGCTGGAGGCGGTCGTGGCCAACCGGCTGCTGCCCGCGCACTCGCCCGACCCGTGGCTGGCCGAGCTGTCCGGCCTGCAGCGCAAGGAACTGCGCGCCCTGCGCGCCGAGATCGCGGGTAGTGGGACAGGCCTGCACGAACTGCCGCACCTGGGACGCGAACCGCGCGGCACCGGGGACCTGGCGCGGCTCGCGGCCGAGCCGCCCGCCGCGGCCGCCGAGGGTCCCGCCGCGCCGCCCTGGACCACCGAGGACCGGCTCGCCGCCGAGGGCCACTTCCGGTGGCTGCTGCCGCTGCCCGGCGCGCTGCGGCACACCGTGGACCTCGTCCGTCGCGGCGACGAACTCGTCGTGGACGCCGAGGGCCACCGGCGTGTCCTGCCGCTGCCCTCCGCGCTGCGCCGCTGCACCGTGGAGGGCGCCGCGCTGCGCGACGGTGTGCTGCAGGTCCGGTTCGTCCCCGATCCCGCCGTCTGGCCCCGATGACGGCGATCGCCCCCTGAACGCACCGGCTTCGTTCGGGTAACGTCGTAGTCAAAAGCCGGAGCGCCCTACGGAGCCCACCATGAGCGAATCCACGGACCGTACCGACCGCCCCGAGGCCGATCACGACGCCTGGGCCAAGGCGAGCGCGGAGGACATCGCCGCGGAGAAGGCCCGCCGCCGGCAGCAGTCAGGACAGGAGCCGGGCAGCGCCGCGGAGGAACTGCGACGACTCGCCGAGGCCGTCGCCGAGCGGATCTCCCTGCTCCGCAGCCCCGCGGCCGAGATGGCCGCCCAGGGGATCATCGCCCAGGTGAAGCAGGCCGTCGAGCCCGTCGTCGAACGCAACCCCGAGGTCTTCGACCACCTCGCCGCGGCCGGCGCCGAACTGCTTGCCGCCTATCGAGCCGCCGTCAGCCGCCAGGAACGGCGCTGGACCTCAGGCGACGGCGGGCCCTCCAGCGAGCGCATTGACCTGGACTGAACGCGAACTGAACAAAGGGCCGAACGGGGCGCACCTCGCCCTCCGGTACGGTTGGACGCAGCGGGGATCGACCGAATACTGAGGGACACATGGGACTCACCATCGGCGTCGACATCGGCGGCACGAAGATCGCGGCCGGCGTGGTCGACGAGGAAGGCTCGATTCTCGAAATCGTCAAGGTGCCGACTCCGTCGACCTCCGAAGGCGTCGTCGACGCCATCGCCGCCGCCGTCCACGACGTCAGCACGAGCCACACGGTCGAGGCCGTCGGCATCGGCGCCGCCGGCTACGTCGACGACAAGCGGGCCACCGTGCTCTTCGCGCCCAACATCCGCTGGCGGCACGAGCCGCTGAAGGACAAGGTCGAGCAGCGCGTCGGCCTCCCCGTCGTGGTGGAGAACGACGCCAACGCCGCGGCCTGGGGCGAGTACCGCTTCGGCGCCGGCCAGGGCCACGACGACGTCATCTGCATCACGCTCGGCACCGGCCTCGGTGGCGGCATCATCATCGGCAACAAGCTGCGCCGCGGCCGCTTCGGCGTGGCCGGCGAGTTCGGCCACATCCGCATGGTGCCGGACGGCCTGCTGTGCGGCTGCGGCAGCCAGGGCTGCTGGGAGCAGTACGCCTCTGGCCGCGCCCTGGTGCGCTACGCCAAGCAGCGCGCCGTGGCCCAGCCCGAGAACGCGGCACTGCTGCTCTCGCTCGGCGACGGCACCCCCGACGGCATCCAGGGCCAGCACATCAGCCAGGCCGCACGCGGCGGCGACAGCGTGGCGGTGGACTCGTTCCGCGAGCTCGCCCGCTGGGCCGGCGCGGGACTCGCCGACCTCGCGTCGCTGTTCGACCCCTCCGCCTTCATCGTCGGCGGCGGTGTCTCGGACGAGGGCGAACTCGTCCTCGACCCCATCCGCAAGTCCTTCCGCCGCTGGCTGGTCGGCGGTCAGCTGCGGCCGCACGCCCAGGTCCTCGCCGCCCAACTCGGCGGCAAGGCGGGACTGGTCGGCGCCGCCGACCTGGCCCGCCAGGGCTAGCGCGGCCGGCCGCCGCCTGCCGGTGCCCCCGTACCCCGCTTCGCCGGAGTACGGGGGCACCGGCGTTCCGGCCGGGTAGGGTGACGGCGTGAGCGAGGTCCCGCGGCCGGATCTGCCGGCATCCCGCACGGAGCCGGACGGCTCCGCCGTCATCCGCGTCCTGAGCTACAACATCCGCTCGATGAGGGACGACGAGGCCGCCCTCGCCCGGGTCGTCCGCGCCTGCGCACCCGACATCGCGCTCATCCAGGAGGCTCCCCGCTTCTTCCGCTGGCGCAAGGCCGTCGCCCGGCTCGCCCGCGACGCGGGGATGGTGACCGTCACCGGAGGAGCGACCGCCGCCGGCCCGCTCGTCCTGTCCTCGCTGCGGGTCCATGTGGAGCGCACGGAGGACGTCCTGCTGCCGCGCACCCCCGGACTGCACCAGCGCGGCTTCGCGACCGCCGTGGTCCGCGTCGGCGGCGCCCGGCTGTCCGTGCTGAGCTGCCATCTGTCGTTGCGGGCCGACGAGCGCTACGAGCAGGGCGGGATGCTGCTGGACCGGCTCGCCGCGATGGGCGAGACCCACGCGGTGGCCGGCGGCGACCTGAACGACCGCCCGCAGGGCCGCACTTTCCGCCGGCTCGCCGGCGCGCTGCAGGACGCCCGGGCGGTACGGCCCTGGGGCGGCGAGTACACCTCCACGCCCGGCGACCCCCACCAGCGCATCGACGCCGTCTTCGCCACGTCCGGCATCGAGGTCCTCGGTTGCGGCGTCCCGGAGCCGCTGCCCGGCATCACCCGGAACGACCTGAGGGCGGCCACGGACCATCTTCCGGTCCTGGCCGCCCTCAGGGTGCCGTCGGTGCCGTGACCGCGGTCAGACGACCGCGCCGCCGCCCGGCAGGTCGTCGTCCTCGTCGCCGCCCGGCCGCATCCGCGTGACCAGGGTGGCGAAGCCGCCGAGGAAACCGCCGACGCCGACCGTGACGGCCCACCACGGCATCTCCTCCTGGAAGAGGATGAACGCGAAGATCAGCAGCGGACCGCCCAGCGCCGCCAGCCAGGCGAACTTCGTGGTGACGTCGGCGTTCGGCAGCGGCGGCGGCTCCGGCGGCACGAAGTGGCCCTCGTCCTCGTCCTCGTCGAGTTCGTAGTCGCGGGGGCCGGAGATGACGGGGTGGATCACGATGGAGGTCGTCTCGGGGGTCGTCGGCACGACCAGGGGGCCGGGCTTCGAGGAGCCCTCGGCGACGTCCTCGGCCTCGGGCCAGGACGCCGTGCCGGGCTCCGGGTCGGCGTCGTACCCCGCCACGATCTGCGCCCAGGCCTCGGCCTCGTCGACCGGCTTGGGCTCGGGCTCGCCGCCCTCGGGCAGCGGACGGCGGTCGTCCTCGGGCTCAGCCACGTGCGGCGTCCTCCTTCTCGTTGCTCTCGTCGTCGCCCGCGGCCGGCCCGGTGCCGGTGAGCCGGCCCACGAACGCGTACGACTGCTCGAAGATCGTCTCGGCGTCGTGGTCGAGGGTGGCCACGTGGTAGCTGCGCTCCAGCACGGTCTCCGTCACGTCCGTCGACGAGACACGGCCGAGCACGAGCGCCGAGTTGGACGGGTGGACGACGTGGTCGACCCGGCTGCGCAGGAGCAGCAGCGGCTGGGTCACCTGGGGCAGGTCGCGCCGCACCAGGTTCCACAAGCGGCTCAGGGAGTGCACCGCGTGCAGCGGGGTGCGGTCGTAGCCCACCTCCACGGAACCCTCCTTCGCGATGTCGCTGGCGATGCCGGGCACCGAGGGCACGAAGTGCCTCAGCACCGGCACGGCCTTGAGTTGATGGCTGTCGGCCTTGACCGAGGGGTTCACGAGGGCGATGCCGCCGACCGCCGCGCCGTGCCGGGCGGCGAGGCGCAGTGCCAGCGCACCGCCCATGGACATTCCGAAGACAAACACGCGGTCACAGCGTCCGGACAGCGCGCGGAATTCCCGGTCCACCTCGGCGTACCAGTCCTGCCAGCCGGTGACCTGCATGTCCTGCCAGCGCGTCCCGTGCCCGGGCAGCAGCGGTGCCGACACGCTCAGACCGCGCCCGGCCAGGTACTCGCCCCAGGGCCGCATGGACTGCGGAGTGCCGGTGAAGCCGTGGCACAGCAGGACGCCGATGTCGCCGCCGTCGTGGCGATAGGGCTCGGCCCCGGGCATGAGCGGCACCGTAGGTCTCCTGTTCGGTGGAATGCGCGGAAAGCGATACCTCACAGTACGCGGACGGCTCACACCGGGGGAGAGCCCTGCCCGATCTGGCGTTAAGGTCTTCCCGTCAGACACAGGAGGTCATCGGTTGTTGTACGGCGTGATGAAGATCGCGATCGGCCACCCCCTGCGAGCCGCCTTCCGGCCGTGGGTGGAGGGCATGGAGAACATCCCCAAGCAGGGACCCGCGATACTGGCGAGCAACCATCTGTCCTTCTCCGACTCCTTCTTCCTGCCCGCCGTGCTCGACCGCAAGGTCACCTTCATCGCCAAGGCCGAGTACTTCACCACCCCGGGCGTCAAGGGCAAGCTCACCGCGGCCTTCTTCAAGGGCGTCGGCCAGCTGCCGGTGGACCGCTCGGGCGCGCGTGGCGCCGGCGAGGCGGCCATCCGCAGCGGGATAAAGGTCATCGAGTCCGGCGAGCTCTTCGGCATCTACCCCGAGGGCACCCGCTCGCCCGACGGGCGCCTCTACCGCGGCAAGCCCGGCGGCCTGGCCCGGATCGCGCTCGCGACGGGCGCCCCGGTGATCCCGGTCGCCATGATCGACACCGAGAAGATCCAGCCGCCCGGCAAGGTCGTGCCCAAGCTCATGCGGCCCGGCATCCGGATCGGCAAGCCGCTCGACTTCAGCCGGTACCAGGGCATGGAGCAGGACCGTTTCATCCTGCGCTCGGTCACCGACGAGGTGATGTACGAGATCATGAAGCTCTCCGGCCAGGAGTACGTGGACGTCTACGCCTCGGCCGCCAAGCGCCAGATCGCCGAGGCGGCGAAGAAGCAGCAGGCAGAACCCGGGGCGTAGCCCCGGGCAGGGGGAACGGGGAGGGCCCATGGCCAGGGACACGGCCGGCGGGCCGGACGCGCGCACGGCCGCCGGGACGGCCGGGCGCCCGCCGGGGCGCGTCGTGCGCATGTCCGTCGAGCAGCCGCTGTGGCGCGCGCTGACGGGCTACCGGGTGCTCACCGCCGGCTACGCCGTCGCGCTGTTCGTCGTCGGCTACGAGGACCATGTCCGTCCGGTGCCCGGCATGGCCTTCATGGCGGTGCTCGTGGTGTGGACGCTGGCCACGCTCGGCAAGGTCACCTCGCCCCAGCGGTGCACCCGGGGCTTCCTCTTCGTGGACCTCGGTATCGCGCTCACCGGCATCCTCCTCACCCCGGTCGTCGAGACGCACCAGCGCATCGTCGACGGCGGGCCCACGCTGCCGTCGATATGGACGGCGGGCTCGGTCCTCGCCTTCGCCATCAAGGGCGGCTGGCGCTGGGCGGCGGCCGCGTCCTGCCTGGTCGGCGGCGCCAACATGGTCGAGCGCGGGGAACTCGCCCGCGACACCGTCCACAATGTGCTGCTGGTGGCCATCGCCAGCATCGCGATCGGCTACGTCGTCGAGGTCGCCCGCGCCAGTGAGCGCACCCTCGCCCGCGCGCTGCAGATCGAGGCCGCCACCCGTGAGCGGGAGCGGCTGGCCCGCGACATCCACGACAACGTGCTCCAGGTGCTCGCCATGGTGCAGCGGCGCGGCACCGAGATCGGCGGCGAGGCCGGAGCGCTGGGCACGATGGCCGGCGAGCAGGAGGCCGCGCTGCGCGCCCTGATCAGCGGCGGACCCACGGCGCCGGCCTGGGTTCCCGGCCCGCGCGGCGCGGACGGGGACCCGGACCCGGACGTCCCCCGCGACCTGCGGGTCCTGCTCACCCCCTTCAGCGGCACCCGGGTCACCGTGGCCGCCCCCGGCACCCCCGTGCTGCTGCCCGCGCACGCGGCCGCGGAACTCGCCGCCGCGGTGGGCGCCGCCCTGGAGAACGTGCGCAAGCACGCGGGGGAGCGGGCGCACGCCTGGATCCTGGTGGAGGACGCGCCCGACGCGGTCCTCGTCAGCGTCCGCGACGACGGCCCCGGCATTCCCGAGGGCCGGCTCGCCGACGCCGAGGCGGAGGGGCGGCTCGGCGTCGCCCAGTCCATCCAGGGGCGGCTGCGCGACCTCGGCGGCACGGCCGAGCTGGTGTCGGTGCCGGGACAGGGGACAGAAGTCGAGTTGAGGCTCGGCAAATGAGAGAGGAGATTGGGCTCATGGCCGTAAAGGTGATGGTGGTGGACGACCACCCCATGTGGCGGGACGCGGTCGCGCGCGACCTCACCGAAGCCGGGTACGTCGTGGTGGCGACCGCCGGCGACGGCCCGGAGGCGGTGCGCCGCGCCAAGGCCGCCCTCCCGGAGGTGCTGGTCCTCGACCTCAACCTGCCGGGTCTGTCCGGCGTCCAGGTCTGCAAGGACGTCATCGCGGAGAACCCGGCCCTGCGGGTGCTGGTGCTGTCGGCCAGCGGCGAGCACGAGGACGTCCTGGAGGCGGTGAAGTCCGGGGCCACCGGCTATCTCCTGAAGTCCGCCGGCCGGGACGAACTCCTCGACGCCGTGAGCCGCACCGCCGTCGGCGACCCCGTCTTCACCCCGGGCCTGGCCGGCCTCGTCCTCGGCGAGTACCGCCGGCTGGCCTCGGACCCCGCGCCCGCGGCGGCCGACCGGCCCGAGGCGCCGCGGCTCACCGACCGGGAGACCGAGGTACTGCGCCTGGTGGCCAAGGGCCTGAGCTACAAGCAGATCGCCGAACGGCTCGTCATCTCGCACCGCACCGTGCAGAACCACGTGCAGAACACCCTCGGCAAGCTCCAGTTGCACAACCGTGTCGAGCTGGTCCGCTACGCCATCGAGCGCGGACTGGACGAGGAATAACCCGTCGGCGCGATCACGGCATTGGTCCGCCTGCCGCACTCGGACGAGTGAATCCGGAGCTCCAACCCGCCCGCACGCCAAGGGATTTCACCGAACGGCCCATCACACATGTGACGCCGGTCACGCTAGCGTCGTTGGCGCAGGCAAATGGTGCGAACGGGAAGGGGAAGGATCATGCGAGTTGGCGTGCTGACCGGCGGCGGTGACTGCCCCGGGCTCAACGCGGTCATCCGTGCCATCGTGCGCAAGGGTGTCCAGGAGTACGCGTACGAGTTCGTCGGATTCAGGGACGGCTGGCGCGGGCCGCTGGAAGGGGACACCGTGCCCCTCGACATCCCGGCCGTCCGTGGCATCCTGCCGCGCGGCGGCACGATCCTCGGCTCCTCGCGCACGAATCCGCTCAAGGTGGACAACGGTGTGCGCCGGGTCAAGGAGAACCTCGCCAAGTTCGAGGTGGAGGCGCTCGTCGCGATCGGGGGCGAGGACACGCTCGGTGTCGCGACCGCCCTGTCGGACGAGTACGGGATCCCCTGCGTCGGCGTACCGAAGACCATTGACAACGACCTCGCCGCCACCGACTACACCTTCGGCTTCGACACGGCCGTCAACATCGCCACCGAGGCGATCGACCGTCTCCACACCACCGCCGAGTCGCACATGCGGGTCCTGGTGGTCGAGGTCATGGGCCGGCACGCGGGCTGGATCGCCCTGCACTCGGGCCTGGCCGGCGGCGCCAACGTCATCCTGGTGCCCGAGCAGCGCTTCGACGTGGACCAGGTCTGCGCCTGGGTGGAGAGCCGTTTCAAGATCCGGTACGCGCCCATCGTGGTGATCGCCGAGGGCGCCATGCCCAAGGACGGCGACATGGTGCTGAAGGACGGCACCCTGGACTCCTTCGGCCACGTCCGCCTGTCCGGCGTCGGCGAGTGGCTGGCCAAGGAGATCGAGAGCCGCACCGGCAAGGAGGCCCGCACCACGGTGCTCGGCCATGTCCAGCGCGGCGGCACCCCCAGTGCCTTCGACCGCTGGCTGGCCACCCGCTTCGGCCTGCACGCGATCGACGCGGTCCGCGACCGCGACTTCGGCAAGATGGTGGCGCTGCGCGGCACGGACATCGTCCGGGTCCCGCTGGCGGACGCGACCAAGCAGCTCAAGACGGTCGACCCGAAGCTCTACGCCGAGGCCGGCGTCTTCTTCGGGTAAACACCTCGTTTCCCTGCCGTCTCCTGGGCTTTCCCCGCTTGCCATGGGCGATCACGCGGCCGTACATTCCCTCCACCCGGCTTGTCCGGCCGCTTCGTTTATCCCCCTTGAGCACATGAGGAGCGCCCGGCATGACGGGTGTACTGGCGGTCGCAGGCGGCACCGCATCCGGTAAGTCCACGCTTGCCGAAGCGCTGTCGCTGACGTGTCCCGAGACCATCGCACTGATCCACCTGGACGACCACTACGTGCCCGCGCACGACCCGCTGAGGGGCGTGTGGACGGTGAGCGCCGGCGGGCACGCGGTCCTGGACTGGAACCACCCCGGCTCCATCGACGAGACCGCTGTCGGCGAGGCCATCGACGCGGCGCGGCTGCGCCCCGGGGTGCGCCTGGTCGTCGTCGAGGGGCTGTTCGCGCTCACCCTCCCGGCCGTCCTGTCACGGGCGGCCTGGCGGGTGTACGTGGACGCCCCCGACGACGTCCGGCTGGCGCGCAAGATCCTGCGGAAGATCGAGGTCCAGCGGCAGGACCCGCGGCTGTCGCTGCGGAACTACCTGCAGACCGGCCGGGACCGCCATGCCGCCCATGTGGCCCCCTCCCGGGCCCGGGCCGACCTGGTGGTCGACGGCACCGCCGACGGCCCCGAGATGCTGGCCGCCGTCCTCGGCCTGGTCGGCCCCGTCCTGACTCCCGCCCCGGAGCCGGTCCCGTCCGTCCGCCCCCGGCGGTCCCGCGCGGCCGCCCGGACGCACCAGTTGCCCGCGGCTGCCGTCTGAGGGTCCTCACACGTTGCAGGCCTCGATGTGCACGTCGACCGTGCCGTCGCCCGGTGCGTCACGGTGACGCCCGTGGACCGGGACAGCGCGCGGTCCCTCCACCGGTCGTCGTGGCCGCCCTCCGCGCCGGTCAGCCGGGGATACGCCGTGGTCAGGGTCCGCCGAGTGGTCGCGGTCCACGACTCCGCCGTCGTCCCGGCACCTGATGTCCGTGGCCTCGGCGGGGATGGCGCCGCCGAGGAAGGAGCCGGTCTCCTCGCAGTCCACCGGATGCGGTCGCCCCGCCGCCCGGAGGAAGAAGGCGGCATGGGAGGGGCCGTCCGTGCGGGACGGGGCGGGTGTGCGCGGACTCGGTGTGCCGTTCGACGTCCCCACCCACCCCGTCCGTGCGGCCGCCCCGGCCGGGCGGAAGCTGCCACGCCCGCTGCCGGGCCCACGGCCGCGGGCCTCCCGGCCGTCAGCCGGCGACCACCACCGACGCCAGCAGCTCCGTCACGATCGCCGTGCCGTTCAAGGTGAGCACCGACTCGGGGTGGAACTGCACCCCGGCGAAGCCAGGGCCGCGCATCGCGTGCACGTCGCCCGTGGCCGGGTCGCGGCTCAGCTCGACGCGGTGCATGGCCAGCTCCTCCGCCGTCCTGGAGTCGCAGCGCGCGGTGAAGGAGTTGTAGAAGCCGACCGTCTCGGTGCGCCCGAACAGGTCGACCGCCGTCTGCGCCCCCTGGAACGGCACGTCCTTGCGCTCGATGGCGAGCCCCAGTTCGGCGGCGATCAGCTCGTGGCCGAGGCAGACGCCCAGCAGCCCGTGCCGGTGGTCGCGCACCAGGCGCGCGGCGAGGGCGCGCAGGAACGCCATCTTGGGGTCCGTGGTGTCCGCCGGATTGCCCGGGCCCGGGCCGAGCACGACCGGGCCGCGGTGGGCGAGGACGGCCTCGCGCAGACCGGGCTCGTCGTAGCGGCGCACCGTCACCTCCAGCCCCGACGAGCGCAGGACGTGCGCCAGCATCGCGGTGAAGGTGTCCTCGCCGTCGACCACGAAGGCGTGCCGGCCGGCGAGCGGCCCCGGTCGCTCCTGCTCACCCGCGGGGGTCTGCATCCGCAGCCAGAACGGCGCGAGGTTGCGGCGGCGTCCCGTGAGCGCGGCCTGCACACGCGTGTCGTCGCCGAGCCGGCGCCGCGGCCCGCCGGGCCCGCGCGCCGCGCCCGGCCGGACCCCCAGTGCCGCCAGTACGCCCGCCGCCTTCGCGTGCGTCTCGGCGACCTCGCCGTACGGGTCCGAGCGGCGTACCAGCGTCGCCCCGACCGGCACCTTCAGTCCGCCCGCGGCGTCGACGTCCACGGTGCGGATCAGGATCGGGGAGTCCAGGGTCTGGACCCCGCCGCCGTCCCGTCCGATCAGCGCCAGCGCGCCGGCGTAGTACCCGCGGCCCCCGGGCTCGTACCGCTCGATGACCCGGCAGGCGTTCTGCACCGGCGAACCGGTGACCGTCGCGGCGAACATCGTCTCGCGCAGCACGTCGCGGACGTCCATGGTGCTGCGGCCGCGCAGCTCGTACTCGGTGTGCGCCAGGTGCGCCATCTCCTTCAGGCGGGGGCCGACCACCACACCGCCGAGGTCGCCGACGGTGCACATCATCTTCAGCTCCTCGTCGACCACCATGGTCAGCTCCTCCATCTCCTTCACGTCGCGGAGGAAGCGGAGCAGCCCGTCCATGTCCGGTCCCTGCGCCGGATAGCGGTAGGTGCCGCTGATCGGGTTCATCACGACCGTGCCGCCCGCCATGCGCACGTGCACCTCGGGGCTCGCCCCGACCAGCGTCCGCTCCGGTGTGCGCACCACGAACGTCCAGTACGCGCCCCGCTCGCCGTCCAGCAGCCGCCGGAACAGCGCGAGCGCGTCCGCCGCGGAGAAGTCCGGGATCCGCCCGCGGAAGGTCCGGCGGATGACGAAGTTCGCGCCCTCGCCGCGGCCGATCTCGTCCTCGATGACCCGCTCCACGATCCCGGCGTAGGTGTCGTCGTCCACGTCGAAGCCGCCGTGCTCCACGTGCACCCCGTGGCCGGGCAGCGCCCGCTCCAGGTCCGGCAGGGGGAACTCGTACGCCTCCCGCGGGTGCAGGACCGCCAGCGGCGTCCCGTCGTCCCGCGCCTCGAAGCCGCGCTCCCTGATCTGCCGGAACGGCACCAGGGCCAGCGCGTCGGCGACCGGCCGTCCGCCCTCCGGCGCACCCTTCGGCAGTGCGATGTCCGTCAGGCGCTCCACCGTGGACACCGGGCCGAGCAGCACGTCGACCGTGTCCGTCTCGCGCCCCGGCGTCCTGCGCCGGATCAGCGCGAACGGCGGGCATGCCGGGTCCAGCAGCCGTTCCACGAGCGCTGCGGCGGAAAGCGGGTTCTTCTCGTCGTCCACGGCGGATCCTTCCGATCGGGGGAAGGGACGGCCGCGCAAACACCGAAGGCCGCCCCTGGGGCGGCCTTCGCGTCAGTCAGTGCGTACGCGTCACGAGTGGGCCGCCGGATCCGCGGTCCACCACCACTGCAGGTGCGTCTGCTGTGCGTACATGTTCTGCACGATAACGCATTCCGCCGCCGCGCACGGCCCTCACCTCCGGTCGGCCCCCGGCGCGGCGAGCTCCCACAGCGAAGCCCATTGCCGTGCCGTGAGGTGCTTGGGCAGCGCGGCCGGCGCCGGGTGCTCGGCGCGCAGCCAGGCGTGCAGTTCCCGGCGGTCGAAGTGGCCGGTCCGCGCCAGGACTTCGCGCACACCGCGCCCCGGCCCGGTGAAGACCCGCCGGACGAACTCCTGGTAGGGGCCCCGGCGGTCCGGCGCGACGAGCGGGTCCTGACGCCGGACGACCGTCAGCAGGCCGCCGTCGACGGACGGCGCCGGGCGGAAGGCCCGCGCGGGTACCCGGGAGTGCAGGACGAAGTCGTACCAGGGCCACCAGGCGGCGGTCAGCATGCTGGCTCCGCCGACGCCCGCGCGGCGGCGGGCGACCTCCCACTGGACGAGCAGCACGGCGGACTGCCAGCCGCCGGCGGACAGCAGCCGCCGCAGGATCGGGGTGGTGAGGTGGAAGGGCAGGTTGCCGACGACGACGTGCGGCTCGCTCGGCAGGCGGTAGCGCAGGACGTCGGCGTTGACGACCCGCGCGCCCGGCGGCAGCCGCCGGGCCAGGCGCCGTGCGCGCCGGGGATCGATCTCGACGGCCGTCAGGGGACGGCCGGTCCGGCTGAGGGGGACGGTCAGTGCGCCGTCGCCGGGCCCGATCTCGACGATGGGGCCGCTGGTGCGGGCGACGAGGGCCTCGATGGAGGCGATGACCGTGCGGTCGGTGAGGAAGTTCTGGCCGAGCTCGTGCCGGCCGCCCACCAGGGAATGGTGGTCAGACATGGGTGTGTACTCCGCGACATGTGGACTGGCTCCGACGGTGGACCCGATGCCGCGGCGGTGTGCGCCGCGGGTTATGCCCGGCGCATCCGGATGTAGTACGTGCAACCCATGGGCGGCACGCTAGCGGGGGCCGGCGCCGCGGCGCACCCGGTTTTTCACAGACGTCGTGTGGACGCTCGCGTATGGGAACGAGCCTCCCGGCCATGTCCCGTCTCGCCGTGCCGGACCTTCACTGGTGCCATGACATCCCGAGACGCAGTCCTCGCGGCGGCCGCGGTCGCCACCGGTCTGATGGCCGGTCTCTTCTTCGCCTTCTCCGTCGCCGTCATGCCCGGCCTCGCCCGGACCGGTGACCGCACCCTGGTCGACGCCATGCAGCGGATCAACGCGGCCATCCAGAACGGGTGGTTCCTGCTCGTTTTCGCGGGCGCCCTCCTGCTCGGCGCCGCCGCAGTGGTGCTCTGCGTCCGCGACGGCGCCCGGACCGTCCTGCCCTGGGTCGTCGCGGGCACGGTCTGCTACCTGCTCGTCCTCGTCGTCACCTTCGCCGTCAACATCCCGCTCAACGACCGGCTGGACGCCGCCGGACCACCGGACGCCGTCGCCGATCCCGCCGCGGTGCGCGAACGCTTCGAAGCCGCCTGGGTCCGGTGGAACCTGGTGCGCACCCTGCTGTGCACCGGCGCCCTGGCGTGCCTCGGCTGGGCTCTGGTGCTCAGCGGGCGGGCCGGTGCGGCCGGATCGTGACCCGGACCCGCCGGCCGCCGACCGGCTGTACGCGATGTGGAATCGCCGTCTCATTCACTGGTCCGGTGCGCCGGGCACCGGACACAACCACGTAATGTGGGGTGCGTGACCGTGAACGCTGATTCTCTCGCCGGGCGCAACACCTGGCGCTCTCTGCCCGCGGCCCAGCAGCCCGAGTACCCCGACACCGAGGCGCTGAGCCGAGTGATCGCGGAACTCGAGTCGTATCCCCCCCTCGTCTTCGCCGGCGAGTGCGATCAGCTGCGCGACCGTATGGGGGCCGTGGCGCGCGGTGAGGCGTTCCTGCTCCAGGGCGGCGACTGCGCCGAGGCCTTCGACCACGTCGGCGCCGACCAGATCCGCAGCAAGCTCAAGACGCTGCTGCAGATGGGCGCGGTGCTCACCTACGCCGCCTCCGTGCCGGTGGTGAAGGTGGGCCGGATCGCCGGCCAGTACAGCAAGCCGCGCTCCAAGCCGACGGAGACCCGCGACGGGGTGACCCTGCCCACCTACCGCGGTGACTCGGTCAACGGCTTCGACTTCACCGAGGCGTCCCGGGTGCCGGACCCGGACCGGCTGAAGCGGATGTACCACGCGTCCTCCGCCACGCTGAACCTGGTGCGCGCCTTCACCACCGGCGGCTACGCGGACCTGCGCCAGGTGCACGCCTGGAACCAGGACTTCGTCAAGTCCTCGCCGTCCGGGCAGCGTTACGAGGCGCTGGCCCGTGAGATCGACCGCGCGCTGAACTTCATGCACGCCTGCGGCGCGGACCCGGAGGAGTTCAAGACCGTCGAGTTCTACTCCTCCCACGAGGCGCTGCTGCTCGACTACGAGAGCGCGCTGACCCGCGTCGACTCGCGGACCGGGCGGTTGTACGACGTCTCCGCGCACATGGTGTGGGTGGGCGAGCGCACCCGGCAGATGGACCACGCGCACATCGAGTTCGCGTCCCGGATCCGCAACCCGCTCGGGGTGAAGCTCGGCCCGACGACCACGCCCGAGGAAGCGCTGGCCCTGATCGACCGGCTGGACCCGGACCGCGAGCCGGGACGGCTGACCTTCATCACGCGCATGGGCGCGGGCAAGGTGCGCGACCTGCTGCCGAACCTGGTGGAGAAGGTCACCGCCTCCGGCGCCCAGGTGGCGTGGGTGTGCGACCCGATGCACGGCAACACCTTCGAGGCGGCCTCCGGGCACAAGACCCGTCGCTTCGACGACGTCCTGGACGAGGTCAAGGGCTTCTTCGAGGTGCACCACGCCCTCGGCACCCACCCCGGGGGCATCCACGTCGAGCTGACCGGCGAGGACGTCACCGAGTGCGTCGGCGGCGGCGACGAGATCTTCGTCGACGACCTGCACCAGCGCTACGAGACGGCCTGCGACCCGCGGCTCAACCGTAGCCAGTCGCTGGACCTGGCCTTCCTCGTGGCGGAGATGTACCGCGGGCAGTGACCCGCCGGCCCACGGCGGTGGGCACCCAGGCGAAGGGGCGCGGATCACACTGATCCGCGCCCCTCGACGGTTTCCAGCCACGCGATGGCCGGGTAAGGTTAGGGTAACCTCAGCCGGAACCGAGACGTGGGGGTGAGTCCGCGTGTACGTCTGCTCATGCTTCGGCATCACAGAAGAGCAGGTCAAGCAGCATGCGGACGCCGGCCGCTGCACCCCGCGCCAGATAGCCTCCGCCTGCAAGGCGGGCACCGACTGCGGTTCGTGCGTGCGCCGCATCCAGGCGCTTCTCGGCCGCGGCGAGAGCTGGGCCGGCCGTACCGTGCCCGCCGCCGGGAGTTCCGCGCCGGAGCCCGTGTCGCGCCCCGCCGCCCTGCCGGCCGTGTCGCCCGCGCCCGCGGCGGTACCGGCCGCGGCGAGCGCCGCCTGACCGGACGGCTCAGCTGTCCGGCTGCTCGATGACCTGGGCGATGTACAGCGGCTCGCCGAGCTTCTCGATGAGTTCGAGCTGCGTGTCGAGGTAGTCGATGTGGTGCTCCTCGTCCGCGAGGATGTCCTCGAAGATGTTGGCCGAGGTGATGTCCCCCTTGGCCCGCATGACCTCGATGCCGCGCCGGAGCCGGTCGATCGCCTCCACCTCGACCTGGCGGTCGGCCTGGAACATCTCGGTGACGGTCTGTCCCACCCGTACATGGAAGAGCCGCTGGTAGTTCGGCAGGCCTTCGAGGAAGAGGATGCGGTCCGTCAGCACCTCGGCGTGCTTCATCTCGTCGAACGACTCGTGCCGCGTGTACGTGGCGAGCTTCGTCCAGCCGAAGTTCTCCTGCATCTTGGCGTGCAGGAAGTACTGGTTGATGGCGGTGAGCTCGCCCGTCAGCTGCTCGTTCAGGAACTCGATGACCTCGGGGTCGCCTTGCATGGCAAACCCGTCCTTTCGGGAGTAATCGACGCGATGCGGGCATCCTCCCACCGCCGGGTGAGGGTGATCCAGTAAGTCGACACTTACTCCGATGGCCCGGGCCCGGTTGCCGGTGCCCGACCCGTGGCTGGTCGGTAGCACTGCATCCGGTCTGTCACCATGGACGTATGGGTCGGTCCGAACGCCACGAAGGAGCGCTTCCTCCGGGGCAGCGGCTCCAGCGGGGCTGGCCGGTGACCCACTACGGTCCGGTGCCGCGGTTCAAGCCCGACCGGTGGGACTTCCAGGTCTTCGGTGCCACGGCCGACGGCGGCAAGCACGCCTGGAACCACGAGGAGTTCTCGGCGCTGCCGTACACGACGGTCATGGCCGATTTCCACTGCGTGACCAAGTTCAGCATGCTCGGTGTCGAGTGGGGCGGCGTCGCCGCCGCCGAGCTGCTGCGGCTCGCGCCGCCCGCGCCCGAGGTCAGCCATGTGATGGTGTGGGCCGAGTACGGCTTCAGCTCCAACCTGCGGCTGTCCGACTTCGCCGCCGGTACCTCCATATTCGCGACCCACCGCGGCGGCGAGCCGCTGACCGCCGAGCACGGGTTCCCGGCCCGGCTGGTCGTGCCCCATCTGTACGCCTGGAAGGGCCCCAAGTGGGTCCGGGGCGTGGAGTACATGACCGCCGACCGCCGCGGCTTCTGGGAGGAGCGCGGCTACCACAACCTCGGCGACCCCTGGTCGGAGCAGCGCTACTCGTACCAGGAGGAGCCCGGCGACGGGCCGGAGCTGTAGCCCCCGCCCCGGTGCTCAGTGGTACTGGTGGACGACCGCGTGACCCTTGCCGCGGCCGAGCATCCACTTGTTGACCGGCGTGGTGACCAGGAACGCCACCACGAAGGACAGCGCGAGGCTGACCCAGAACAGTGCGTCGGCGAGCGTCGCGTCCATGGCGCCCGGGAAGACCGCGATCGTCGCGTTGTCGGCGAGCTCCATGAAGACGATCGAGACGGTGTCGGCGGCGAGCGCCACCCGCACCGCGGTGCGGAAGTCCACGCCGGCCCGCAGGACCCCGCGCATCGTGAGCGAGTAGCCGAAGGCGAAGGCCAGCACGATGGCCAGGATCATGGTCGGCACGTTGTGCCAGCCGAGTGCGGTGCCCACGGCCATGCCGACGACCTCGCCGATGGCGCAGCCGGTCAGGCAGTGCAGCGTCGCCCGGACGGCGTCGGTCCAGCCGGCCGGCGGCGCGGGGTGGTGGTGCGCGGAAGAGGTGTGCGGCTCCTGCGGATGTTCGAGGTGCTGCATGGTGCATCTCCCTCACGTGCGGAGTCCGGAGGACGGGACCGTTGCCCAGCGCACCAACAAGATACCCCCACGGGGTATTCCGGCGCAGGCGGTCACCCGTCCCGGAGCGCCTGAAGCGCCGCCACGTCCCTGGCCATCCCCGTCCTGTCCGGGCCGTCCGGCGTCTCCACGATCAGCGGGACACCGGCGGCCGCGGGATGGCGGAACAGCTCCGCGAAGGCCGCGGCGCCGATGTGGCCGGCACCGATGTTCTCGTGACGGTCCTTGTGGGCGCCGACGACGTCCTTGGAGTCGTTGGCGTGGACCAGCCGCAGCCTGCCCGGTCCGACGGTGGCGACCAGTTCGTCCAGTACGGCCTTCACGCCGCCGGCCGCCGCGAGGTCGTGCCCGGCGGCGAAGACGTGGCAGGTGTCCAGGCAGACCCCGAGCCGCGGGTGGTGGTCGAGCGCCTCGAAGTACGGGCCCAGGTCCTCGACGAGCGAGCACAGCGAGAAGCCCTGCCCCGCCGTGGGCTCCAGCAGCAGCCAGGGGTCGTCCTCGTGCGTCAGCTCGTCCAACAGCGGCCGCATCCGCTCCCGCACCTGCGCCAGAGCGGTCTCCCGGGCGCGTCCGCCGGTCGCGGACCCGGTGTGCACCACCGTGCCGAGCGCCCCGATGTCCCTGCCCCGGCGCAGCGAGTGCCGCAGGGAGACCACCGAGTGGTCCGCGGTGGCCTCGGTGTGCGAACCGAAGTTGATCAGGTAGGGGGCGTGGACGTAGACCGGCATCCGCTCCGCGGCGCAGCGCTCGCGGAACAGCTCGTCCTGCCGCGGGTCGCCCGCCGGGGTGGCCCAGCCGCGCGGATTGGCGACGAAGACCTGCACGGCCTCCGCCCCCAGCCGCGTGGCGGCCGCGAGACCCGTGGCGGCCAGGCCCCCGGCGACGGGCACGTGGGCACCGACCGGATTGCGCACGACGGCGGGTGCACGGGACTCGCTCAGCGCACCCACAGCGTGATCGTGCTCCCCTTCGGTGCCTGGCTGCCGGCGGCCGGTGACTGGTTGCTGACCTCACCGGTGAAGAAGAAGCGGATCACGCGCACGTCGAACCCGGCGGCCTTGAGCTCCTGGCGGGCCGTCTCGACGTCCTTGCCCCCGACGTCCGGGACGTCGACCATCTGCTGGCCCTTGGACACGGTCAGGGTGACCGTGTCGCCGGCCGCCAGCTGCTGCCCCGCGTCCTTGCTCTGGGCGGCGACCCCGCCCTCGTCCGCCTGGTCGGAGAAGACCCGCTGCGGCGCGACCTTCACCCGCAGCCCGGCCTCCTGCAGCTCCCTGCGGGCGTCCTCCAGCGGGGCGCCGACGACGTCGGGCACGTCCACCGGCGCGCCCTTGCTGACCACGAGCGCCACCGCGGAGTCCGGCTTGCGGGTCGTCCCGCCGCCCGGGTCGGTGGAGATCACGTCGCCCTGGGGGACGTCGTCGCTGAACTCACGGGTCACCCGGCCCGCCGTCAGGCCGGCGGACGCCAGGTCCTGCCGGGCCCGGCCCAGCGACCTGCCCGTCACATCCGGCACCTTCACCTGCTCCGGGCCCTTGGAGACGGTGAGGGTGACCGTGCCGTCGTCGCGGATCCGCGTGCCCGGGCCGGGATCGGTGTCGCTGACCCTGCCCTTCGGCGTGGCCGCGTCGAACGCCTCGACCACCTCGACCTCGAGCCCGGCCGCGCGCACCTGCTTCTCGGCGTCCGCCCGCGCCAGGTTCAGCACCGCGGGGGTCCTGGTGAACTGGCCGTCGTTGATGTACCAGACGCTGCCGCCGATGCCGGCGACGAGCAGCAGGGCGACGACCACGGCGATCATGCCCGGCCGGGCCCGCAGCCGGGCGCCGTCGGGGGCCGCGTGCCCGGGGCCGGGGACGGGCCGGCGCCGCGCCGGCTCCGGCGGCATCTCCAGCCGTGCGGTGCGGTGCACAACAGCGGTCGCCTCCTCCGCCCCGGCCGGCCGCGGCGCCACCGGGGGCGCGGGCGCGTGCGCCGTGGGCGGTACGGCGTCCAGCTGGGCGGGGCTCAGAGCGGCGCGTGCCGTGTGCAACCGGGCCAGCAGTTCCACGGCGTCCGCGGGACGCAGCGCGGGCTCGCGGGCCGCCGCGCCCGCCACGAGGACGTCCAGCTGCGGCGCCAGTCCCGGCACGGTGGCCGACGGCGCGGGGATGTCCTCGTTCAGGTGCTGGTAGATCACCTGCATCGGCGTGCCGCCCGCGCGGGGCTTGCCGCCGGTGAGCATCTCGTAGAGCAGCACTCCGCAGGCGTACACGTCGCTGCGCGGATCGGTCGTGCCGCTCTCGATCTGCTCCGGTGCCATGTAGGACACGGTGCCCAGCACGACGCCGGTGGTCGAGGTCGTCGTGGTGTGCGCGTCCACGGCCCTGACCAGGCCGAAGTCCGCCACCTTCACCCGGCCGTCGTCGCCGATGAGGACGTTCTCCGGCTTCATGTCGCGGTGCACCAGGCCCGCGCGGTGCGCCGCGCCGAGGGCCGCCAGCACGGGCTCCAGGATGTCCAGCGCCGCGCGGGGCGGCAGCGCGCCCCGGTCGCGCAGCAGGTCGCGGAGCGTGCAGCCGGCGATGTACTCCATCGCCAGGTACACGTACGAGCCGTCCGCGCCCTGGTCGTAGATCTGCACCACATTGGCGTGGTCCAGCCGCGCCACGGACTTCGCCTCACGGATGAAGCGCTCCACGAAGCCGGGCTCGGCGGCCAGTGCCGGGTGCATCACCTTCAGCGCGAGCACACGGTCCAAACGGGTGTCCAGTGCTCGGTAGACCGTCGCCATCCCGCCGACCGCGATCCGGGCCTCCACCCGGTAGCGGCCGTCGAGCGTGCGCCCGACCAGCGGGTCTTGAAGGGTCATATCCACAAACGTGCAGTTTACGGTGTTCGCCTTACCCGCTTGGGCTAACGCGGCAACGTTGTGTCGCGGTCGTGCGGTACCGACACGGAACCGTGACGCGCTGCTCCGGCCGCCCGCCGGACCACCGCGCGGCACCTCAGGCGCCGAAGGCCGGCCGCTCGGGGTCGAAGGCCGCGACGCCCTCGGACGGCGAGGAGGCCAGGGCGTGCCGGCGCCGCGGGATGCGCCCCGCGCGGTGGGCGAGGCGCCCGGCCTCCACGGCATGGCGCATGGCGTCGGCCATGAGCACCGGCTCCTGGGCCCGGGTGACGGCGGAGGCGAGCATGACGGCGGCGCAGCCCAGCTCCATCGCGAAGGCCGCGTCGGAGGCCGTGCCCGCTCCCGCGTCGAGGATCACCGGCACGGAGGCCCGCTCCACGATCAGCTCGAAATTGTGCGGGTTGCGGATGCCCAGGCCGGAGCCGATGGGCGATCCCAGCGGCATGACCGCGGCGCAGCCGAGGTCCTCCAGCCTGCGGGCCAGCACGGGGTCGTCGTTGGTGTACGGCAGCACCGTGAAGCCGTCGTCGACCAGGACCTCGGCCGCGTCCAGGAGCTCGACCGGGTCGGGCAGCAGGGTGCGCTCGTCCGCGATCACCTCCAGCTTCACCCAGTCCGTGCCCAGTGCCTCCCGGGCCAGCCGGGCGGTGAGGACGGCCTCGCCCGCCGTCCGGCAGCCGGCGGTGTTGGGCAGGACGCGGACGCCGTGGCGGGCCAGCACCGACAGCACGGAGCCCTTGACCGTGGGATCGAGCCGCCGCATGGCGACCGTGGTGAGCTCGGTGCCGGAGGCGAGCAGCGCCTGCTCCAGCACCTCCAGGCTCGGCGCGCCGCCGGTTCCCATGATCAGACGGGAGCCGAACGCCGTTCCTGCGATGGTCAGCGGATCGTCGGCCATGCGGGTCAGCCCCCCTGCACCGCGGTCAGGACCTCGACGCGGTCGCCGTCGCTCAGCGCGGTGGCGGGCCACTGCCCGCGGGGCACCACGGTCTCGTTGAGCGCGGCGGCGACACCGGAGGGGGCGGTGGTCAGCCCGGCGACCAGCCGGTCCAGCGTGAGGCCCGGCGTCACCTGGCGGGGCTCGCCGTTGACGGAGACGGTCATCGCGTTCATGCGTACTGCTCCTGAGGAGTGAATCGGCCGGGGGAGAAGGGGCGGGCCACCTCGGGCAGGTCGCCGCCGGTCAGCACCTCGGCCATCACGTCGCCGGTCAGCGGGGTGAGCAGCACGCCGTTGCGGTGGTGCCCGGTGGCCATGAGCAGGCCCTCCAGCGCGCTGCGGCCCAGCAGCGGGGCGTTGTCGGGGGAGCCGGGGCGCAGCCCGGCCACCGTCTCCACCAGCGGCAGCTCGGTGATGCCCGGTACCAGGTCGTGGGCGTCGCGCAGCAGCTCGTACACGCCGCCGGCCGTGACGGTGGTGTCCCAGCCCGTCTCCTCGCTGGTGGCGCCGACGACCAGCTCGCCGTTCTCCCGCGGCACCAGGTAGACATGGCCGCCGCGCACCACGGCGCGCACCGTGCGGGACAGGAAGGGCGCGTACGCCGCGGGCACCCGCAGCCGCAGGACCTGGCCCTTCACCGGGCGCACCGGCGGCAGCAGGCGCTCCGGCAGGCCGCCGAGCCGGCCGCTGCGGCTCCCGGCGGCCAGCACGGTCTGCCCGGCGGCCAGCACGCTGCCGTCGTCGAGCAGGACCCCGCGCGCCCGGTCGCCGGTGATGTCCACCCCGGTCACCGCCGCGCGGCGGAAGGTCACCCCGGACAGCTCGCAGGCCCGCAGCAGCGCGGCCACCAGCCGTCGCGGGTCGACCTGGTGGTCGCCGTCGACGCGCAGGCCGCCGCGCACGCCCGGCGCGAGCATCGGCTCCAGGCGGCGGCACTCGCGTCCGCTCAGCCACTCCGCCGAAAGCCCCAAGGAGGTCTGGAAGGCGTGCAGTTCGCGCAGTTCGGCGCGGTCGTCGGCGTCCAGGGCCACGGCGAGGGTGCCGCACGCCCGGTAGCCGGTCTCCAGACCCGTGGCCTCCTCCAATTCGGCCGTGAACGCCGGATAGCGGTGGATCGCGGCGAGGTTGAGGTCGAGCAGGGCCCGCTCGCCGTACTGCAGCTCGGTGACGGGGGCCAGCATCCCGGCGGCCACCAGGGCGGCGCCGCCGCCCGGATCGGGGTCGGCGACCACCGTGCGCAGCCCGCGCTGGGCCGCCCGCCAGGCGGTGACCAGGCCGATGATCCCGCCACCGATGACGACGGTGTCCGGCACGTCATGACGGTGCATCGGTGTACCGCTCCTCCCTTCGCCGGCATGACCCGGATCAGGTTCGTACGGTCGGCGGCCGGCCAGCCGCCCTCTCAGCCCGGTGCGCCGGGCTCCCGCGAGTGCATTCGTCCGCCACTTTAGTACGCACCACTGACGGCGAGTAGGGCGCCGGTACCGGGGTGCGCGCCGCGCGGCGTTACGGTGATCAGCGTGACCAGCAGCAGCGAGCAGCGCGTCGTCGTCGTCGGGGCCGGGATGGCCGGGGTGCAGACCGCCGTGTCCCTGCGGGAGCAGGGGTGGGGCGGCGCGATCACGCTGCTCGGCGCGGAGCGGCATCCGCCGTACGACCGGCCCCCGCTGTCCAAGGGCGTCCTCTTCGGCGCCGACGAGGGTCCGGGCGCGCTGCTGGACGTGGACTTCGGCGGCATCGGCGTCCAGCTGCTGCTCGGCCGGCACGCGAGCGCGCTGCGCCCGGACGAGCGCCAACTGCTCACCGACGCGGGCCCGGTGGAGTACGACAAGCTGGTCGTGGCCAGCGGCGCCGAGCCGCTGACGCTGCCGGGCAGCGAGGGCGTGCCCGGCGTGCACGTGCTGCGCACCCTGGACGACGCCGCCCGGCTGCGGCCGGTCCTGGAGGCGCGGAACACGGTCGTCGTGGTCGGCGCGGGCTGGATCGGCGCCGAGTTCGCCACCGCCGCCCGGCACGCGGGCTGCGCCGTGACCGTCGTCGAGGCCGCCGACCGGCCGCTGGCGGGCGTGCTGCCCGAGCGGATCGCCGACCGGATGCGCGGCTGGTACGCGGAGGCCGGCGTCGACCTGCGCACGGGCGCCGCCGTCGCCGGGGTCGAGCCGGGCGCCGTGCGGCTCGCCGACGGCAGCGTGATCGCCGCGGAGGCCGTCGTCGTCGGCATCGGCGCCCGGCCGGCGACGGGCTGGCTGGCGGGCTCCGGGGTCGACCTCGGCCCGGACCGGTCGGTCCTGGCCGACGACCGGCTGCGCACCTCCGTACCCGACGTGTACGCCGTCGGCGACTGCGCCTCCTTCCCCTCCGCCCGGTACGGGCAGCGGCTGCTCATCCACCACTGGGACAACGCGGTCCAGGGGCCCCGCACCGCGGCCGCCAACATCCTGGGCGGCGACGAGGTCTACGACCCCGTCCCGTACTTCTGGTCCGAGCAGTTCGGCCGCTTCGTCCAGTACGCGGGGTACCACGTCGACTCCGACGAAATGCTGCTGCGGGGCGACCCGGACGGCCTCGCCTGGTCCGTGCTGTGGCTGCGCGACGGTGTGCTGGTCGCCCTCTTCGCGGTGGGCCGTCCGCGCGACCTCGCCCAGGCCCGCAAGCTCATCGCGCGGGAGGCCCGGGTCGACCGGGCCCTGGTGGCCGACCCCGCCGTGCAGCTGCGGACCGCCGTCGTCTGACGGCCGCCGAGCCGCGCGGCCGGCCCCGCGGAACGCCCCGCATGCCCCTGGTGGACGCCACGAGTACCGCGGTACGGGTCCGGGATGGCACGCTTGTCCTGTGACCGAGATCGACGCAAAGATTGATGCCCTCGTACCCTCCTGGCTCAACGTCCCCGACATCGCCGAGCAGCTCGACGTGGAGGTGACCCGGGTCCGCCAGCTGATCAAGGAAGGGCAGCTCATCGCGGTGCGCCGCGGGGAGAACAGGGTGCTGATGGTCCCCGCCGACTTCATCGGCGACGGGAAGATCGTGAAGGGCCTCGCCGGCACGCTCAACCTGCTCAAGGACGACGGGTTCAGCGACGAGGAAGCCCTGGAGTGGCTGTTCACCCCGGACGAGAGCCTGCCCGGCACGCCGGTGCAGGCCCTGCGCGAGAACCGCGGGACCGAGGTGAAGCGCCGGGCCCAGGCGCTGGCCGTCTGAGCCGTTCGACCAGCGCACCCGGCGCGCCGAGCGCGCCCAGCGCATATCACCGCACGTACCGCTGGTACGGCACGTACCGCACCCGAGGGGGACCCACCGCATGAGCATCCGCGCGAGGCTCGCCGACGCCCGGCTCTACCTGTGCACCGACGCCCGCCGGCGCCAGGGCGGCATCGCGGAGTTCGCGGCCTTCGCGGACGCCGTGCTGGCGTCCGGGGTGGACATCGTGCAGTTGCGCGACAAGGGCATCGAGGCCCGCGAGGAGCTGGAGTACCTCGCGGTCCTCGGTGACGCGTGCCGGCGGCACGGCGCACTGCTCGCCGTGAACGACCGCGCGGACGTGGCGCACGCGGCCGGGGCCGACGTCCTGCACCTCGGGCAGGGCGACCTGCCGGTGCCGGCCGCGCGGGCGATCCTCGGCTCCGGCGCGGACTCCCCGGTCGTCGGACGGTCGTGCCACTCCGAGTCCGAGGCGGCCGCGGCCGCCTCGGAGCCCGGTGCGGACTACTTCTGCACCGGGCCGGTGTGGCCGACCCCGACCAAGCCGGGCCGCCCCGCGCCCGGGCTGGGCCTCGTCCGCTACGCGGCGGGGCTCGGCACGGACCGGCCGTGGTTCGCGATCGGCGGCATCGACCTGGACAACGCCGAGCAGGTGCTGGAGGCGGGCGCACGGCGGATCGTCGTCGTACGGGCCGTCACCGAGGCCGACGACCCCGGCGCGGCCGCCGCGGAGCTCGCCAAGCGGGTCCGCTCCTACACCGGCTGACCCCGCGGGCCGGCGGCCCGGACGGCCGACCGCTCGTCGGCCGGGCCCGGCGTGTCCAGGGAGTGAACATTTCCCCGCGTCCTGTTGGGGCCCTCCGGCCCCCGCGGCTAGCCTGAGGCGCATGGCCCTCGGAACCGCTTCCACCAGGACCGATCACGCGGTCACCATTCGTGAGCTGCTGGCCTCGGGGCAGCGCTCGTACTCCTTCGAGTTCATGGCGCCGAGGACCGAGAAGGGCGAGCGGACGCTGTGGGACGCCATCCGCCGCATCGAGGCGGTGGGCCCCACCTTCGTCTCCGTCACCTACGGCGCGGGCGGCACCTCGCGGTCCGGCACCGTCCGGGCGACCGAGCGCATCGCGTCCGACACCACCCTCACGCCCGTGGCGCATCTGACCGCGGTCGACCACTCCGTCGCGGAACTGCGCAACATCATCGGCCAGTACGCAGACGCCGGGATCCGCAACATGCTCGCGCTGCGCGGCGACCCGCCCGGCGACCCGATGGGGGAGTGGCAGCGGCACCCCGAGGGGGTGGACTACGCCTACGAACTCGTGCGGCTCATCAAGGAGTCGGGCGATTTCTGCGTCGGCGTCGCGGCCTTCCCGGAGATGCACCCGCGCTCGAGCGACTGGGAGAGTGATACGCGTCACTTCATCGAGAAGTGCCGCGCGGGCGCCGACTACGCCATCACCCAGATGTTCTTCGACGCCGAGGACTACCTGCGGCTGCGTGACCGGGTCGGGAAGGGCGGTTGCGAGACGCCCATCATTCCGGAGATCATGCCGGTCACGAACGTGCGGCAGATCGAGCGCTTCGCCCAGCTCGGCAACGCGCCTTTCCCGCCGGAGCTCGCGGACCGTATCCTCGCGGTCAAGGACGATCCGGCCGCGGTGCGGGCGATCGGGGTCGAGTACGCGACGGAGATGTGCCGGCGGCTGATGGCCGAGGACATTCCCGGGCTGCACTTCATTACCCTTAATCACTCCACGGCGTCGTTGGAAATCTACGAGAATCTGGGACTGCACCAGAGGTCGTGAGGGCGGAGCCGCCGCCCCGGTGGGCCGACGACGGTGAACGGTGAGGAAGTGCTCTCATGGCCTACACAGTGCTCTACATCGCCTTCGGCGTGGTCGCGCTGTGGCTGCTCGGCGAAGTGCTGCTCCAGTACAAGGCCCGGCTCAGGTGGCGGCTGCTCGCCTTCGCGGGATTCATGGGCGTCGTCCTCGGCGTCTACCTGCCGTCCGTCGTGGTGATCGTGCTGGGCGCGCTGGCCTTCGGCACCGGCCAGACCTTCGTGACGCTCTCCTACCGGCGGGGCTTCGTCGAGGGCTGGGCCCTCAAGGCCCCCAAGGGCGACGACCTCGACGACGACGCCGACTCCGACGACGACCCGGCCGAGCCCGCGCCCGCCTCCCGGCGCGCCGGCGGACGCCGCGGCCGGGGCGGGCGCGGCGAGGCGGCCGAGGGCTACGGTGCCGAGTCCGTGACGCAGGGTCCGGCCGAGGAGCACAACTCCGGCGTGCCGGAGGCCGCGGGCGTCGGGCAGTCGTACGACGCCTACGCCGGGGCCCGGGGCGCCGGGGCGCCGGAGGCGCACGGCATGGACTCCACGCAGGTCTACCAGCCCATGCCCATGCACGAGGACAGCGGCGAGTACCCGACGTTCGACGGGCAGCAGCCCGGCTACACCCCCGACCCGTACACCAGTGGCGGCTACGAGGGCTACGGCACCACCGGCTACGGCGACTGGAACAGCGGGGCGCAGCAGCAGCCCGCCGCGGCCGCGTACGACGCCTACGGCCAGCCGCAGCAGACCGGCGGCTGGGAGACCCAGCAGGCCTACGGCACCTACGGCGGCTACCAGGACCCTTACCAGCAGGGGCAGCAGGGCGCCGGAGCCCCGCAGCAGCAGGGGTACGGCTACGACACGCCCGCGGGGGGCGTCTGGGTGCCGCAGCAGGGCGGCGAGCAGCAGCCGTACATCCCGCAGCAGCAGAACTCCTACGACCAGCAGCAGCAACAGCAGCCGCACGAGCAGCAGCAGGGCCAGGGCCAGGGGCAGTACGACCCGTACGACCCCTACCGCTACAACTAGCGGCTGCCGCCGGGGCCGCCCATGATCAGGTCGGCGGTGACGGCTGCGGACATGCCGGTGTGAGCGAGCCCGCCACCGGGGTGGGACCAGCCGCCGACGAGGTGGAGGCCGGGGACCGGGGTGCGGTTGTCCGGGTGGAGGTGCGCTCCGTCGGCGCCGGCCAGGGCCGGCCGGGGGAGCCGGCCGCCCGCGAGCCCCGTCTCCCGCTCGGTGTGGGCCGGGGTGTGCACCATGCGCCACAGCAGCCGGTCGGCGAGGTCCGGCAGGGCGGCGGAGGCCGCCGCGAGCACCGCGTCCGCGTAACGGTCCGCGACACCGGGGGCGTTCCAGTCGAGCCCGTGGGCGCCCTGCGGCGGCACGGTCGCGCTGACGGTGACCGCCTCTGACCGGTCGTCAGGGCGCAGGGTGTCGTCGTCGGGCCGCAGCACCGTGACGGTCATCCGCTCGTGCAGCTCACCGCGGGCCAGGGCGGCCGCCTCCGCCGCCTGGTCGGGGGCGTGGACGACCGTGCGGTGCGGGGTACCGGCGGGCCGGGCACCGCGTAGCGCCAGGCACACCGTGAGCCGGCCGGGGCCCGCGCCGTCCAGGCCCTGCGGCGCGGGACCCGCGGCGCCGGGCAGCAGTGCCGACAGCGCCAGGGGCGCGACGCCCGCGACGACCTGTTCGGCCTCCGCCCTTGTGCCGTCGGCGAGTTCGAGCCCCGCCGCGCGTCCGTCCTTCTCCACGACCGCCGTCACGTCCGCGCCGAAGTGGAACTCCACGCGCCGCTCCAGGCACCGCTGGTGCACGGCGTCCGCCAGGGCGCGCATGCCGCCGCGCACGTACCAGGAGCCGAAGGTCTGCTCGATGTACGGCAGCACGGCGGCGCTCGCGGGGGCGGTCCGCGGGTCGAAGCCGTGGGCGAGGGCGTAGGAGCCGAGCAGACCGGCGAGCCGCGGGTCGCGCAGCTCGCGCGCGGCGGTCTCGGCCAACGTCGGTGCGCCCCGCCGGAACAGGCCGCGGCGGACCGGAGCCGCCGGGTACGGGTCGCGGCCCAGGACGGCCGGGTCGGCGGCGAGCGCGTCCTCCAGCAGGGGCCGGCGGGTGGCGTCCCACACGTCGCGGGCGCGCACCAGCAGGTCGCTCCAGCGCTCGCCCGAGCCCGCCCCCAACGCGGCGTCCAGCGCGGCCACCACACCGCCGCGCGAGGCGTTCGGCAGCACGACGTCCGTGCCGTCCGCGAACAGATGACGGCCGGCGGGGTCGACCTGGGACAGCGCGACGCTCTGCTCCAGGCTCTTCTTGCCGGTCTTGAGGAACAGGTCGCGGTAGACCGCCGGGAGATGCAGCAGGCCGGGACCGGTGTCGAACCCGAAGCCGTCGCGCTCGTACCGGCGGACGGCACCGCCGTGCGTGTCCGCGCGCTCGTACACCGCCACCCGGTGCCCGCCCGTGGCGAGCCGGGCGGCGGCCGCCATGGCGCCCATACCCGCGCCGATCACCGCAATCCGTGCCATGCCGAGGACCCTATCCCCACCCGCTGACAGTCCCGGGACCGGACCTGCGCTGACGGCGGCGCTCCCGCCAGCGACGCCAGTAGCGGCGGATCCGGGACATCACGAAGAACACCGTCACCGTGCCGAGCGCGAGCAGCGTCGCCGCGACGGCCGCCGCCGCGACCGGGTGGAACAGCGCGAGCACGATGACCCCGGAGACGCCGATGTCCTCGGCGAGACTGACCACGATGTTGCTCGCGGGCTCGGGCGAGGTGTTGACCCCCATCCGCAGTCCGGCCTTCACCAGATGGCTGACCAGTGCCGTCGTGCCGCCGACCGCCCCGGCCGCCAGCTCCGGCAGCGAGCCGTCGTGGCCGGCGAGCAGCGCGGCCACGACGGCGCCCGCGACGGGCCGGATCGCGGTGTGCACGGCGTCCCACGCCGTGTCGACGTAGGGGATCTTGTCCGCCACCGCCTCGCAAAGGAAGAGCACGCCCGCGGCGATCAGTACGTCCGGGCGCTCCAGCGCCGGGGGCACCTCGTCGCTGATCCCGGTGGCGCCCATCAGGCCGAGCAGGAAGACCACGGCGTAGGCGTTGATCCCGCTCGCCCAGCCGCTGGTGAATACGAGCGGAAGAACCGACATGGGCGCTGATGCTAGCGAAGCCGCGCCCAGGGCTTTGAGCGGTACCGCCCAGTACTGAGTATCCGTACCTAGACGCGCACTTGAGTACGCGCGCGGATGAGCGGAACCCCGTCGGGACGCCAAGGTGGTGTCAACGGACGGGCAAGGCGCCGGAACCGCCGGCACGGGGCGGCGGAACGGCGCGGCGCCCGGACGGGAACGGGGGCACCACGGGGGAGCGTCGCCCCGGCACGGCCCGACGGGGGATCGGGTCGCACCGGGGCGGCGCGCTCCTGTTGTTTTCCGGCTCTAGGCGCGGGCCTGGCCCGCGACCCGGCCCTGCAACAGCCGGGACAAGGCGGCGTGCACGTCGTCGATCGACCGCTCCGGCTGGAACGACAGCCAGTCGAGCGCCGCCACCAGCACCATGCCGAACAGGGCGGCCGCCGTCAGCGGCACGTCGATCTCGTCGCTCAACTCGCCCGCCTCCACGGCCGCCTGCAGCGTGCGCTCCACGACGGCCACCGCCTCCTTGCGCAGCACCATGAGCGTGTCCTGCCAGGCCCGGTTGGTGCGCCACAACTCGGCCACGTACAGCTGCGTGAACGACGGGTACTCCGCGATGAAGGCCAGGCCCGCGCGGATCATCGCGTCGATCGCGTCCACATGGGAGCCGCCGCGCGCGGTCACGGTGTCGCCCGCCTCTTGCAGCGAGGTGGTGAGCAGGCCGACGCCGTGCCGCAGCAGCTCCTCGAAGAGCTCGTTCTTGCTGGTGAAGTTGTAGTAGACCGTGCCCTTGGCCACGCCGGCGCGCTCGGCGATCTCGTCCACCGTGGTGGCGGAGAAGCCCTGCTCGGCGATGAGGGTGACCGCGGCCTGGAAGAGCTTCTGCCGGGTGGCCTGCCGTCGTGCACTGTTCATGACGTCGATTGTCTACGGCCGCGCCGCACCGGCGTCACAGGGACAGCTCCGGGTGCAGCCGGGCCGGCGTCCAGACCTGCTTGCGGAGCGCCGACCACGCGGTGAGCGCCAGCGCGCCCGCCGTGAAGGCCGCCAGCACCAGGCAGGCCCGCCACACCGGCCACAGGCCGCCGCCCGTGATGAGGTGCCGCAGTCCCTCGACGACGTAGCTCATCGGCAGGAACGGGTGGACGGCGTTGAAGAAGCCCGGGCTGGTCTGCACGGGGTAGGTGCCCCCGGCCGAGGTCAGCTGGAGCATGAGCAGCGCCAGCACCAGGACGCGGCCCGCCGGGCCGAAGCGGGCGTTGAGCCACTGCACGATCGCGCCGAAGCAGGCGGTCACCAGCGCCAGGAAGCCGATCGTGCCCCCGGCGCGCGCCATGTGGAGGCCGATGGCCCAGTGCAGCACGGCCATGAGCGCGAGCGCCTGCAGGACGCCGATGGCGACCACCGGCAGCCAGCCCGCCACCGCGATGCGCCACGCGGGCGCGCCTGCCGCCAGGGCGCGCTTGCTCAGCGGCTGCAGCAGCATGTAGGCGACCATGGCGCCCACCCAGAGCGAGAGCGGGATGAAGTAGGGGGCAAAGCCGGTGCCGTAGTTGGGCGCCTTGTGCAGCGCGCCCGACGCCAGCCGCACCGGGTCGGCCATCACCTCGGTGCGGTCGTCGCGGTCCTTGGTGCCGTAGTCGGGGATCCGCGCGGCGCCGTCGTGCAGGCCGTCGGCGAGCCGCGCGCTGCCGTCGGTCAGCCGGGTCAGGCCGCCGGTCAGCCGGTTGCTGCCGTCCGACAGCCGGTACATGCCGCCGGCCAGGCCGTTCGCGCCGGAGGACAGGCCGGTCAGTCCGCTGTCGAGGGTGCCGGCCCCCGACGAGGCGGTGTGCAGACCGTTCGAGACCTTCCTGGCACCGTCGTTGAGTTCGTTGACGCCGTCGACGGCGCTCTGCAGCCTGCCGGCCAGGTGCGGGTCGGACAGGTCCGTGGCGACCGAGTGCAGCGTGCCCAGGTCGCCGCGGAGGCCGTCCAGTTGCGCGCCGTGGGTGCGCACATAGGTGTCGAGCCGGCCGGCGACCCCCACCACCTCGTCCGCGGCGTCCCCGGCCCTGTCGAGCGCCCGGCACGCGGGCGTCACCGCGCCGAGCGGGCACTGCTGCGCGTAGGCGCTGTGCACCTGGGCGGCGGCGGCCCTGGCGTCGGTGACGGCGCGCTCCGCCTGCCCCGGCAGGTCGCCGAGACCGTCCTGCGCGGCCCGTGATCCCCGCGCGACGAGTCGCGCCACCGCGTTGATCTCCTTGACGTGCCTCTTGACGAAGGCGAGTTCGTCGGAGGCGCCGTTCACCTCGTCGGCCAGCGTCTGGGTGCCGGCCGCGACGCGGCCGGCACCGGCGTCCAGCGTGTCCAGCCCGGTGGCGAGGGCGTGGCTGCCCTTCTTCGCGTCACGCAGCCCGTTGGCCAGCCGCCGTGCGCCGTCCTCGGCGCTGTCGATGCCGTCACCGAGTTCCTTGGAGCCCGTGCGGGCCGTTCCGGCTCCCTTGGTGACGTCGTCCGCGCCGTCGGCTGCCTTCACCGTCCGGTCGTGGAGGTCGGAGAAGGAGACGAAGATCTTGTCGTAGAAGCCGCGCGAGGCCTTGGTGGAGGCGGCCGAGCGCACCTCGGAGAACACCGTGCGGGAGATCTGGCCGACGATGTAGTTGTTGGCGTCGTTCGTGCGCACCTGGAGGGCGCCGGTCTCGGGCCGCCGGCCCGCGCTGGAGCCGATCCGGGCGCTGAAGTCGGACGGGATGGTCAGCGAGAGGTAGTAAGTGCCGTCCTCGACGCCGTCGGCGGCCTCGGCGGCGGTGGTCTCGTGCCAGTCGAAGGTGTCGCTGCGGCGCAGCCCGTCGACGATGGAGTCGCCCGCGGCGAGCCGGTCGCCGTCCACGGTGGCGCCCTTGTCGGCGTTCACCAGGGCGACCGGGATCTTGTCCAGCCGCCCGTACGGGTCCCAGAACGACCACAGGTACAAGGCGCCGTAGAGCAGCGGCAGGAGCAGCAGCGACACCATCGCGGCGCGGGGCAGCCGCCCCCTGCCGAACCTCCTCAGCTCAAGCGCTGCCAGCCTCGGCGTGCGCATCCGACGCCCCCTCCTCGCTCGTGGGGACGGCGTTCCCGCCGGCCCCGGTCCCGATCCCGCTTCCGGTGGCGCTGTCCGGGCCGCCCGCGGCCACGGGTGGGTGCGTGCGGACCACGACGGCGTCGTCCTCGGGCGCCTGTGTGCAGACCGCCAGCACGGTGGTGCCGCCGGCGGCGACACCGCGCAGCATCGCCCAGGCCAGGTCGCGTTCGGCCGGGCCCAGCTTGTGGTCGGCGTCGTCGACGGCCAGGACCCGGGGTCGGCCGAGCAGCGCGAGCGCGGTGCCCAGGCGCAGGGCCTCGAGCCGTTCCAGGTCGCGGGCGGCGGTGCGCTCGGCCTTGGGCAGCGTGGCCGGGTCCAGCCCGGCCGCCTCCAGGGCCTCCGCGACGCGGAGCCGGCCTGCGGCCTGCCGCTCGGCGCGCGGTCGCACCAGTTGGCGCAGCGAGTCGCCGAACCGCTGCTGCAGCAGGACCCGTTCGCGCAGATGCTCGCCCACGGTGAGCGCGGGGTCGAGTTCGAAGACCCCGTCGACCGGGCCGAGCGCGGCGACCCGCCGGACGGCGGCGAGCTGCCGGGGCAGCCGGTACCCGGCCACCTCGGCGTGTCCCTCGCCGGCCCGCATGCGTCCGGTGAGCGCGAGCAGAAGACTCGTGCGGCCGGACCCCGAAGCTCCCTCGACGGCGATCAGGCTGCCGGCCGGAGCCGTGAAGGTGACGTCCCGGAACACCCAGCCCCGAGGTCCCTCGAGCCCGAACCCTTCCGCGGTGATCACTCGCCCGCCCCCGTCTTCGTAATTGAACTGACTGGTCAGTGCAAAAACTGTAGCGCACTCCGGCGCCGCCCATCGAACGCGCAGGTCAGGGCGATTGTCAGAGGTGTGCTTCACGATGAGTTGCGAAGGGCCAGGAACTGTCGGACACGTCATACGAAGACAGGAGGTACGTGATGACCGCGCCAGCTCGCAGGACCGCCGCCGGCGGCGGTGCCACCGACGTCCATCCCGTGCTGCGCAGGGCGGGCGCGCCCGCGGCCGCGCTCGATCTGCTCGCCCAGGCCGCGCGGGGGCTGCAGGAGGCCGCCGTGCTGGAGGCCGCCAACGACCGCTACGCCACCGCCCATTTGGCCGCGCTGCGCACCGCGGCCGCCGTGCTCGCCGTGCGCGGCCGGCCGGAACCGACCAAGCGCCGCCGGCAGCGCATCCGCAGCGCGTGGGAGGTGCTGCCCGAGGTCGCGCCGGAACTGACGGAGTGGAGCGCCCTGTTCGAGGCGGGCGCGCAGCGCCGGGCCCTGGCCGAGGCCGGGATACCGGGTGCCGCCACCCGGCGGGACGCCGACGATCTGGTCCGGGCCGCCGGGATGTTCCTGCGGCTCGTGGAGCGCATGCTCGCACTGCAGCCCGCCCTGCCGCGCCGGCAGGTGGACCGCCCGGCTTGATCGGGAGGCTTCGCGCGGCCCACTAGAGTGGGTGCCAGGCCGGGCCCACCGGTCCCGAGCCCCGACCGCCCGCGAGGAGCCGTCCGCATGTCCCGTCCAGGAGGGGCCGAACCGCTGCGTCCCCGCGCAGCCCTGCGTACTGCCGTGGTCTGGGAGGTCCTGCGCGAGGCGCTGGACCGGCAGGCCAAGGCCGTCGGCCGCGACGTCCTCGACGTGCTCGACACGGGCGGGGGCACCGGCAACTTCGCGGTGCCGGTGGCCAGTCTGGGTCACCGCGTCACCGTCGTCGACCCCAGCCCCGACGCGCTCTTCGCCCTGGAGCGGCGCGCCGCCGAGGCCGGCGTGACCGAACGCGTCCACGGCGTCCAGGGCGACGCCCACGGACTCCTGGACGTCGTGCCCGCCGGCAGCCAGGACGTGGTGCTCTGCCACGGCGTGCTGGAGTACGTGGACGATCCCGCCGAGGGCGTCCGCAACGCCGTCGGCAGCCTGCGCCCCTCCGGGACCCTGAGCCTGCTCGCCGCCGGCCGCCACGGGGCGGTGCTCGCGCGTGCCATCGCCGGTCACTTCACCGAGGCCCGGCAGACCCTCGACGACGCCGACGGCCGCTGGGGCGAGGGCGATCCGATGCCGCGCCGCTTCACCGCCGAGGAACTGACCGGCCTGGTCGCCGACGCGGGCCTGCGGGTCGGCGCGGTGCACGGCGTGCGGGTCTTCGCCGATCTGGTCCCCGGCGTCCTGGTGGACACCGAACCGGGCGCCCTGGAGGCGCTCCTGCGACTGGAACTCGCCGCCGCGGAGCAACCCGCTTTTCACGCGGTGGCCACCCAACTGCACGTGCTGGCCGAGCGCGGCTGACACCGTCCCCCGGGCCGGGGGGCCTTACACCTTCCGGTCACCCAGCGGGAGGAGTCGGTCACACGCCCCCCGAGAAGCGGTTCCGGGCCGTATGCTGGCATGACGTGGCGTTCGACGGGGAAAACCTCCCCCGTCGGATTGGCGCAGTGGGGCGGGTTTCACGGGGGCGATTCCCTGCCTATCCTGGAAGGGTCGTAACGGTCGCTCCCCCGCGACCGACGAGTAGGAGGACTCCGTGCCGCTCTCGGAGCACGAGCAGCGCATGCTCGAGCAGATGGAGCGAGCGCTGTACGCCGAAGATCCCAAGTTCGCGTCGGCGCTTGAGGGAAGCGGGCTGCGCACCTACACCAGGCGGCGGGTCTACCTGGCTGTGGCGGGCTTCCTGGTGGGCATCGGGCTGCTGATGGCCGGCATGATCGCCCAGCAGCCGTGGATCAGTGTCGTGGGCTTCCTGGTCATGCTCGGCTGTGCCGTCCTCGCCGTCACCGGCTGGCGTCGCGCTGCGCGGCCGGGCTCCACCGCGGCCCCTGCAGGACATTCTCATCCGGGCACCCCGGGCCGTGCACGTCGTCAGTCGCGCCGCGGCATGATGGACCGCATCGAGGAGCGGTGGCAGCGCCGCCGCGACGAACAGGGCCAGTGAGCCACGGCCCACCGACCTCCACCGTCTTCGCCCATGGGGGCGGGATCCCGACCGGGACCCCGCCCCCATTCGCGTCCCCGGGGCCGATCGGCGGCCGGCGCGGCGTCCCCTGCCGCCCGAGAGGCGGCGGCGTCCCCTCGGAGCCGCCCACGGACGGCGGAGGGGCGGCCTCCCTGCCGGGAATGCCGCCCCTCCGCCGTCCGTGGACCCCGCTAGGGGGTGTCGCGCCGCAGCGGGCGGCGCAGCGCGTCACCGGCGTCCCGGAAACGCTCGGCGGCGCGGACCCGCCGGTCGGCCCAGGCCTCGCTCAGCCGCCACACGACCCTCACCGCTGAACGCGGCAGCAGCAGCGCCCGCAGCCGGGTGAGACGGTCGGCGGAGTGCCGCAGGCCGTCCGTCACCAGGCGCACGTCGGCCGCGCTCCCCACGGCCGCGACCGGCCGCGGCGAGAACAGGGCCTGCTCCACGGCGCCGGCGAGCCGCCTGGCCGCCTCCTCCGCGGGGCCCTGCAGCCCTCCGACCCCGGCCAGCCGGGCCACCACCGCGCGCGGCGTCTCCGAGTCGTCGGGTGGCAGTCCGTAGTCCCAGGCGGTGTCGGTGAGCTCCTGCCAGGCCGCCAGCGTGCGCGCGCCCTCATGGACGCCCGGATCGGACGGGTCCCGTCCGGTCAGCCGCAGCCACGCCGCGACAGCCGCCGGGTCGCTCCCGCGGGTCAGCCGGCGCACCCGCAGCCGGTGCCGCCACAGCAGCGGCGCGAAGAACAGCAGGACCAGCAGCGCGAGCACGATCCCGGCCCCGAACCACACGCTGGCCAGCATGTCCCGCACGTCCTGCCAGAAGCCGCCGTCCGGCGGGGTGCTGTCGGCGGACCCGGCCAGCGGGTCGCAGTCGCCGAGCTGGATGTCCTTGGCCCGGCAGGTCGGCGAGGCGGTCGGACCGGCGCTCGGCGCGGTGGTCGCGCTCTGCTGCGGGGTGTCCGTGGCGGCACCGGCCGGATCCGAGGCCGAGGTCTCCACCGTGTAGTCCGGGGTGGTGCCCCGGGTCGGGGTGGGCTCGAAGCGGGTCCACCCCACGCCTTCGAAGTACAGCTCGGGCCAGGCGTGCGCGTCCTTCAGCCCCACCGAGTACGTGCCGTCGGACTCGGGAGTGCCCGGGGTGAAGCCCACGGCCACCCGGGCCGGGATGCCGAGCGTGCGGGACATCGCCGCCATGGTGAAGGCGAAGTGGATGCAGAAGCCTTCCTTGTTCTTCAGGAACCGCGTGATCGCCTGCACCCCTGTGCCCGACCGCACCGAGGTGTCGTACGTGAAGGCGCCCGAGGTGAACCAGCGCTGCAGCGCCACGGCCCGCTCGTAGTCGTTGGTGGCGTTCTTGGTGATCTCCAGCGCGGTGCGGTTGACCTCGTCCGGCAGCGAGTCCGGCACCTTGGTGTACTCCGCGCGCAACTTGGCCGGTGCCGGAGGGGCGGCGGCCAGTTGCTGAGCCGTCGGCTGCAGCCGCAGGCTGGTGACCTCGTAGCTGGCACCGGAGGTGTTCTGCCCGCGGTCGCCGATGATGGTGCGACCCTCGGGCTCGTACCGCCACCGGCCGTCGATGCGCACCTTCTGGGCCGGGTACGGCATCGGCAGCCACATCTGCACGTAACCGCGGTCGGCCACGACCGAGGTCTCGGTCAGCGAGGTGGCGATCTGCGGACCGAGCCCCTGGGGGACCGGCAGCACCTTGGGAACGTCGGTGAGGGCGCGCTGCGAGGGCTCCCACTTGTCGCCGGTGAACTGGTCGAGGGAGACGATGCGCAGGTACATGTCCGCGGTCGTCTGGGCGTTGGTGCGGTAGCGGAGGACCTCGCGGTCGTCGGGCTGGTTCAGGTTGTCCTGCAGGGCGACCACCGGGTTGACCGCGGCGATCGTCCCGCCCCCGCCCCCGCCGCCCTGGCCCGCGCCCGTGGCGCCGAGCAGCCCGCCGCCGAGCCCGGGTGCCAGGCCCGCCAGGAGCGCCACGCCCAGGGCGACCGCCCCGATGCGGTGCCCGGTGCGCACCGGTGCCACCGGGCCGCCGGCCGACAGTGCCGCGGGGCCGTTCCCGCCGCGCGGCGCGCCGCCCGCACCGCCGAATATCCGGCCCCAGCGTGAGAGCCGGTCCCGGCCCTCGGCGAGCAGGAGCAGCAGGTAGCCCACGCCGGCCAGGAGGAAGAGCCACCACTTGCTCGCGCCCCCGGACAGCCCGGCCGCGACCGAGTACAGCGCCAGCAGCGGCAGCCCCGCCGGGGCCGCGCTGCCGTAGGTGACGGCCAGCGCGTCCACGACCAGCCCGATGAGCACGACGCCGCCCACCAGCAGCAGGCGGATGCCCTCGGTGACCGGTGCCGGGATCGCGAACTGGCCCACGTCCTGCACGCCCGCCGTCAGCAGGCGCCCGAACTCGGTGAAGGCCGGCGGTCCGGGGAACACCCCGAGCACGGCCTGGTCGTGGACGAAGAGCAGGGTCAGCGCCAGCAGCGACACGATCGCCTGCGCCCCGATCGTCAGCGGCCGGGCCAGCGGCACCCGCCGGGCCGCCGCGCCGACGCCGGTCTGCAGCAGCACCAGGACCATCGCCTGCAGAATCCACGAGCTCGGCGTCGCCAGCGGGGTCAGGGCGAAGGAGGTCAGGATCGTCGCCAGTGCCGCGAACGCCGCGATCCGTGCGCGTCCGCTCATCATCGGGTTCCCGCCTCCTCCTGGGCGCGGCGCCGGTCGGCGCGCTGCCACAGCTCCGCCAGACCGTCACCGTGGGAGACCGTCAGCACCGTCCAGCCGGCCTCGCGCAGCAGCCGTGCGCCGCGCGCGCTGCCGTCCTCGGCGCTCTCCGGGCCCGCCGACGGGTCCGGCAGCCCCGCGCCGTAGTACGCGTCGCCGGTGTCCGCCCCGCCCCAGGCCTCGCGGCTCATCAGGAAGGCGACGGCACCGCCGGCCCGCTGGCGCATCCGGGCGGCCATCGCGGCCTGCTCCTCGTCCAGGTCGCCGAAGAACGCCACGAGCAGCCCCTCGGTGCCGGCCCGCAGCACGTCGAGCGCCCGCGACAGCCCCGCGCCGTCGGAGTGGTCGATCACGGCCAGCGTGTCGAGCAGCACCCCGGCCGCGTCCGAGGTGTCCGAGCCGAAACCCTCGTTGCCGGGCACGGTGCTGCCGTTGTCGGTCAGCAGCCGTACCGTGTAGCCCCGCTCCAGCATGTGCACCGCCACGGATGCGGCCCCGGAGACCGCCCACTCGAAGGCGGAGTCGGGCCCGGCCCCGAAGTAGGCGAGCTCCCTGGTGTCCAGCAGGACCGTGCAGCGGGCCCGGTGCGGCTGCTCCTCGCGGCGCACCATCAGCTCGCCGTACTTGGCGGTGGAGCGCCAGTGCACGCGGCGCAGGTCGTCCCCGTAGCGGTAGCCGCGCGGGATCACGTCGTCCTCGCCGGCCAGCGACAGGGCACGGGTGCGGCTCTCGCCGTATCCGGAGGAGTCGCCCTTGAGCTTGACCGCGGGCAGCGACTCGACCCGGGGCACCACGGTGAGGGTGTCCTGCGCGCTGAAGGAACGCGTCAGTTCGCACATGCCGAAGGGGTCCGTCAGCCGCAGCTGCAGCGGTCCCAGCGGGTAGCGGCCCCGCAGGTCGGAGCGGACCCGGTAGGAGACCTCCCGGTGTCCGCCGGGCTCCACGCGGTCCAGCACGAACCGCGGCCGCGGCCCCAGCACGTACGGCACCCGGTCCTGGAGCATCAGCAGCCCGGTGGGCAGCCGCGACACGTTGTCCACCCGCAGGTGGACCCGGGCCTCCGACATCGCCGGCACCCGCGACGGAGTCAGCCGGCGGCTGCCCGCGACGCGGTACCGCGTCCGGTGGAGCACGGTCACGCACAGCAGCGGCAGTACGGCCAGCAGCAGGCCGACGCGCAGCAGGTCGGTCTGGCCCAGCACGAACGCGCAGACCGCGGCGGCCACGCCCGCCGCGAGGAAGGAGCGGCCTCGGGTGGTGAGGCCGCCCAGGGCGGCGCGGAGGCCGCCTTCACGCTCGGTCACGCGATGCCTCCTGCGCCCTGCCCCGTCTCGGATTCATCGGCTGCCGTACGGGTCGGGTACCGGGGTGCGCTGCACGATCTCGGCGACGACCTGTTCCGGCGTGCGCCGGTTCAACTGGGCCTGCGCCGTGGGCAGCAGACGGTGTGCCAGGACCGTGGAGGCCAGCGACTGGACGTCGTCCGGGAGGACGAAGTCCCGGCCGTCCAGGGCCGCCGCCGCGCGGGCGGCGCGCACCAGGTGCAGCGTCGCGCGGGGGGAGGCGCCCAGGCGCAGGTCGGGATGGTCGCGGGTGGCGGAGACCAGGGAGACGGCGTAGTGCCGCACCGCGGCCGACACGTGCACCGTGCGTACCGCCTCGACCAGTTTGACGATCTCGTGGGCGTGGGCCACCGGCTGGAGGTCGTCCAGCGGACTGACGCCCGCGTGCACGTCCAGCATCTCCAGCTCCGCCTCCAGGCTCGGGTAGCCGATGGAGACCCGGGCCATGAAGCGGTCGCGCTGCGCCTCGGGCAGCGGGTACGTCCCCTCCATCTCCACCGGGTTCTGGGTGGCGATGACCATGAAGGGGCTCGGCAGCGGGTAGGTGCTGCCGTCGATGGTGACCTGCCGCTCCTCCATCGACTCCAGCAGCGCCGACTGCGTCTTGGGCGACGCCCGGTTGATCTCGTCGCCCACGACGATCTGCGCGAAGATCGCGCCCGGCTTGAACTCGAAGTCGCGGCGCTGCTGGTCGAAGACGCTGACGCCGGTGATGTCGGACGGCAGCAGGTCGGGCGTGAACTGGATGCGCCGGACCGAGCAGTCGATCGACCGGGCCAGTGCCTTGGAGAGCATCGTCTTGCCGACGCCGGGGACATCCTCGATCAGGAGGTGTCCCTCGGCGAGCAGCACCGTCAGGGCAGTCCGTACGACCTCGGGCTTGCCCTCGATCACGTTCTCCACCGACCGTCGTACGCGGTCCGCCGTGGCGGTCAGATCGCTGAGGCTTGCTCGCGACTCATAGGTCGTCACCCGGTTCTCCTCGGCCCGTTCCTAGGGTCGCGGCCATCCCTGGACCGGCCCTCCCCGTGTTCATGGAGCATTCTCTCCTCAACTATGCTCCGCGTCACTCGGCTTCCGTTACTCGTTCGTGATTTCCCGGAGCAGGCCGGTGTGCACGTCGAAGACAAATCCCCGCACATCGTCCGTATGGGCCAGGAACGGCGAGGTCCGCACGCGCTGCATGGACTGCCGGACGTCCTGGTCGACGTCGCGGAACGCCTCCACCGCCCAGGTCGGCCGCTGGCCGACCTCGTGCTCCAGCTCGGTACGGAAGTCCTCGGTCAGCGACTCCAGGCCGCAGCCGGTGTGGTGGATCAGCACCACCGACCGGGTGCCGAGGGCGCGCTGGCTGATGGTGAGCGAGCGGATGGTGTCGTCGGTGACCACGCCGCCCGCGTTGCGGATCGTGTGGCAGTCGCCGAGCTCGAGGCCGAGCGCGGCGTGCAGGTCGATCCGGGCGTCCATGCAGGCGACCACGGCGACCTGGAGGACCGGCCGGGCGTCCATGCCGGGGTCGCTGAACCGCGCCGCGTAACCGCGGTTCGCCTCGACCAGGCGTTCGGTGACGGAGGAGGTGCCGGTGCCGGCGCGGTCCGCCGGCTGCTGCGCGTTTGTCGACATGGGACGACCGTAGACGGCGTGGGGCCGACACACCCGCCGCCGGGTCCGGCAAAACTCGGTCAAACACCCGCAGTGTGAGGTAACCCACAGGCGCCGTCGCCGATCGCCCATGCGAGTGATTCCGATGCGGCCGCACCCCTGTACGCCCGTGCCGGGGCGGGCTTCTCGTTGACCGTGGGGCCCGGTGGAGTAAAGTGGCGCGAAGTGGGTCGCCAGCCAGTGGCCGGTCAAGCGGGAGGTGCGGATGTTCCTCGGGACGTACGCGCCGCGGCTGGACGACAAGAGCCGGCTGGTCCTGCCTGCGAAGTTCCGCGAGCAGTTCGCCGACGGCCTGGTCATCACCAAGGGGCAGGAACGCTGCCTCTGTGTCTGGCCCGTGGCGGGCTTCCGTGCCCTGACCGAGGAGCTCGGCAGGGCGCCGGTCACCTCGAAGGCGGCTCGGGACTACATGCGCGTGCTGTTCGCCGGCGCCCACGACGAGGTGCCCGACAAACAGGGCCGGGTCACTCTTCCGCAGCCGCTCCGCGACTACGCCGGCCTGCGCCGGGACTGCGCCGTCATCGGTGCCAACACCCGGGTGGAGGTGTGGGACGCGACCGCCTGGGAGGAGTACCTGTCCGCCCAGGAGGACGCCTTCTCGGCGCTGTCGCAGGAGGTGCCGCCCGGCCTACTGTGACCCCGCCCGTTCCGCCCCCGCCCCGCCGCACACCGAACCTTCCGAGGAGCCGCGCACACCCCCTGATCTAGCCTGATGGCTCACGTACGAGTACGTGACGCTCGGCCTCCTCCCGCTCTCCGGTCCGCCGGCACTCCTTCCCCGGTGCCAGGGGTCCGTCCACGAGCGGGCGGGGACCCAGTGGTACGTCCCCGGAAGTACTTGAGAAGGGCCCCATGAGCACCACCCCCTCCGAGCCACGCCACGTCCCGGTCATGCTGGACCGCTGCCTGGACATGCTGGCCCCCGCCCTCGGCGCCCCGGGCGCCGTGGTCGTGGACGCCACCCTCGGCCTCGGCGGGCACAGCGAGGCCCTGTTGCGGCGCTTCCCGGAGGCCCGGCTCGTCGCGGTGGACCGCGACCCCGCCGCGCTGAAGCTGGCGGGGGAGCGGCTCGCCCCCTACGGCGACCGGGCCACCCTTGTGCACGCCGTCTACGACGAGCTGCCCGAGGTGCTCGACCGGCTCGGCGTCCCCCGTGTGCAGGGCGTCCTGTTCGACCTCGGCGTCTCCTCCATGCAGCTCGACGAGGCGGACCGGGGCTTCGCCTACGCCCAGGACGCGCCGCTGGACATGCGGATGGACCAGAGCAGGGGCATCAGCGCCGCCGAGGTGCTCAACACCTATCCGCCGGGCGAACTGGTCCGCGTCCTGCGCGAGTACGGCGAGGAGAAGTTCGCGCGCAAGATCGTCGAGGCGGTCGTCAGGCAGCGGGCCCACGAGCCCTTCTCGCACAGCGCGCGGCTGGTCGAGCTGATCCGTGAGGCGCTTCCCCAGGCCGCCAAGCGCACCGGGGGCAACCCGGCCAAGCGCACCTTCCAGGCGCTGCGCATCGAGGTCAACGGCGAGCTGACCGTGCTCGAGCGGGCGATCCCGGCCGCCGTCGCGGCGCTCGCGGTGGGCGGCCGGATCGCCGTGCTGTCGTACCACTCGCTGGAGGACCGCCTGGTCAAGGGGGTCCTCGCGGCCGGCGCGGCCACCACCGCGCCCCCGGGGCTGCCGGTCGTCCCCGAGGAGTACCAGCCCCGGCTCAAGCTGCTCACGCGCGGCGCCGAACTCCCGACGGAGGACGAGATCGCCGCCAACCGCCGCGCGGCCCCCGCCCGGTTGCGCGGCGCGGAACGGATCAGGGAGGCCCGGGCATGAGACGGCGCACGGCGGCACGGTCGCCCTTCGTCCTGCTGATCGTGCTCCTGCTCGGCGGCGGCCTGATCACCCTGCTGCTGCTCAACTCCGCGGTGAACCGGGACTCCTTCAAGCTCAGCGAGCTGCAGAAGGAGACCACCCAGTACACCGACGACGAGCAGGAGCTGCAGCAGGAGGTCGACCAGTACTCCGCCCCGGACGCCCTCGACCGGCGCGCCCGCGAGCTCGGCATGGTGCCCGGCGGCAACCCGGCCTTCCTCGCCCCCGACGGCTCCGTGCTCGGCGACCCGGGCAACGCGACCGACGCCCCGGTGCCCCTGCCGTCCCCGAGCACCGCCCCGGCGACGGTGGCCCCCAGCGGCTCCGCCGCCGCCTCCCTCGGCCCCGTGCCCTCCGTCGGCCCGTCGGGGGGCCCGACCGCCAGTTCGTCCGCCAGTCCGTCCGTCACCCCCCAGGAGACGCCGTGACCCCCGCCCCCGCCCCCGCACCGGGACGCCGGCGAACCCCGCCGTCCCGCGCCGGTGAAGGTACCGCCGCGTGGTGAGCCACGACGGCGAACCGCCCCGCAGGCGGCCCGCGCCCGGCGCCGGCCGCGAGGCGGCGGGGCGCCGCCAGCCCCCGCGCGGCGGCGGGCGCAGGCCCGTTCCGCCCCGTGAGGCGCACGCCCGCGGCAACCCCCCGCCCCGGCAGCGGGGGCGCCGTCCCGCGCCGCGGGGGCCGGTCTCGCCCTCCGGGACGGCGCTGCTGCGGCTGGGCAGGCCGCGTCCCCGGCTGCGGCTGGTGAGCCTGGCGCTCTCCCTGGTGATGATGACCTTCGTGATCCGGCTCTTCCAGGTGCAGGCCGTCGACGCGGCGACGTTCACCGCCAAGGCCGAGATCAACCGGAACTTCAAGGCCACGCTGCCCGCCGAACGGGGCACGGTCACCGACCGCAACGGCATCGACCTGGCCACCACCGTCGACGCGTACGACATCACCGCCGACCCGCTGCTGTTCACCCCCGAGTACGCCAAGGTCAAGGACGCCCCGCAGCGCGCGGCCGAACTGCTGGCGCCGATCGTCGACGGCGACGCGCAGACCATCGCCAAGCAGCTGGCGAACTACCCCAAGTCGCGCAACGAGATCATCGCCCGCCAGCAGTCGCCGCAGGTCTGGAACCAGATCAAGGACCTGCAGAACGCACTGGCCGACAAGGCCGCCAGGGGCGACGACGGCAACTACCTGGCCGGCGTCTTCCGGCTGCGGCACAGCAAGCGGGTCTACCCCGCGGGGGACCTCGCCGCCGGGGTCATCGGCTGGGTCAACGCCTCCGACGTGGGCGGCGGCGGGCTGGAGAACAGCCTGAACAAGCTCCTGGCGGGCAAGGACGGCACGATCACCTACGCCCAGTCGGGCGGCCGCCGGGTGCCCACGGCCAGTGTGCGCGAACAGGCCGCGGAGCCCGGCACGGACGTGGAGCTGACCCTCGACCGGGACATCCAGTGGGCGGCGCAGCGGGCCATCACCGACCAGGTCGCGCAGTCCGAAGCGGACCGCGGCTACGTCGTCGTCCAGGACACCCGCACCGGGCAGATCCTGGCCATGGCCAACTCGCCCGGCTTCGACGCCAACGACCTGTCCCGGGCGGACGCCTCGGCGCTGCACAACTTCGCGATCGAGGACGCCTACGAGCCCGGCAGCGTCAGCAAGCTGATGTCGATGGCCGCCGTCCTCGACGAGGGCGTGGCCACCCCGCAGACCCATGTGACCGTGCCGGGCACGCTGCCCCGCGCCGACCGGGTCTTCCACGACGACGTGGACCACGGCACCTGGTACCTGACGCTGAACGGCGTGCTCGCCAAGTCGAGCAACATCGGCACGATCCTCGCCGCCGAACAGCTCGGCAAGAACCAGAAACAGGCCAATCGCGTCCTCTACTCCTACTTGCACAGGTTCGGCATCGGGCGGCCCACCGGTCTCGACTTCCCCGGTGAGACGCCCGGCATCCTGGCGAAGCCGGACGACTGGAACGCGTCCCAGCAGTACACGATCCCGTTCGGGCAGGGCCTGTCGCTGAACGCCGTGCAGGCCACCTCGGTGTACTCGACGATCGCCAACGGAGGCGTCCGGGTGGAACCCAGCCTGGTGCGCGGGACGACCGGCCCCGACGGGCAGTTCGTGCCCGCCGCGGCGCCGAAGAAGACCCGGGTGGTCAGTACGAAGACCGCGCGGACGCTCGCCACGATGCTGGAGTCGGTCGTCGGCAGCGAGCAGGGCACCGGCGTCAAGGCCCGGATCGCCGGGTACCGCGTGGCGGGCAAGACCGGCACGGCCAACCGGGTGGACCCGGACACCGGCACCTACAGTGGCTACACCGCCTCCTTCATGGGCTTCGCGCCGGCGGACAAGCCGCGGCTGACCGTCTCCTGCGTGATCCAGAACCCCACGCGCGGCAGCTACTTCGGCGGCCAGATCTGCGGCCCGGTCTTCAAGCAGGTCATGGAGTTCGCCCTGAAGTCCCTGCGGGTGCCGCCGAGCGGTACGCGGACGCCGAGCCTGCCGGTCGAGTGGGACCCGTCGAAGTCGTGAAGGAGCATGAAGGGCGCGAAGAGTGCGAACGGCGCGAACCGCGCGAACCGCGCGAACCGCGCGGAGGGTACGACGGACGCGAACGACGTGAAGGCGGGAAGGGACGGCGGACATGACGCAGGACGGCCCCGCCGCGGCGGGCACGCACGGTCGCGCCGCGGACGCGGAACGTACCGGGCACCCGGACGGGCGAAGTGCCGTGCGGGAAGAGGCGCGGAGGCCTTTTGGCCCCGGGCCCGGCCCGGCGGGTACTCTCACCGCCGTGTCACTCGCTGATCAGTCCCCCACACCCGAACAGCCCCAGCCCGGCGCGCCCCGACCGTCCCGGGTCCACCCCAAGTCGCCCGCGGATCTGGCCGCGAGGCTGGGCGCGCAGCCGCCCGCACAGGACGCCGCCCCGGTCACCGGGATCACCCATGACTCGCGTGCCGTCCGCCCCGGCGACCTCTACGCGGCCCTGCCCGGGGCCCGTTTCCACGGCGCCGACTTCGCCGCCCAGGCGGCCGATCTGGGCGCCGTCGCGATCCTCACCGACCCGGCGGGCGCCGAGCGCGCCGCCGCGACCGGACTGCCGGTCCTGACCGTCCCGGACCCCCGGTCCTCGATGGGCGAACTGGCCGCCGAGATCTACGACCGGCCGGGCGAGCACCTGCTGCAGATCGGCATCACCGGCACCTCCGGCAAGACCACGACCGCGTACCTCGTCGAGGGCGGTCTGCGCGCGGTGCACGGCACGCACACCGGCCTCATCGGCACCGTCGAGTCGCGGATCGGCGACGAGCGGATCAAGAGTGAGCGCACCACTCCCGAGGCCACCGACCTGCAGGCGCTGTTCGCGGTGATGCGCGAACGGGCCGTCGGCGCGGTCGTCATGGAGGTCTCCAGCCACGCCCTGGTGCTGGGGCGGGTGGACGGCGCGGTGTTCGACGTCGCCGTCTTCAACAACCTCAGCCCCGAGCACATGGAGTTCCACTCGGGGATGGAGGACTACTTCCAGGCCAAGGCGCAGTTGTTCACCCCGCGCCGCAGCCGGCTCGGTGTGGTCAACATCGACGACGAGTACGGCCGCCGGCTGGTCCGCGAGGCGGGGGTGCCGGTGACGACCTTCTCCGCGGAGGGCCACCCGGACGCCGACTGGCGCGCCGAGCACGTCGAGATCGGCGCGTCGCGCTCCACGTTCACCGTCGTGGGCCCCGGGGGACGGCGCGTGAGTGCCGTCTCGCCGCTGCCCGGCCCCTTCAACGTCGCCAACGCGCTCGCGGCGATCACCGCCCTCGCGGTGGCCGGGATCGACCCGCAGACGGCCGCCGACGGCGTGGCCGCCGTGCCGGGCGTGCCGGGCCGGCTGGAACGGGTGGACGCGGGCCAGCCGTATCTGGCGGTCGTGGACTACGCGCACAAGACCGACGCCGTCGAGTCGGTGCTGCGGGCGCTGCGCAAGGTCACCAAGGGCAGCCTGCACATCGTGCTGGGCTGCGGCGGCGACCGCGACCAGACCAAGCGCGGCCCGATGGGCGCCGCCGCCGCGCGGCTCGCCGACACCGTCGTGCTCACCTCCGACAACCCCCGCTCCGAGGACCCGCTCGTGATCCTCACCGCGATGCTGTCCGGTGCCGCCGGGGTGCCGGCGCACGAGCGGGGCCACGTCGTCGTCGAGCCGGAACGGGCGGCCGCCATCGCGACGGCCGTCGCCCTGGCCCGGCCCGGCGACACCGTACTGGTGGCCGGCAAGGGCCATGAGCAGGGTCAGGACATCGCCGGAGTGGTACGCCCCTTCGACGACCGAGAAGTGCTCCGCGCGGCCATCGGGCACGCCGCGGGCACGCCAGCGCAGGAGAAGGACCAGGACCAGCTGTGATCCCACTCACCCTCGCCGAGGTCGCCCAGGCGGTCGGCGGGAGCACGTACGACATACCGGACCCCGGCCTTCGGGTCACCGGGTCCGTGGAGATCGACTCCCGTCAGGTCCAGCCGGGCGGGCTGTTCGTCGCCTTCCAGGGCGAGCGCGTGGACGGTCACGACTACGCGGAGCGGGCCGTCGCGGCCGGCGCGGTCGCCGTACTGGCCGCCCGGCCGGTCGGTGTGCCCGCGATCGTCGTGGACGACGTCCAGATCGCCCTCGGACGGCTGGCCAAGCACGTCATCGAACGGCTCGGCGCGACCCTCGTGGCGCTGACCGGATCGGCGGGCAAGACCAGCACCAAGGACCTCATCGCCCAGGTGCTCCAGCGGCTCGCCCCGACCGTCTGGACGCCCGGCTCCCTCAACAACGAGATCGGGCTCCCCCTGACCGCGCTGCGGGCCGACGAGTCCACCCGGCACCTGGTGCTGGAAATGGGCGCCCGCGGCATCGGCCACATCCGCTACCTCACCGAGCTGACCCCGCCGCGCATCGGCCTGGTCCTCAACGTCGGGACCGCCCACATCGGCGAGTTCGGCGGCCGCGAGCAGATCGCCCAGGCCAAGGGCGAGATGGTCGAGGGGCTGCCGGAGGCCGCCGAGGGCGGCATCGCCGTGCTGAACGCCGACGACCCCCTGGTGCGCGCCATGGAATCGCGCACCAAGGCGCGCGTCGTGCTGTTCGGCGAGGCCCCGGACGCCGATGTGCGTGCCGAGAACGTCCGTCTCAACGACCGAGGTCAGGCCGTCTTCACGCTCACAACACCTACCGGGTGCAGCGAAGTGACCTTGCGCCTGTACGGTGAGCACCACGTGTCGAACGCGCTCGCCGCGGCCGCCGTAGCCCGTGAACTCGGCATGCCCACAGACGAGATCGCCATCGCGCTCTCCGAAGCCGGGACGCTGTCGCGCTGGCGTATGGAGGTCGTCGAACGGCCGGACGGCGTGACGGTCGTCAACGACGCCTACAACGCGAACCCCGAGTCCATGCGGGCCGCCCTGCGCGCGCTCGCGGCGATGGGGCGTGCCGCCGAGGCGCGCGGGGGCCGCACGTGGGCGGTGCTGGGCGAGATGGCCGAGCTCGGCGGGGAGTCCCTCGCCGAACACGACGCGGTCGGACGGCTCGCCGTCCGGCTCAACGTCAGCAAGCTGGTGGCGGTCGGCGGCCAGGCGGCCGCCTGGGTGCAAATGGGCGCCTACAACGAGGGTTCGTGGGGTGAGGAGTCGGTGCACGTGTCCGACGCTGAGGCGGCGATCGACCTGTTGCGCAGTGAGCTGCGTCCGGGGGACGTCGTGCTGGTGAAGGCATCGAGGGCGGTCGGACTGGAACGGGTGGCGCTCGCGCTGCTCGACGGCGTCGAGGGTGGGGGCGCTCGGTAATGAACCAGATCTTGGTCTCGGGCGTCCTCGGTCTCTTCCTCTCCCTGATCGGCACTCCGATGCTGATCAAGCTGCTGGCCCGCAAGGGCTACGGCCAGTTCATCCGCGACGACGGCCCCAAGGAACACCACAGCAAGCGCGGTACGCCCACCATGGGTGGCATCGCCTTCATCCTGGCCACGCTCGTCGCGTACGCGCTCACCAAGGTGATCACCTCCGAGCGGCCGACGATCTCCGGCCTGCTGGTGCTCTTCCTCTTCGCCGGCCTCGGCGTCGTCGGCTTCCTCGACGACTACATCAAGATCGTCAAGCAGCGCAGCCTCGGTCTGCGCGCCAAGGCGAAGATGGCCGGCCAGCTGATCGTGGGCATCACCTTCGCGGTGCTGTCGCTGCAGTTCGCCGACTCCCGCGGGGTGACTCCCGCGTCCACGCGGCTGTCCTTCACGCAGGACTTCGGCTGGTCGCTCGGCCCGGTGATCTTCGTGATCTGGGCGCTGTTCATGATCCTCGCGATGTCGAACGGCGTGAACCTCACCGACGGCCTCGACGGCCTCGCCACCGGCGCCTCGGTGATGGTCTTCGCCTCGTACACCGTCATCGGCGTGTGGCAGTACGGCCAGTCCTGCTCCAACGTCGTCACCGCGGGGCCGGGCTGTTACGACGTGCCCCATCCGCTGGACCTCGCGGTGGTCGCCGCCGCGCTCATGGGCGCCTGCTTCGGCTTCCTGTGGTGGAACACTTCGCCGGCCAAGATCTTCATGGGCGACACGGGCTCGCTCGCACTCGGCGGCGCGCTGGCCGGTCTGGCCATCTGCTCGCGCACCGAGATGCTGCTCGCCATCCTCGGCGGCCTGTTCGTCCTCATCACCCTCTCCGTGGTCATCCAGGTCGGCTCCTTCCGCCTGACCGGCAAGCGCGTCTTCCGCATGGCCCCGCTGCAGCACCACTTCGAACTCAAGGGCTGGGGCGAGGTCCTGGTCGTCGTCCGCTTCTGGATCATCCAGGGCATGTGCATGGCCGTCGGTCTCGGCCTCTTCTACGCGGGCTGGGTGGCCGCGCAGTGACGCCGCCCTCCGGGCAGGGATCCGGCGCCGGGCGCGGCGGACCGCGCACGCTTCCCGCGCACGCCGTCGAGGCGGCCCGCGCGCTCGGGCTGCCGGGCCGCCGGGTCACGGTGGCCGGGCTCGGGGTCTCCGGCATCCCGGCCGCCGAGGTGCTCGCCGCGCTGGGCGCGCGGGTCACCGTGGTGGACGGCGGCGACGGCGAGCGGCACCGCGCGCAGGCCGCCGCCCTGGAGGCGCTCGGCGTCGCCGTGCGGCTCGGCGACGGCGCCACCCTGCCCGAGGGCACCGAACTGATCGTCACTTCCCCGGGCTGGAAGCCCACCAGCGCGCTGTTCACCGCCGCCGAGGCGGCCGGAGTCGCGATCTGGGGGGACGTGGAGCTGGCGTGGCGGCTGCGGGAGGCCCCCTCGGCGGGCACGGCGGCCCCCTGGCTCGCGGTCACCGGCACCAACGGCAAGACCACGACCGTGCAGATGCTGGCCTCGATCCTGCGCGCCGCGGGCCTGCGCACCGCGGCCGTGGGGAACATCGGCACCCCCGTCCTGGACGTCGTGCTCTCCGACGAGCCGTACGACGTGCTGGCGGTCGAGCTGTCCAGCTACCAGCTGCACTGGGCGCCCTCGGTGCGCCCGCACTCCGCCGCGGTGCTCAACCTCGCCCCGGACCACCTCGACTGGCACGGCTCGATGGCCGCCTACGCCGCCGACAAGGGCCGCATCTACGAGGGCAACACGGTCGCCTGCGTCTACAACCTCGCCGATCCCGCGACCGAGGCCCTGGTGCGCGAGGCCGACGTCGAGGAGGGCTGCCGCGCGATCGGCTTCGGCCTCGGCAGCCCCCGCCCCTCCGAACTCGGCGTCGTGGACGGCATCCTGGTCGACCGCGCCTTCGCCCCCGAGCGGCACACCACCGCCCAGGAGCTGGCGGAGGTCACCGACGTGAACCCGCCGGCCCCGCACAACATCGCCAACGCGCTGGCCGCCGCCGCCCTGGCCCGGGCCTTCGGCGTCGCGCCGGCCGCCGTCCGCGACGGCCTGCGCGCCTTCCGCCCGGACGCCCACCGCATCGCGCACGCCGGCACGGTCGACGACGTCACGTACATCGACGACTCCAAGGCCACCAACACGCACGCCGCCGAGGCGTCGCTGGCCGCCTACGAGCACATCGTCTGGATCGCCGGCGGCCTCGCCAAGGGCGCCACCTTCGACGAGCTCGTCACGGGCGCCGCCGAGCGGCTGCGCGGCGTCGTCCTGATCGGCGCCGACCGGGCCCTCATCGGCGAAGCGCTCGCGCGACACGCCCCCGAGGTCCCGGTCGTCGACCTCGACCGCACCGACACTGGGGCGATGGCGGCCGCCGTCCGCGCGGCGCGGGACCTGGCCCGCCCGGGCGACACGGTGCTCCTGGCCCCGGCCTGTGCCTCGATGGACATGTTCGCGAACTACAACGTCCGCGGCGACGCGTTCGCGGAGGCCGTACGGGACCTGCGGGTCCCCGGCACCGGGCAGTAGCCGCAGGCCGCTCCGGCACGCACCGCGACCAAGGAGGGGACATGACGGCAGCCGACCACGGTGGTGCCTCCGGTTCTCGTTCCCGCAACGCGCTCGGCGCCCCCGCCCGTCCGGCGCGCCCTGCGGCGGCACTGCCCCGGCCGGGACGCGCGGGGCCACCGGCGCCGCGCCCCCCGAGGGGCCCGTCGCGGGGGAGTGCCCTGCGCGGCGCCAAGGTGGTCTTCGACCGGGCCAAGCGGGCCTGGGACCGCCCGTTGACGGCCTACTACGTGATCCTCGGCAGCAGCCTGCTGATCACCGTCCTCGGCCTGGTGATGGTCTTCTCCGCCTCCCAGATCAAGGCCCTGGAGTACGGGCTGCCCTCCACCTACTACTTCCGCAAGCAGCTCTTCGCGGCCGTGCTGGGCACCGGGCTGCTCATCGTCGGATCCCGGATCCCCGTGCGGCTGCACCGGGCGCTGGCGTACCCGCTGCTGGTGGGCTCGGTCTTCCTGATGGCGCTGGTGCAGGTGCCGGGGATAGGGCAGTCGGTGCACGGCAACCAGAACTGGATCTACCTCGGCGGCCCGTTCCAGCTCCAGCCCAGTGAGTTCGGCAAGCTGGCCCTCGTTCTGTGGGGTGCCGACCTGCTGGCCCGCAAGGACGACAAGAAGCTGCTCGTCCAGTGGAAGCACCTGCTGATCCCGCTGGTGCCGATCGCCTTCCTGCTGCTGGGGCTCATCATGCTCGGCGGCGACATGGGCACCGCCATCATCCTGACCGCGATCCTGTTCGGCCTGCTGTGGATCGCCGGCGCCCCCACCCGGCTGTTCGCGGGCGTGCTGGCGGTGGCCGGCGTCATCGGTTTCCTGCTGATCAAGACCAGTGGCAACCGGATGGGCCGGCTCGCCTGCATCGGAGCCACCGACGTCACTCCCAGTGGCGGCTGCTGGCAGGCCGTGCACGGGATCTATGCGCTGGCCTCCGGCGGATGGTTCGGTTCCGGTCTCGGTGCCAGTGTGGAAAAATGGGGCCAACTGCCGGAACCGCACACCGACTTCATCTTCGCCGTGACCGGGGAGGAACTGGGCCTGGCGGGGACGCTGTCGGTGCTCGCCCTCTTCGCGGCTCTAGGCTATGCGGGTATCCGCGTGGCCGGTCGTACGGAGGACCGCTTCGTCAGGTTTGCCGCGGGTGGGGTGACGACGTGGATCACGGCGCAGTTCGTGGTCAACATCGGTGCGGTGCTCGGCCTGCTGCCGATCGCCGGCGTCCCGCTCCCGCTGTTCTCCTACGGAGGCTCGGCCCTCCTGCCGACCATGTTCGCGATCGGGCTGCTCATCTCCTTCGCGAGGAGTGAACCCGGGGCGCGGGCGGCACTCAAGGCGCGGGGGCCCGGCTACTGGCCGGGGGCAATGACACGGACAATGAGGCGGCTCGTCACACGGCGGCCGTCCAGGGAGCGGTGAATTTCGGTGCATGTCGTACTCGCCGGTGGGGGGACCGCCGGCCACATCGAGCCCGCGCTCGCGCTCGCCGATGCCCTGCGCAGGCAGGATCCGACCGTGGGGATCACCGCGCTGGGCACGGAACGGGGCCTGGAGACCCGGCTCGTGCCCGAGCGCGGTTACGAGCTGGCCCTGATCCCCGCTGTACCGCTGCCGCGCAAGCCCACCCCCGAGCTGATCACCGTACCCGGGCGGCTGCGCGGCACGATCAAGGCCGCGGAGCAGATCCTGGAGCGCACCAAGGCGGACGCGCTGGTCGGCTTCGGCGGCTACGTGGCGCTGCCCGGATACCTGGCCGCCAAGCGGCTCGGTGTGCCGATCGTGGTGCACGAGGCCAATGCCCGCCCCGGCCTGGCGAACAAGATCGGCTCGCGCTACACCGACTACGTCGCGGTGAGCACCCCCGACAGCAAGCTGCGGCACTCCCGTTACGTCGGCATCCCGCTGCGCCGGTCCATCGCCACGCTGGACCGCGTCGCGATGCGGGCCGAGGCGCGGGCCGCCTTCGGGCTCGACCAGGGCCTGCCGACGCTGCTGGTCTCCGGCGGTTCCCAGGGCGCCCGCAGGCTCAACGAGGTGATCGCCTCCGTCGCACCGCGCCTGCAGCAGTCCGGTGTGCAGATCCTGCACGCGGTCGGCCCGAAGAACGAACTCCCGCCGGCCGACAATATGCCCGGCATGCCGCAGTACATCCCGTTGCCCTACCTGGACCGGATGGATCTGGCCTACGCCGCCGCCGACATGATGCTCTGCCGCGCCGGCGCCATGACCGTCGCCGAGCTGTCAGCGGTGGGCCTGCCCGCGGCCTACGTCCCGCTGCCGATCGGCAACGGCGAGCAGCGCCTCAACGCCCAGCCGGTGGTCAAGGCCGGCGGCGGCGTCATCGTCGACGACGCCGAACTCACCGCCGAGTGGGTGCTGGGCCATGTGCTGCCGGTTCTGACCGATCCGCACCGACTGTATGAAATGTCCCGCGCCGCCGCCGAATTCGGCCGCCCGCACGCCGACGAACTGCTCGTCGGCATGGTGCGCGAGGCGATCGCCGCCCGTCGTCGCTGAGCCCGGTGGGTGGGCCCCGGCCCACCCACCGGCGTGCGCCCGCCGGAGAGCCGGGCGGGGCGGCTAGCCTGCTGCGCAGCGGACGAACCCACCCCCAACCCCCGGAGGCGAACGTGGCCGTACCGACGACCGCCGAGCCGGCCGCCGACCAGGACGACGACGAGATCCGGCCGTCGCCGCGATCGGCCCGCCGCCGGCGTGTGATCGCGCTCGCGGCGCTCACGGCCGCCGGCCTGCTGACGGGCACGTCCGCCTGGTTGCTCTACGGCTCGGCCTGGCTGCGGACGACGTCCGTCACCGTGACCGGCGCCGACGTCCTGAGCCCCGACGAAGTGCGGGACGCCGCCGAGGTGCCCGTGGGCGCCCCGTTGGTCTCCGTGGACACCGACGCGGTGGGCGGCCGGCTGCGTGAACGTCTTCCGCGGATCGCGAATGTGACAGTGGAACGTTCATGGCCGCACACGATCGTTCTTAAAGTGACGGAGCGAACTCCCGCCGCCCTGGTGAAAGATGGCGGGAACTTCATCGAAGTGGACGCCGACGGCGTACGGTTCGCGGAGATCCGCGACCTCATCAAGGGTGTCCCCGTCATCGAATTGAGCCCCGACCGCGACTCGGCGAGCTTTCGCCATTTCGGGACAAAGCGCCTCCTCGCCGCGGCCGTCCAGGTCGCCGCCGATCTCCCGAAAGCCGCCTACCAGCAGGCCCGTCTGATCGAAGTGCGCTCCTGGGACGACATCTCGGTGGAGTTGGCGGGCGGACGCACCGTGGTGTGGGGGAGCGTGGAGCGGGGCGAGGAAAAGGCGTTCGCGCTCGCCGCCCTGATGAAAGTCGAAGAGGGTGCGGTCTTCTACGACGTGAGTGCCCCAACAGCCCCTGCGGCATCGGACGGTTGACGTCCCAGCCTTCAGTTCGACACCCTGGTTGGTCCGGCTCCTGCGTGATCACATAGGGTCAAAAGAAAAACGGGAGGTTCGGCGTGTTCGTTGAACGCGAACCGCTTGTCGATTTAGTGTCCTGTCCCAAAGAACGTGCGGGACAGACATACTGGTAACCCTAAACCTGAGGGTTAGGGTTCGGGTCGGCCGGCACCTCCCGACCGTCCCACAGGTATACGTAACTCGAGGCGAGAGGCCTTCGACGTGGCAGCACCGCAGAACTACCTCGCAGTCATCAAGGTCGTCGGCATCGGCGGCGGTGGCGTCAACGCCATCAACCGGATGATCGAGGTCGGTCTCAAGGGCGTCGAGTTCATCGCGATCAACACCGATGCACAGGCCCTGCTGATGAGCGACGCCGACGTGAAACTCGATGTCGGCCGCGAACTCACGCGCGGCCTCGGTGCCGGCGCCAACCCGGATGTCGGCCGCAAGGCCGCCGAGGACCACCGCGAGGAGATCGAAGAGGTGCTCAAGGGCGCCGACATGGTCTTCGTCACCGCGGGTGAGGGCGGCGGCACCGGCACCGGTGGCGCGCCTGTGGTCGCCAACATCGCCCGCTCGCTGGGCGCCCTCACGATCGGGGTGGTCACCCGCCCGTTCACCTTCGAGGGCCGCCGTCGCGCCAACCAGGCCGAGGACGGCATCGCCCAGCTGCGCGACGAGGTCGACACCCTCATCGTGATCCCCAACGACCGGTTGCTGTCCATCTCGGACCGCCAGGTGAGCGTGCTGGACGCCTTCCGGTCCGCTGACCAGGTGCTGCTCTCCGGTGTCCAGGGCATCACCGACCTGATCACCACACCGGGCCTGATCAACCTCGACTTCGCCGATGTGAAGTCGGTGATGTCCGAGGCGGGTTCCGCCCTCATGGGCATCGGCTCGGCCCGCGGCGACGACCGCGCCGTCGCCGCCGCGGAGATGGCCATCTCGTCCCCGCTGCTGGAGGCGTCCATCGACGGCGCGCGGGGCGTGCTGCTGTCCATCTCCGGCGGCTCCGACCTCGGCCTGTTCGAGATCAACGAGTCGGCCCAACTGGTCAGCGAGGCCGCGCATCCCGAGGCCAACATCATCTTCGGCGCCGTCATCGACGACGCCCTGGGCGACGAGGTCCGGGTCACCGTCATCGCGGCCGGTTTCGACGGCGGCCAGCCCCCGACCCGCAGCAACCGGGACAAGGTGCTCGGCGCGTACGGCAGCTCCCGCGACGAGAGCAGCGGCACCACGACGTCCCCGGTCCGCCCGGCCACCCCGCCGGCCGAGCCGTCGCGTCCGGCCTTCGCCGGCCTGGGCAGCGTCACCCAGCGTGACGAGGAGCCCGCCCAGCCCGAGCCGGTGGCCGAGGTCCCGGCCCAGCCGGCCGCCCCGCAGGTCCCCCCGGCGCGTCCCTACCAGGACACCAGCGCCGAGGAGCTCGACGTCCCCGACTTCCTCAAGTAAGCACAGTCTCACGTGATAACGCACAACCACGCACGTCCGGGCGGCGCCCACTTCGCCTTCACCGACAGGTGGGGCGGGGTGAGCGCCGCTCCGTACGACAGCCTCAATCTCGGCGGTGCGGTCGGCGACGACCCCGCCGCCGTCCTGTCCAACCGCGGCCTCGCCGCCCGTGAACTGGGCCTGGACCCGGCGCACGTGGTGTGGATGAAGCAGGTGCACGGCAACGACGTGGCCGTGGTCGCCGCTCCGTGGGGTGAGCACCGGGTACCGGAGGTGGACGCGATCGTCACCACCCGGCCCGGCCTCGCGCTCGCGGTACTGGTCGCCGACTGCGTCCCCGTGCTGCTGGCCGACACCGAGGCCGGAGTCGTCGCCGCGGCGCACGCCGGCCGGCCGGGACTGGTCGCCGGGGTCGTCCCGGCGGCAGTCGAGGCGATGGTCGGACTCGGCGCCAGGCCGGAGCGGATCACCGCCGTCACCGGGCCGTCGGTCTGCGGAGCGTGCTACGAAGTGCCCGAGCAGATGCGGGAGGACGTCGCCTCGGCGGTCCCCGAGGCCCGGGCCACCACCAGCTGGGGCACCCCCTCCGTCGACGTCGCCGCCGGGGTGCACGCCCAACTCGTCCGTCTCGGCGTTCCCGCGGGTGAGAAATCACATATCTGCACCATGGAGTCGGGCGACCACTTCTCCTACCGCCGCGAGCGCACGACCGGGCGGCTCGCCGGATATGTCTGGCTGGACGGCGACCAGTGAGCGACGCACGCGATGACTGACCGAACGGAAGAACGACGGGCCGAACTCGCGGCGAATCTCGCCCGGGTCGAGCAGCGGATCGCCGCGGCGTGCGCGGCGGTCGGCCGGGCCCGGGACGAGGTGACCCTGATCGTGGTCACCAAGACCTATCCCGCCAGTGACGTCCGGATCCTGTCGGAACTCGGCGTCCGCCAGGTCGCCGAGAACCGCGACCAGGATGCCGCGCCCAAGGCCGGGGCCTGCGGGGACCTGCCGCTCACCTGGCACTTCGTGGGCCAGTTGCAGACCAACAAGGTGCGTTCGGTGGTCGGTTACGCCGATGTCGTGCACTCGGTGGACCGGGTCCGGCTGGTCGAGGCGCTGTCCGCCGCGGTCATGAAGTCGCCGCGGGCCGACCGTGAACTGGGCTGCCTGGTCCAGGTCGCGCTGGACGCCGAGTCGGGGGCCCAGGGTACCCGCGGCGGAATCGCACCGGATGCCGTCGAAGGGATCGCCGAAGCGGTGACTGCCGCTCCGGGCCTGCGACTTGACGGCCTGATGACGGTAGCGCCGCTGGCCGGGGCCTACGCCGGTCAACCGCGCGCCGCGTTCGACCGGCTGGCGGAAATCTCATCCTGCCTGCGCGAGATGCATCCTGCTGCGAACATGGTCTCGGCAGGGATGAGCGCGGACCTCGAAGAGGCCGTTGCCGCAGGTGCGACACACGTACGCATCGGTAGCGCGGTACTCGGAGTCCGGACCGGGCTCCGGTAACGTCACCAACCAAGTCGGACCACACAAAAAATATGGTCTTTCCCCGCTGAGAGGACGCAGAGCATGGCCGGCGCGATGCGCAAGATGGCGGTCTACCTCGGCCTCGTGGAGGACGACGGGTACGACGGCCCGGGATTCGACCCGGACGACGAGTTCGAGCCCGAGCCGGAGCCGGAGCGTCCCCGCCGGTCGCACCAGCCGCACCAGCCGCACCCGTCCCACCAGCCACCGCACCAGACGCAACCGGAAGAGCCGGCACGCCTCGTGCACCCGCCGGTCCCTCGGGAACCGCGGATCGCCCCAGTGGCATCCATCACACAAGAACGCCATAGCCTGGAGAAGAACGCACCGGTGATCATGCCTAAGGTCGTGTCCGAACGAGAGCCGTACCGGATCACGACACTCCACCCCCGGACGTACAACGAAGCCCGTACCATCGGGGAACACTTCCGCGAGGGCACCCCGGTGATCATGAATCTGACGGAGATGGACGACACGGACGCAAAGCGACTTGTCGACTTCGCCGCCGGTCTGGTCTTCGGTCTGCACGGGAGCATCGAGCGGGTGACGCAGAAGGTGTTTCTGCTGTCGCCTGCTAACGTCGATGTCACGGCGGAGGACAAGGCCCGCATCGCCGAGGGCGGGTTCTTCAATCAGAGCTGAGATACGCAACCGCACGAAACCGGCCGCGAGGCCCACGAACAGGCAGAGGAGAGGGACGCGCGATGGACATCGCACTCCAGGTGCTGTGGATCGCGTTGATGTGCTTCCTGCTTGTCCTGATCTTCCGGTTGGTGATGGACTATGTCTTCCAGTTCGCCCGATCGTGGCAGCCTGGGAAGCCCATGGTGGTCGTCCTGGAGACCACCTACACTGTCACCGATCCGCCACTCAAGCTTCTGCGGCGGTTCATTCCGCCGCTGCGTCTCGGGGGCGTGGCGCTCGACCTGTCCTTCTTCGTATTGATGATCATCGTGTACATCCTGCTCACCGTCGTGGGGGGCTTGAGATGACCGATGCGGGCTCCCGATATGTCGACGATCACGTTGAGGTGAAGAGATGCCACTGACCCCCGAGGACGTGCGGAACAAGCAGTTCACGACCGTCCGCCTCCGAGAAGGCTATGACGAGGACGAGGTGGACGCCTTCCTCGACGAGGTCGAGGCGGAACTGACCAGGCTGCTGCGCGAGAACGAGGACCTGCGGGCGAAGCTGGCGGCGGCCACCCGCGCCGCCGCCCAGAACCAGCAGCAGGGCATGCGCAAGCCCGAGCCGCAGGACGGCCGCGGCGGCCCCGGTGCCCCCGTGCCCGCCGCCATATCCGGACCGCAGCCGGTGCCGCCGCAGCAGATGGGCGGCCCCCAGGGACCCGGCAGTGGCCTCGCCCTGCCCGCCGGGCCCAGCGCTCAGCAGGGCCACATGGGGCAGCACCCCATGCAGCAGCAGGGCCCCATGCAGGGCGGCCACCCCATGCAGCAGCAGGGTCCCGGTCCGATGGGCCAGCACCCGATGCAGCAGCAGGGTCCCGGCCACATGGGTCAGCACCCGATGCAGCAGCAGGGCCCCATGCAGGGCGGCCACCCCATGCAGCAGCAGGGCCCCGGCGGCGACAGCGCCGCCCGTGTGCTCTCGCTCGCCCAGCAGACGGCCGACCAGGCGATCGCCGAGGCGCGCGCCGAGGCCAACAAGATCGTCGGCGAGGCCCGCAGCCGCGCCGAGGGTCTGGAACGCGACGCCCGCGCCAAGGCGGACGCGCTCGAGCGGGACGCGCAGGAGAAGCACCGCGTGGCCATGGGCTCCCTGGAGTCCGCTCGCGCCACGCTGGAGCGCAAGGTCGAGGACCTGCGCGGCTTCGAGCGCGAGTACCGCACCCGTCTGAAGTCGTACCTGGAGAGCCAGCTGCGCCAGCTGGAGAACCAGGCCGATGACTCGCTCGCCCCGCCGCGGACCTCCGCGGCCCCCTCCCTGTCCTCCGGTTCCGGCGGCATGGGCGGCGGTATGGGTGGCGGCACCATGGGCGGCGGCATGGCCACGGCCGGAGCCGGCACCATGGGCGGTGGCCAGAGCTACGGCGGCCAGGGCATGGGCGGCCACGGCGGCCCGAACCCCACCTACGGCGGCCAGCAGCAGATGTCCCCCGCCATGACCCAGCCGATGGCACCGGTCCGGCCGCAGGGGCCGGCTCCGCTGCAGCAGGCGCCCACGCCGATGCGCGGGTTCCTCATCGACGAGGACGACAACTAGTCGCGCACAGGCGCCGGCCGCTCGCACGACGCGCACCACGGCACCACACAGGGCCGGGCCCCCAGGGAATCGCTTCCCTCGGGGCCCGGCCCTTTTGCGCCTCCCGCAAGCCCCTGCCAGCGGACGTCGCGCGCACGAGGAAACCGCCCCCGCCCACGGTGACGTGGACGGGGGCGGTTCGGCCTTCCCGGTACCCGGATGGGCTAAGCGGGCCCGCCGGGCTTCCGGTGCATGCTCACCGCTTGCGCAGGTGGAAGGTGAGGCCGAGGGCCTCGTCGGTGAAGGCGGGCCCGTAGCCGTCCTCGGGGCCGCCGGAGGCGAAGTCCGTCGCGAGGACCTCGTCCGCGACGAGTCCCGCGTGCTCCTCCAGCGCCGAGACCAGCTCGGTGTCCGCGGCGGCCCAGCGCAGCGCGATGCGGTCGGCGACGTCCAGGCCGCTGTTCTTGCGCGCCTCCTGGACGAGCCGGATCACGTCACGGGCCAGTCCCGCCCGTCGCAGCTGCGGGGTGACCTCCAGGTCCAGCGCTACGGTCGCGCCGGAGTCGGAGGCGACCGACCAGCCCTCGCGCGGGGTCTCCGTGATGATCACTTCCTCGGCCGAGAGGGCGACCGGCTCGCCGTCCACCACGACGGTGGCCGTGCCGTCGCGCAGACCGAGCGAGAGCGCGGCCGCCTCGCACTCCGCGATGGCCTTGGCGACCGCCTGGACGCCCTTGCCGAAGCGCTTGCCCAGCGCGCGGAAGTTGGCCTTGGCCGTGGTGTCCACCAGGGAGCCGCCGACCTCGCTGAGGGACGCCAGGGAGACGACGTTCAGCTCCTCCGCGATCTGCGCCCGCAGTTCCCCGCCCAGCGACTCGAAGCCCGCCGCGGCCACGAGCGCCCGCGAGAGAGGCTGACGGGTCTTGACGCCGGATTCCGCCCGGGTGGCCCGGCCCAGCTCCACCAGACGCCGTACGAGGGCCATCTGCTCGGACAGGGCGGGGTCGACGAGCGCCTCGTCCACCGTCGGCCAGCTCGCCAGGTGCACGGACTCCGGTGCCCCCGGGGTGACCGGGACGACCAGGTCCTGCCAGACGCGCTCGGTGATGAACGGCACCAGGGGCGCCATCAGCCGGGTCACGGTCTCCACGACGTCGTGCAGCGTGCGCAGCGCCGCCGGGTCGCCCTGCCAGAAGCGGCGACGGGAGCGGCGGACGTACCAGTTGGACAGGTCGTCCACGAAGGAGGAGAGCAGCTTGCCGGCCCGCTGGGTGTCGTACGACTCGAGCGCGCCGGTGACATCCCGCACCAGGGTGCCGAGTTCGCCGAGCAGCCAGCGGTCGAGCAGCGGCCGGTCGGCGGGCGCCGGGTCGGCGCCGCCGGGGGCCCAGCCGGCGGTGCGGGCGTACAGCGCCTGGAAGGCGACGGTGTTCCAGTAGGTCAGCAGCGTCTTGCGGACGACCTCCTGGATCGTGCCGTGGCCGACCCGTCGCGCCGCCCAGGGCGAGCCGCCGGCCGCCATGAACCAGCGCACGGCGTCGGCGCCGTGCTGGTCCATGAGCGGGATGGGCTGCAGGATGTTGCCCAGGTGCTTGGACATCTTCCGGCCGTCCTCGGCGAGGATGTGGCCCAGGCAGACCACGTTCTCGTAGGCGTTCCGGTCGAAGACCAGGGTGCCGACCGCCATCAGCGTGTAGAACCAGCCGCGGGTCTGGTCGATCGCCTCGGAGATGAACTGCGCGGGGTATGCGCCCTCGAACACCTCCTTGTTGCGGTACGGGTAGCCCCACTGCGCGAACGGCATGGAGCCCGAGTCGTACCAGGCGTCGATGACCTCGGGCACGCGCTCGGAGGGGGCCGAGCACTGCGGGCAGGCGAAGGTGACGTCGTCGATGAAGGGCCGGTGCGGATCGAGGCCGGTCTGGTCGGCGCCGGTCAGTTCCGACAGCTCGGCCAGCGAGCCGACGCAGGTGAGGTGGCCCTCCGCGCAGCGCCAGATGGGCAGCGGGGTGCCCCAGTAGCGGTTCCGGGACAGCGCCCAGTCGATGTTGTTGTTCAGCCAGTCGCCGAAGCGGCCGTGCTTGACCGCCTCCGGGTACCAGTTGGTGCGCTCGTTCTCGCGCAGCAGCGCGTCCTTGACCGCGGTCGTGCGGATGTACCAGGACGGCTGCGCGTAGTAGAGCAGCGCGGTGTGGCAGCGCCAGCAGTGCGGGTAGCTGTGCTCGTACGGCAGGTGCCGGAAGAGCAGGCCGCGCTCCTGGAGGTCGGCCACCAGGGCCTCGTCGGCCTTCTTGAAGAACTGGCCGCCGACGAGCTCCAGTTCCTCCTCGAAGGTGCCGTCGGGGCGCACCGGGTTGACCACCGGCAGGCCGTAGGCGCGGCAGGTCCTGAGGTCGTCCTCACCGAACGCGGGCGACTGGTGGACCAGACCCGTTCCGTCCTCGGTCGTCACGTACTCGGCGTTGACGACGAAGTGGGCGCCCTCGATCTCCACGAGGCCGAAGGGCCGGTCGTACGTCCAGCGCTCCATCTCGCGGCCGGTGAAGGACTGCCCGGTGGCCTCCCAGCCCTCGCCGAGCGCCTTGCCGAGCAGCGGTTCGGCGACGACCAGCCGCTCCGTGCCGTCGGTCGCGACGACGTAGGTGACGTCGGGGTGGGCCGCGACAGCGGTGTTGGACACCAGCGTCCAGGGCGTGGTCGTCCACACCAGGAGCGCGGCGTCACCGGCCAGCGGACCGGACGTGAGCGGGAAGCGCACGAACACCGAGGGATCCACCACGGTCTCGTAGCCCTGGGCGAGTTCGTGGTCGGACAGGCCGGTGCCGCAGCGCGGGCACCAGGGCGCCACGCGGTGGTCCTGGACGAGCAGGCCCTTGTCGAAGATCTGCTTCAGCGACCACCAGACGGACTCGATGTACTCGGGGTCCATCGTGCGGTAGGCCTCGTCGAGGTCGACCCAGTAGCCCATACGGGTCGTCAACTCGGCGAAGGCGTCGGTGTGGCGGGTCACCGACTCCCGGCACTTGGCGTTGAACTCGGCGATGCCGTACGCCTCGATGTCCTTCTTGCCGGTGAAGCCGAGCTCCTTCTCGACGGCGAGCTCCACCGGGAGGCCGTGGCAGTCCCAGCCGGCCTTGCGGGTCACGTGGTGGCCCTGCATGGTCTTGAAGCGGGGGAAGACGTCCTTGAAGACGCGGGCCTCGATGTGGTGCGCGCCGGGCATGCCGTTGGCGGTCGGGGGGCCTTCGTAGAAGACCCATTCGGGCTTGCCCCGGGTCTGCTCCAGCGAACGGGCGAAGACCTTGTTGTCCTGCCAGAACGCGAGCACGTCGTGCTCCAGCGCGGGCAGGTCGACCTGGGCGGGGACCTGGCGGTACTGCGTCATCGGATTCTGCCTCCGGCGGACACGTCATTGGTGCGTGCGTATTCCGTCGGAGGGACGAGAGCCGGTTGCTGCGCCGGTCCCGCGGTACCACCCTCCTTGGCGGCGGGCGGCCCCTCGCGGGGTCGTTCCGCAGCCCCCTCATTGGGGTCGCGCTGCCGGTTCTACTCGCCCTCGCGGGCTTTCTTCCGGCGGCTCGGGGGTGATCTTCACGTCGCGCACACCCCCGGGCTTCCACCGCCCCCGGGTCGCTATGGGCTGCGTGCGGCGCTACTCGTCCCCTTCCACGCCTTTCGCTCCGCCCAGTGTACGGGGCCGGGGGGCGCCGTGTCGGCCGGGTTTTCCGCGGGGCGGGAGTGACCCGAATGGCCCGGTGCGCACCTCGTTACCGGTTGGTACCGGAATACCTGGCGGAGAGCTGGGCACAACGGATGCAGACCTGCCTCCCGGCCGGGCAAGGCGGGCGAATCCGGCGGCGTGCCCCGTTGCCGCGGGTCCGGAGCCGATTTATCGTTCCGGCACGATTCGCGAGCAAGATCACAATATGTGAAGGGGCCGCGACCATGGTGGGGAAGAAGACCACCGCCACGAAGAAGGCGACGGCGAAGAAGGCGACACCTGTGGGCGCTTCCGCGGACCGCGGGAAGGCCGCACCCGGGGTCGCCCCCGAACGCCCCGCCCTCTCCGCGCCCGCACGCGGGAAGGCCGCCGCGGCCGGGAAGGCGGCCAGGGCCGGGAAGTCCGGCACGGCGGCGTCCCCGGCATCCCGCACCAAGGCGCCGGCCGCTGTGCAGGCGCCCGCGAAGACCCCGGCGAAGAGCCGCGCGAAGCCACTGGCCACGACCGCCCCCACGACGGTTTCGCAGGGCGGCGGGAAAAAAGCGGCGTCCTCCGGAAAAGCGGAATCCGTCACAAAGGCGGCATCCTCGAAGGGGGCGTCCGTGAGGCCGCCCGCCAAGAAGGCGGCGGGTGCCGTGAAGCAGACCGCGGAAGGCACGCGGAAGACCGCGGCTCAGGCCGCAGGGAAGAGAGCTGCCGTGGCGGAGGCTGACAAGACCACGACGACGGCGCCCGCACGCACCAAGGGCCAGTCGGGCAAGGCCGGTACGGCGACGGGACGCGCGGCGCGCAAGACCGCGCCCCCGGCGAAGAAGACCGCCCCCGCGGCGGAGAAGGCGCCGGCGGCCAAGAAGGCCGCCCCGCCGAAGAAGACCGTGAAGGCGGGCCGGACGGCCGAGCCCGCCGAGGAGTCCGGGCCGGCGAACGCCGGCACGACCGCGAAGGCCACGAAAAAGGGAGCCAAGAAGGTGGTAGCGAAGAAGACCGCGGCCGGTACGGCCGCAACAGGGGGACCCGCCTCCGCGGTGCCCACGGCGCGCATCGCCCGGCCGACCGGCGTCGTGGCCCCGGGCGACCTGGCGGTCCGGCCCGACGAGGAGCCCTGGTCCGCCGAGGAGGTGGACGCGGCGCGCGCCGAGCTGCTGGCCGAGATGGGCCGGCTGCGGACGGAGATCACGACCTCGGAGGACGCCATCACCGGCCTGCTGCGCGACTCCGGTGACGGCGCGGGGGACGACCAGGCCGACACCGGCACCAAGAACATCACCCGCGAGCACGAGATGGCGCTCACCGCCAACGCCCGCGAGATGCTCGCCCAGACCGAGCACGCACTGGAACGGCTCGACTCCGGCACGTACGGGCTCTGCGAGTCCTGCGGCAAGCCCATCGGCAAGGCGCGCATGCAGGCCTTCCCCAGGGCCACGCTCTGCGTCGACTGCAAGCAGCGACAGGAGCGTCGCTACTGAGTTTTCGCGGGGGCCGCGCCCGGCCGCCCCCGCTGTTCGGACGTGTGTGCCGTAACCTCGTCAGCGTCAGGATCAGGCCTGGCCGGGACATCGGGGCTGAAGGACTCACATGGCGAAGGCACAGGAGACGGCGACGGACACGGCGGACGAGCCGACCGGCGGCACGGACGTGACCGTCCCCAAGGGACCGCGGCGCATCGCCGTGCTGCTCGGCGTGGCGGCGCTGGCGTACGCCCTGGACCTGCTCTCCAAGATCTGGGTGGTGACCCGCCTGGAGGGGCATGAGCCGATCGACGTGATCGGCTCCTACCTGCGCCTGGAAGCGGTCCGCAACGCGGGCGCGGCCTTCGGCTTCGGGCAGGGCATGACGATCGTGTTCACCGTGATCGCGGTCACGGTGATCGTCGTGATCGCCCGCATCGCGCGGAAGCTGCACAGCGTGCCGTGGGCGATCGCGCTCGGGCTGCTGCTCGGCGGCGCCTTCGGCAACCTCACCGACCGGGTGTTCCGGGCGCCGGGCTTTCTGCAGGGGCACGTGGTCGACTTCGTCGCGCCCGCCCACTTCGCGGTCTTCAACCTCGCCGACTCGGCGATCGTCTGCGGCGGCATCCTGATCGTCCTGCTGTCCTTCCGCGGCCTCGACCCGGACGGCACCGTCCACAAGGACTGACGCGGCCGCCCGGCCGCCGGGAGGGGCCGGAACGCGTGAGCGGGAAAGCACCCGTCACCCATCCGGCATACTCGACCAGGTGAGTATGTCTGCCGAAGTTCGGTCCCTCCCTGTTCCCGACGGTCTCGAAGGCGAACGTGTCGACGCCGCCATCGCCCGTATGTTCGGATTCTCCCGGACCAAGGCCGCCGAGCTGGCGGCGGCGGGGAAGGTGACGATCGACGGCAGCACCGCCGGGAAGTCCGACCGCGTCTCCGGCGGCGCCTGGCTGGAGGTCGAGCTGCCCGCCCCGCCGCGTCCCGTGGAGATCGTCGCGGAGCCGGTGCCGGGCATGCGCATCGTCCACGACGACGAGCACGTGGTCGTCATCGACAAGCCGGTCGGCGTGGCGGCGCACCCCAGCCCCGGCTGGACCGGCACCACCGTCATCGGCGGGCTGGCCGCGGCCGGCTACCGGATCTCCACCTCCGGCGCCGCCGAGCGCCAGGGCATCGTGCACCGGCTGGACGTCGGCACCTCCGGGCTCATGGCCGTGGCCAAGTCGGAGATCGCCTACAGCGACCTCAAGCAGCAGTTCCGCGAGCGCACCGTCGACAAGCGCTACCACGCCCTCGTCCAGGGCCACCCCGACCCGCTCAGCGGCACCATCGACGCGCCGATCGGCCGCCACCCCACCCACGACTACAAGTGGGCCGTCACCGCGGACGGCAAGCCCAGCGTCACGCACTACGACTTGGTCGAGGCGTTCCGCGCGGCCTCGCTGCTGGACATCAAGCTGGAGACCGGCCGCACCCACCAGATCCGCGTGCACATGGCCGCGCACCGCCACCCCTGTGTCGGTGACCTCACCTACGGCGCCGACCCGACGATCGCCAAACGGCTGGAGCTCGGGCGCCAGTGGCTGCACGCCGTGCGCCTGGGCTTCACGCACCCCGGGGACGGCCGCTGGGTCGAGTTCGAGAGCGACTACCCCGAGGACCTCCAGCACGCCCTCGACATCGTGCGGGGCGACAGTGCCTGAGGCGTACACGATCCGGGTGCCCGAGGGCCCCGACGACCTGAAGGCGTACTTCGCCGTACGGCACGAGGTCTTCGTGCTGGAGCAGAAGGTGCCCGCAGACCTGGAGTACGACGAGTTCGACGCGACCGCCGTCCATGTGGTGGCGATCGGTCCCGACGGCGCGCTGGGCGCCGGCCGGCTGCTCCCCGGCGCGGACGGCACCGGCGTCCTGGGCCGTCTCGCGGTGCTGTCGCGGGCCCGCGGGCTGGGCGTGGGAGCGGCACTGGTGCGGGCCGTGGAGGAGCAGGCCCGGCTGCTGGGGCTGCGCGTCGTCGAACTGCACGCGCAGGTCCACGCCCTCGGCTTCTACGAGCGCCTGGGCTACGAGCCCTTCGGCGAGGAGTACGAGGAGGCGGGCATCGCCCACCGTTCCATGAGGCGCGCGCTGTGACGCGCTGACCCGAGTGGGCTCCGCGGACATGTCACGCTAGGGGCGTGGATCAACTCGCGCTGTTCTTCGCCCTGATGCTCGCGGCCATCATCATGGTCCCGCTGGGCGACCGGCTGGGGCTGCCGTCGCCCGTTCTCATGACACTGCTCGGGGTCGTCCTGGCCCTGCTGCCGTTCGTGCCCAACGTGCAGATCAACCCGGCGCTCATCCTGCCGCTCGTGCTGCCGCCGCTGCTCTACGCCTCCGTGCAGCGCACCTCGTGGCGGCAGTTCGCCGCCAACAAGAGGGCGATCTTCCTGCTCGCCGTCGCCCTGGTGCTCATCACCACGGCGGCCGTGGGCGGCATCGCGAACGCCGTCCTCCCCGGGATCTCCCTGGCCGGCGCCGTCGCGCTCGGCGCGCTCGTCGCCCCTCCGGACCCCGTGGCGGCCACCGCCGTGGCCGGGCGGCTCGGCCTGCCCCGGCGCATGATCTCCACCCTGGAGGGCGAGGGGCTGTTCAACGACGTCACCGCGATCGTGGTCTACAACGTGGCCGTCGCCGCGGCCGTCACCGGCTCGTTCTCCTGGCCCGAGGCACTCGGCGAGCTGCTGCTGTCGGCGGTCGTCGCGGTCGTGGTCGGCTTCGCCCTGGGCTGGATGGCCTCCAAGCTGATGGGGGTCGTCGGCGACCCGACCCTCCAGATCGGGCTGTCGCTGCTGGTCCCCTTCGCGGCGTACGCCATCGCCGACGAGGCGCACGGCTCGGGCGTCCTCGCCGTGCTCACCACGGCGCTCTTCCTGGCCGAGCACGCCGTGGACGCCGACGACGTGACGGGGCGACTGGTCGGCGCCACCTTCTGGGAGGTCGTCGACACCCTGGTCACCGGCGTCGCCTTCGGCCTCATCGGCCTGGAGCTGCACAACGTCTTCGGAGTCGGGGCCGGCCGCTGGGGGACGATGGTCGGCCACGCGGCACTCGTCGTCGGCGCCGTGATCGTCGTCCGGCTCGCCTACCTGCTGCCCGCGGCATACGCCGCCAGGAAGCTGCACAAACGGCGCGACCTGGACGAGGACATCCCCATGAGCGGGCGGGAGACCGTCGTCATGTGGTGGTCCGGCATGCGCGGCGTGGCGTCCGTCGCGCTGGCCCTGGCCATCCCGCACACCATCGACAACGGCGACCCCTTCCCGGCCCGCGACGAGATCCTCTTCATCGCGTTCTCCGTCGTCCTGACCACCCTGGTCCTCCAGGGCCTCACCCTGCCGTGGGTCGTCAGACGGCTCGGGGTCAGCAGCGACACCCAGATCGAGCACGACATGGAGATGCTGCTCGCGCTGCGCGCCATGGCGGCGGCCAAGCAACGGCTGAAGGAGGTCGAGGCGACCGAGAGCTTCCCCGAGGAGGTCTCCGAACTCCTGCACCGCCGGGCCTTCGACGTCGGGGCGCGGATCTGCCCCGACATCGTCGACGACGACAAGCGCGACCGGCACACCGCGCGGGTGAGCCGCATCAGGACCCTCGAACGCGTCCAGCGGGACATGCTCTCCGCGGCCCGGCACGAGGTCCTCGCGGCGCGCAGCGAACCCGGCTACGACCCGGAGATCGTCGACCGGGTGCTGCGCCAGCTCGACGTCCGCAGCCTGCGGGTGTCCCGCTAGGGGCCGCGGGCGCCCCCGGGGGCCCGCTAGCGGGCCCCCGGCCCCGGCCCGATGTCGCTCGCGCCCGGCGTCGCCTGCTGCCGGTCCGGAGCGTCGGCGAGCCCCGGCGCCGGGGCCGTGTTGATGCGGGGCAGGGCGTACGGGTGCTCGCGGCGCAGCCACTCGATCATCTGCTCGCGCACCACGCAGCGCACCGTCCAGATGTCGTCCGCGTCCTTCGCCGTGGCCAGCGCCCGCACCTGGATCGTGGACGGGGTGGTGTCCGTCACCACCAGCCCCCAGGCGCGGCCGTCCCACTGCTCGCACTCCTTGAGGACCTGCAGCAGCCGTTCGCGCATCAGGTCCACCGGAGTGGTGTGGTCCAGGTGGAAGTAGACGGTGCCCGTCATCCGGGCGGTGCCGCGCGACCAGTTCTCGAACGGCTTGCTGGTGAAGTACGACACCGGCATGGTGATCCGCCGCTCGTCCCAGGTGCGGACCACGAGGTAGGTGAGGGTGATCTCCTCGACCGTCCCCCACTCGCCCTCCACCACCACGGCGTCGCCGATCCGCACCATGTCGCCGAAGGCGATCTGCAGCCCGGCGAACAGGTTCCCCAGCGTCGACTGGGCGGCGATACCGGCGACGATGCCGATCAGACCCGCGGAGGCCAGCATGGAGGCACCGAAGCCGCGCATCGCCGGGAACGTCAGCAGCATCGCCGCCACCGCGACGACACCCACCACCGCCGACACCACCCGCTGGATCAGCGACACCTGGGTGCGCACCCGGCGCACCCGCGCCGCGTCCTGCGCCCCGGAGGCGTACCGCGAGTACGAGGCCTCCACGACGGCCGCCGCCACCCGGACCACCAGCCAGGCGCAGGCCCCGATCAGTACCAGGGTCAGCACCTGGCCGATCGCCCGGGTGTGGCCGCGGGCGAGGTGCGCCTGCTCGTAGGAACCCCGCAGCAGCGAGCTGCAGATCACCAGTTGGAGCGGCAGCCGGGCGCGCCGCAGCAACTGCCACAGAGGGGTCTCGGGATGACGGGCGTCGGCGCGGCGCAGCGCGTGGTCGACGGCCCAGCCCACGGCCAGAGTCACGATGAGGGAGCCGCCCACCACGCCCAGCGGCCGTACGACGGAGTCCATGGTTTCGACGGTAACGGGCATGATGGAGCCCGTACCCCGATCGTGCGGCCCCTATGGGATGTGAATTGTGACCTCCGGCATGACCATCGTGCTCTTCCACTCGGCCTACGGGCTCCGCCCCGCCGTGCACGCCGCCGCCGACCGGCTGCGCGCAGCCGGGCACGAGGTGCACGTGCCCGACCTGTACGAGGGCCGCACCGCCGAAACCGTCGAAGAGGGCATGGCCATCAAGGACGAGATCGGCCGCGACGAGCTGCTGATGCGGGCCGTCACCGTCTCGGGACCGCTCTCCGAGCGCGGGCTGGTCTACGCGGGCTTCTCCCTCGGCGGCTCCATCGCGCAGAACCTCGCCCTCGCCGACGACAAGGCCCGCGGCCTCCTGCTGCTGCACGGCACCTCCGACATCGCCGACGACGCGGCCACCGACATGCCCGTCCAGCTGCACGTCGCCGAGCCGGACCCCTTCGAGCCCGACGACTGGCTGAACGCCTGGTACCTGCGCATGCGCAAGGCGGGCGCCGACGTGGAGGTCCACCGCTACCGCGGCGCGGGCCACCTGTTCACCGACCCCGGTCTCGACGACTACGACGCCGAGGCCGCCGAGCGTGCGTGGGCGATCGCCCTGGACTTCCTCGCCGACATCTCGGCGGACGCGGAGTGACCGGGGGCTGAGGGCTCGGGACGGGCAACTGCCCTGCTCGCACACGGCGTTGTCAGTGCCGGATGGGATCATCCGGCCATGGGTGTTCTCTACGGCTACTACTCCGCCGGTGACGACCGGGACGCGGTCCGCGCCGTGGTCCGTGCCGAGGTCCACGACGACGGCGCGGCCCTCGCCCCCGACTACGACCAGCTGGTGATCAAGGGTGTCGACCCGGTGCTCGAACTCCTCCCCGCCGAGGTGCTGATCACCGGCCGCGCCGCCGAGGACGTCCAGACCGACCCCCGCCGCGGCGCCCTCGTCGGCATGGCCGGGGACGGCCAGGTCGTCGCCGTCTCCCTCACCGACACCTTCCGCGACGCCCTCGCGGCCTTCGACCCCCGCCTCCTCGACGACGTCGCCGTCGGCTGGGCCCGCACCTCGCGCACCCCGGCCGTCTCCGGGTCCTCCCGCGGCGAGTTGGACCCCCACGCCCGCGGCCGCTTCCTCAAGGACCTGGCCGCCCTGGCCGGCCGCGCCTCGTCCGGCGGACGCCGCCTCTACTGCTGGATCTGCCCCTGACGCGCCGGGCGGCCCGGGCGGCCCGGGACCTGCGATGGGGCCACCAAGGGCTGACAGGGGGGAGAGCCGCTGTGGCCGGCGTTCTTCGGGACGTTTCTGGTCGTCGAGCTCCTGCGCCGCGGCGCCTCCCGCACGGAGAACGCCGACGGCCTCCTCATCGAACAGGCCCGCCGGGAGCAGGCCCACGGTGACCGCTTGTCGTACAACTCGCTCACGCCGCACAACATCCCCTACCCATGGGGGGACTCGCCCCGCGGCCAGGCGTGGCCACGCGTGACCGGGCCGGGGGCGAACGTAGAGTCGGCGCGTGCTGATGACTCGCGAGAAGACCCACTTCGTCCTGGGCCCCGTTCCGTTGCTCCTGCTGGCCGAGGCCCCGATCCACGACGGCCTGCCGGTGCTGCACGCGCCCGAGGGCCGCATGCCGTCGTGTCCCGAGTGGCGGATCATGCCGCGGCTCACCATGTCGGTGGTGGACGGCCCGGGAGACGCGGGATGCCTCGTGCAGGGCGCCCGGTCGCAGGAGGAGGCCGAGGACATGGCCCGGTGGTGCGGCGCCGTGGAACAGGCCGGCGGAGCCGTCGTCGTCTCCCTCGACTCCTTCGACGCACTGCCCGGGGAGATCGACTGGGACGAGCTGTTCACCGGTGGCCGGTCCCGGGGCGGATTCGTCGCCATGGCGTGAGGGCGCCGTGTCCCGGGCCCCGGCGCCCGGCGACTCGGCTCCCGTCGGGAACCCGCGGACGCCCGGGCGGACTACGGCATCGTCCGGGATGCCGAGGGGGATGTCGTCCCGTTCCCCGATGCAGGAGCAGGCGGGTCGGTTCACCGGCGTCGGCCCTGGCCCCGGTGTGGAACTCGCCGATGCGGTCGGTGGTGGAGAACTGGCCCCTCGCCGGGCCGTGTGCTCAGCGACCGGCCAGTCGGGGAAGCCGGGTTCGGTCGCGTCCGTCGCGTCCGTCGCGTCGGTCGCGTCGGTCGCGTCGGGCCCGACGGAAGACCGATGCGGCTGTGGGAGATCGTCCACGCGGCGACGGGCCCGGCCGCGAAGACCCCCTGCCGCAGGCCGAGCGCGTCCGCCGCCTCCTCGGGCCCGGCGTCCCGGACCGCGCGCCACGACGTCTCGCAGCCGATGCCCAGGTTCCCCGCCCCCCCCGCGCACGTTCTAAAGGTGCCGCATCCACAGATTGGTCTCGGCGTAGACGCCCTGGTCCCGCTCGCGATCGATCTCGACGGGATCGAGGGCGTCCGGAACGACATAGCGCCCGGTCTGGGGGAAGGCCATCGAGGTCCACTGCTCCCACTGCGCGACGGTCCCAGGGATGACCATGGAACGCGGGGCGGGGGCGAGAACGGTCGCCCCGAGGCGCTGGTGGGTGCGGATCCACGGATCGAGGTGCAGGCCGTCGTCACGCGTCCAGCGGGCGAAGTCCTCCATCGAGGTCAGGGGATACCTCGCCTTGAGGGCCGGCCGCACGGGAGCGATCACGCGTCGCAGCCCGGCTTCGACAGCGCGTCGGCGCAGCGCGGTGAGTGCCTCCCCGGCCAGCCCGCGGCCCGAGTGGCCGGGCAGCACGGTGGCGGCCATGATGCACAGGGTGTCGGGCGCGACGGACGCCTCGTCCTCCGTCACCGCCTGCTCCAGGGCGCCGTCGTAGCCGGACGGCAGCGTGTCCACGTTCCCGTCCCAGCGCAGGGCCACGCCCGCGGCGTTGGCGACCACCTTGCCGTCCTGCACCAGCAGCACGTCGAAACGGGGAAAGCAGGTCGTCGCACGACGCCGGTAGTTCTTCGAGAACGGGTCGTGCAGGACAAAAGTCGGCCAAACGTCGCGGAGCGCGGCCTTGGCCTGCTGATACAGGTCGGGTCGCTCACTGGTCGTCATGATCTCTGTCGTGGGCACCCGTGGATCCTAGAGCGACGGGTCGGGACGGGCGGGGAGTTGGGGCTCTCCGAGTGCGACGCTCCCGGGGACGCCGTGGACGCGGTCGCCGATGTACCGTGCCCACGTGATCGTCTGTCCGCTCCGGCACGTCGGCCATCAGAACGAGGCCGGCCCCGACGGCGCCACGGTGCACGTCGACGAGAGCGGCAGCCTCCACGTCGACGAGCAGGACGGCGATGACGTGAAGCTCCTGGGCATCTACCCGACCGAGCAGAGAGCCGAGGAGCGCGTCCGTCGCGCGCACGTCCTGCCGGGGTTCCGCGGAGAACCTGAATGCTCCCTGATCGTCCCGTATCTCCTCGACGAGGACACGCGGACGGAGGGCTTCGTCCGCATCCCCCGCGGCGAGTAGTCGCGGCGGAACGAGCACATGGCCGGGCTCAGCTCCCACCGGCCGGGTGGCGGGCCGCGTCGCGCGCCTGCGTGATGCGGGTCTGCACTCCCATGACCACGTCGTGGAGGCGCCCCGGCCGGACGAGTTCGCGCGCCATCCACGCGTCGAGGCGAGGACGCAGATACCGGACCGCCCAAGCACCGTGGCGCCGCAGGACCGAGCGGCTGATCGAGATCTCCTCCTGGATCTCCCGACGCAGGTCGTCGGTCCAGCCCTGTTCGCGGTCGGCAGGGTCCAGCGGGGCTTTGAGGACGCTCACGGCCTCGGCGAGAAATTCCGGAAGATCCATCGGATGACGCCGGTCAGCCGGCGGCGAGGATCTCGGGGAGGCTCACCGCGGGGCAGCCGAGCAGCGCTGTCAGCGCGCGCTGCTGACGGCCGCTCAAAGCGGCCACGAAGACCGCCGCATCGGCGTCCGCCCGCTCGCAGGCCTCGGCCACCTCGAGGACCTTCCCGTGGCTCAGCAGGGTCCGCGAGGAAAAGGGCAGAGCCATCTTCTGCACCCCGCCGTCCGAGACCCCTCGTCGTTGCACGATCTGCCCGACGACCCGAGCGCCGCGAACCGCCAGTCCGGTGGCCGCCGAGTTCATGAGCGTGACGAAGTCCTTCTCCTTCGCGGAGAAGTAGCCGACCACCACGACATCGGCCCCCATGACCGTGAGCCGCGAGGCCTGTCGCCGGATCGGCTCCGGTCGCGCGCGGCGCGCCGGGCGGCGGTCGCGTCGTGGGGGCTGATGCATGCGGCACAGGCTAGAGGTCCGGCCGTCCGCGGCGACACGTGATTTCCCCGCGGGCGGGCGCAGAGAGGAGGCGGACGCAGGGTACGAGAGTGCCGCACCGGGGAGGCCGGCATTCACGCGCGCGTGTCGACGCCGAGTTCGGTGAGCAGGCCCTTGATGCGCTGTTCGATCTGGTCGCGGATGGGGCGGACGGCGTCGACGCCCTGGCCGGCGGGGTCGTCGAGCGTCCAGTCGAGGTAGCGCTTGCCGGGGAAGACGGGGCAAGTGTCGCCGCAGCCCATGGTGACCACCACGTCGGAGGCCTGCACGGCTTCGGTGGTGAGCACCTTGGGCACTTCGGCGGAGATGTCGATGCCGGCCTCCTTCATGGCGTCGACCACCGCGGGGTTGACCGTGTCGGCGGGGGCGGAGCCGGCCGAGCGGACCTCGACGCGGTCGCCGGCCAGGTGGGTGAGGAAGGCGGCGGCCATCTGGGAGCGGCCGGCGTTGTGCACGCAGACGAACAGCACGGACGGGACGGCGGGAGTACTCACAAGTCTTCCTTGTTCAGTGGCTGGTGGTGAGGAGTTCGGGTTCGCCAGGGGACGCGGCGGCCGCCGCGGGTGCGGCCCGGGCGGAGGGGCCGAAGAGGACGGCGGCCAGCGCGAGGCCGATGGCGGCGCCCGCCAACTGGGCGGCGATGAAAGGCGTCACGGAGGTGGGGGCGATGCCGGCGAAGGTGTCGGAGAAGGCGCGGCCGATCGTCACGGCGGGATTGGCGAAGCTGGTGGAGGAGGTGAACCAGTAGGCCGCGCCGATGTAGCAGGCGACCGCGGCCGGGCCGACGCGCTGCTGCCCGGTACGGCCGAGACCGAGGACGAGCAGGACCAGACCCGCGGTCGCCACGACCTCGCCCAGCCACAGGTGCCCGGCGGACCGGTCATGGGTGGAGAAGCGCACCAGGGGTTCGGCGAACATCGCGTTCGCCAGCATGGACCCGCCGATGGCGCCGGCGGTCTGGGCGGACAGGTAGGCCGCGACATCGCGCGGGGCCGGTCCGTCGTCGGTGGCGCGGCCGGTCCACCAGGCGACGAGGGTGACCACCGGGTTGAAGTGCGCGCCGGAGACCGGACCCAGCAGCGCGACGAGCGCACCCAGGCCGAACACGGTGGCCAGCGAGTTGGCGAGCAGCTGCACGCCCACGTCGCGGGAGAGTTCGGTGGCCTGGATGCCGGAGCCCACCACGACCGCGACGAGAGCGGCCGTGCCGATGAACTCCCCGGCGGCACGGCGACCGAGTGGAGAACCTGAGTTCATCAGCAGGCCCCGGCCCCGGCCCCGGCCCCGGCCCCGGCCCCGGCCCCGGCCCCGGCCCCGGCCCCGGCCCCGGCCCCGGCCCCGGCCCCGGCCGACTCGGCCGGGGTCCGCAGGAGCGAGGACAGGCGTGCGAGCGCGACGGGCAGCACCCAGTAGTAGACCCAGGTCCCACGCCGCTCCGAGCCCACGAGGCCTGCTTCCCGCAGCACCTTCAAGTGGTGCGAGATGGTCGGTTGGGACACGTCGAAGGGCCCGGTCAGGTCGCATACGCAGGCTTCGCCGCCCTCGTAGGAGGCGATCAGCGACAGCAGCCGCAGCCGCACCGGATCCGCCAGCGCCTTGAACATGCGCGCCAGATCGACGGCGTCCGCCTCGCCGAGCGGTTCCCGGACCATCGGCGAGCAGCACGCCGCTTGATCGTCCTGACCCAGCACGGTCAGCTCTGATTTCGACATGTGTCTATGTTGACGCTTGTCGAATCAGGTGGCAACCTCGGATCCGTCGAGCTGTATCGACAACTGTCGATACAGAACCTGATGAGGGAGATCGCCATGTCCCGTGTTCAGCTCGCCCTGCGCGTCCCCGACCTCGAGGGCTCCATCGCCTTCTACTCCCGGCTCTTCGGCGCCGAGCCCGCCAAACTCCGCCCCGGCTACGCCAACTTCGCCATCACCGAGCCCCCGCTCAAGCTCGTCCTGATCGAGGGCGGGGACGGCCGGGACACCCGGCTGGACCACCTCGGCGTCGAGGTCGAGTCCACCGGACAGGTTGCCGCGGCCACCGGCCGACTCCAGGAAGCGGGTCTGGCGACCTTCGAGGAGAACGACACCTCCTGCTGCTACGCCCTCCAGGACAAGGTCTGGGTCACCGGCCCCGGTAAGGAGCCCTGGGAGGTCTACGTCGTCAAGGCCGACGCCGACACCGCGCCGCCCGCTTGCTGCGGCGTCGACGAGCAGTCCGAGCCGGCGGCCGCCGCGTGCTCGTGCGGCAGCCGGCGCGACCGCCAGGACGCGCGGTAGGCGTCATCACCGTGTACGGGACGGGGATGCCCGTCGCCGGATGCGACCTCGGGTGCCGAAAATTAGGCTGGTGGGGGGATGCCCGACTATGTCGAGGTGAGTATCCGTGCCGACCTACATCTCGCTGCTGAACTGGACCGAGCAGGGCATTCGCGCCTGCAAGGACACGGCGACCCGTGCCGACGCGTTCGCGGCCGCGCTCGAAAGGCTCGGCGCCAGGCTCGTGACCATGTACTGGACCGTCGGTTCGTACGACCTCGTGGCGGTCCTTGAGGCACCCGACGACGAAACGGCAGCCGCCGCGCTCCTCCAGCTCGGCGAGGCGGGCAACGTCCGCAGCACGACCATGCGAGCGTTCGGCCGAGACGAGATCGAAGGCGTCATCGCCAGGGCATCCATGTGAGGCCCGTAGCGCCGTCCGTTCGTGTCGAGAGGGCCATGAGGGCGTCGCCCTGCCGCTCTCGTGGGGCGGGGGAGGAAGCGGGTGCCGCGGGTTCTGGCCCTGCCGGGCGCCAGCGAGAAGGCACCGGACCGGCCACGGTCCGGTGCCTTCGGGCGGTGGTGATGTGGGGCTGCCGGGACGACCCTTTTGCCGCCAGCCTCCGCAGTGGTGGGGGGTCAGGCCGGGGTGCCGGCGTCCTGCGTGGAGGCCGTGAACGCCTCGGGGCCCTGCTCCGCCGCTGCCGGGTCCATCCACATGACCTGCCAGGCGTGGCCGTCGAGATCGAAGAAGCTGCGTGAGTACATGAAGCCGTAGTCCTCGGCGCCGTCCGCCTCGGAGCCGCCCGCCGCGAGCGCGGCGGCGCTGACCGCGTCGACCTGGTCGCGGGACGACACGCTGAAGCAGTACAACGCCAGCGTGTGCGTGGTGGGGTCGGCCATCGGCAGTTTCGCGAACTCCGCGAACTTCTCGCGGCTCAGCAGCATGACGAAGGCATGCTCGCCGACCGGCATGCAGGCGGCGGTCTTGTCGGTGAAGTTCGGGTTGAAGCCGAACCCGAGCTCGGCGAAGAACGCCTTGCTGCGCTCGAGGTCCGCTACGGGGATGTTGACGAACAGCATGCGGCCGGGGTGTGCGGGAGTCGTCATGGTGGGTCTCCAGTCGGTGGCTCGACGGCGTACGTACGGAGGGACCGGCCCTACCGGCGGAACTCATCGGTGTACCTTCGCCGGCCACCCGAAACAGCGGACACCGTCGCCCGGATGTCCTCGTTGCCATCGCTGCCACGACGGCCGCCACTGCTGTCGGCAACGAGGAGCGGTGGCCCTACGATCTTGCGGTGAGCTACGACATCTACTTTCTGAGCCGACGCGACGGCCAGTCCTGGGATGAGGTCCTGGAGGCCATGGAGGACGCAGCCCAAGACAGCGGGCCCATCCCCGCTGAGCTCCTCGCAGCATGGCAGCGAATAGTGCCGCAGGCCCGAACCCTGCTCGGCGATGTGGAGATCGCGGAGGATGGGCAGGAGTCGCGGGACCTGAGCCACTCCGGTACTGGTGTCGACCTTTCAGTGTTCGGTGACGAGGTCAGCATCACCGTGCCCTACTGGCACGTCGGGGACGGTGCCGCAACGGTGCTCGGCAAGGTCTTTGCCCTCTCCGCGATCGTGGAGAAGGAGACCGGCCTGACTGCCTATGATCCCCAAGTGGAGATGCCTTTGGCGGAGATGCCTCCGCAGCAGGCAACGGGCATCATGTCGCGGGTCACGTCGGACCTCCGAAACCGCTACGGGGGTTGAGGGCCCCGTGCCCGGTCCGTGCCCGCGGGAGCGGTAAGCCACGGTCAACAGCGGGTGTAAGGGAGAGCCTCCGCTACACCCTGGAACCCGTTCTCGCAGGTCAGGCTGTAGTCGAGGCCCAGAAGCCCGGTGATTCCCAAGCTCAGGTGAGATTCACCGCTGTGCCCGCCTTGCGGATCGGCTGCCCAAGAATCTTATCGACCTCCGTTGATACGGCGTCGAGGAGTGCCTCACCGAACAGACAGAGAGACTCTTCCCAAGGATGGCCAAAGCTGCCCATGCGGAAGTCTTCCGAAAGGTAGATGAAATAGTCCCCGTCGGGATACGGGCTGAGTGGCCAAGCCGGTTGCCCAGGGCCGCCGATCTCCTGCGGGGCAAAGCGGTAACAGGTGTGCTGCCAGTCCAGCGCGAGCAGTGTGCCCTGCGGGCCAACGCACGCGGCCAGCCCCTGCTGGACGACCTCGACCAGTCGGTCCAGGCGCTCGTAGTCGGGTTCGTCGGGGAGCGTCGACAGGCTCCAGGTGATCGATGCGGCAGGCTCTTTGATGGCTGGCCAATTGAATGAACTCGTACTCGGCTGGAAACTGAACTCTTGGTAGAAGCGGTCCCAGACGTCTCGGTACTCAGCCGCGGGCAGCGCGGCCACGGGTTCGTCCATCCCCGATCGCTCCTAACGACGTGCCTGAAAGGGGACGCCCGCTGAATCGGTCACGAGAGGGCGGGCGAGAATCTCATGCGGGTGTCACCCCGCAAGTTGAACACCTCGGCCGGGCCGTCCCTGGGCCGTGGAAGGTGGACCAGCGCTGACCAACGTTGACAACCAGTGACGGTATCAACGCTGGTCAGCGGGCTGTTCCGTTTGGAGACCCAGCTCAGCCAGGTGGCTGATCAGTAGACCGATATGTGCACGTGGTCGAAGTGGTTCTGGGTGATGGAGCCGCGGTCCTCCATGAGCTTCCAGCCCTGCTGGGGGAGGCGGCTGGACCATATGTGCTGTTCGTAGATCACGTACCATATGCCGAATTCGTCCGCGTGCTCGCGGACCCAGGCGACGATGTCGTCGCCGAGGGCCTCGGGTCTGCCGGTGACCTTGTGGCCGGCGGGCATGAGCATGAAGTCGCAGGCACGGCCCAGGGGGTGTTCGCCGCCGCCGGCGATGCCGCCGTCCTCGCGGTAGCAGCCGGGGGCGCCGCGGAGGCCGCGGGGGCCGAACTCCTTGACGACGGCGTCGCGGACGGCCTTCATGCGCGCGGTGATGTGGTCGGGGCCCTGGGGGGCCTCCTCGGGCCAGTTGGCCGCCCGCACTTGGGCGGAGAGCGTGGGCCAGGCCACGGCCGCCAGTACGAGGGCGCCGATCACGAGCAGCCCGAAAACGGTGCGGCGGACGCTGCGGCCGCGTGTGGTGTCCCGCCCCCTGGTGGTGTTCATCGCCCCCCACAACGCCCGGCGCGAGCGGTAAGTGCCCGGCTGGACCAGCGGCGTCGGTGACGCGAATATCACGTCCCGCCGGGGGCCCGGCCCGGTGACGCGGGCGTACGCTCCTGCGTTGACCCGTCGACGGGGAGCCGACACACGTACAGCCAGGAGGCGCAGGACAGATGGCCACAGGTCTCACGAGTGACGAGCAGCGCGGGGAGCGGATCGTCGAGGTCTTCGGGACCGCCTTCGGCGAGCTGCTCGCGGCGGATCCGGCGGCCTTCCGGGTCAAGTTCCGCAAGATGGCGGCCTCGGCGTTCGCGTTCTACCGCGGCACGGCCTGCCTGTACTACGCCGACCTCGCCGAGGAGAAGGACGGCAGCCCCTTCGTGGACGAGCGCACCTCCCGGGTGTGGATCCACGGGGACCTGCACGCCGAGAACTTCGGCACCTACCTGGACGCCAACGGCCGGCTGATCTTCAACGTCAACGACTTCGACGAGGCCTACGTCGGCCCCTTCACCTGGGACCTGCAGCGCTTCGCCGCCTCCATCGCGCTGATCGGCTACAGCAAGGCGCTGGCCGACGACGTGATCTCCGGCCTGGTGCGCACCTATGCCACCGCCTACCGCGAGCGCATCCGTGCCCTCGCCCAGGACGAGGCCGTGCCCTCGCTCACCCTGGACACCGCGGAGGGCACGTTGCTGGACGCACTGCGCCACGCGCGCGCCCAGACCCGGGTGGGCCTGCTGGACTCGATGACCGAGATCCGCGAGTGGGACCGCCGCTTCACCCCCGACGGCGGCGCCGTCGAGCTGGACGAGGCGACCCGCGCCAAGGTGCTGCGGGCCTTCGAGGGGTACCTGGAGACGCTGCCGGAGACCAGCCTGATCAACCCCGACAGCCACCGGGTCAAGGACGTGGTCGGCCGCCGCGGCGTCGGCATCGGCAGCGCGGGCCTGCCCTCGTACAACCTCCTCCTCGAGGGGCACACCGACGCCCTGGAGAACGACGTCGTGATCTACATGAAGCAGGGCCAGACCCCCGCGGTCTCCCGGCACATCACCGACGAGGCGGTCCGCTCCTACTTCCGGCACGAGGGCCACCGCACGGTGATCTCGCAGCGCGCGCTCCAGGCGCACGCCGACCCGTACCTGGGCTGGACGGAGCTGGACGGTGTCGGCCAACTGGTCGCCGAGGTGTCGCCGTACGCCGTGGACCTGGACTGGTCGGACATCGACGACCCCGCCCAGATCGAGGCGGTCGTGGCCGACCTCGGCCGGGCGACGGCCGCCATGCACGCGGCGGCGGACGACGAGAGCGGCCACTCCCTGGTGCCGTTCTCGACGGAGGACGCGATCGACGAGGCCATCGCGCGCGACGAGGAGGGCTTCCCCGGGATGCTGGTGGACTTCGCCCACTCCTACGGGGCGCGGGCCCGCGAGGACCATCAGATCTTCGTGGACCTGTTCCGCAACGGCCGTTTCCCGGGGCTGTGATCGGGGCTGCGATCCCGGGTTTTCGGGGCTTTAGGCATTGCTTACCCACCGGCATGGCACACTCAGCGCCATGGATGGGACCGGGCCTCAGCTGAGGGCGTTGCGCGCGGCGTGTTTCGCCGCGCTGTGCGTCACGCTGTCCGCGACCGCCCACATCCTGCTCTCGCACGAGCCCCTGCCGCTGGTGACCACGGCGGGGGCGGCCGTCGGCGTCTTCGCCGTCGCCTACGCCCTCGGCGGCCGGGAGCGCGGCTACTGGCCGATCGCCGGCCTCCTCGTCCCGCTCGAACTGGCCGTGGACACGCTGTTCACGGCCGGACAGCAGACCTGTTACGGCCCGGCCGGCGGGCCCGTCACGGGCTCGTGGCGCTCGATCAACGAGGCCCTGGCCTGCCACGGCGGTGACGTCGGCGGCCCGCTCGCCGGCGCCGCCGGGAGCCCCGGCCACTCGGCCTCGCCCTGGCTGCTGCTCGTCGTGCACGTCGCCGTGGGCCTGGCCGCCGCCTGGTGGCTGCGGCGCGGCGAGGCCGCGCTGCACGGCCTGCTGCGCATCGTCTTCCGGCCGCTGATCGTCGCGGTCGCCGCCTTCCGCGGCACCGCCCGGCCGCGGGCCGCCGCCCGCCGCTTCGTGCCCGCGGCCGCCGTCGCGCCCGCGCTGCCGCTGCTGCTCCACACCGTCGTACGCCGAGGGCCCCCGGTCGTCGCCGCCGCTCGCTGAGCCGCGCCGCGCACGACCCGTCCCACCCCCGCACATCCCCTCACGCATGTCACGACGACACGGAGAACCCACCACCATGAGCAAGAGGAACAGCCAGACCGCCAAGACCGCCGCCCGCGAGCGTCTGCGCGCGGAGCGGGAGCGCCAGGCGAAGCGCGACAAGGTCCGCCGCCAGTTCATCGTCGGCGGCGCCGTGGTCGGCGTTCTGGCGCTCGGCGCCGGCATAGCCGTGGCCGTGGTCAAGATGAACGCGCCCTCCTACTGGGAGAAGGCCGCTGACCAGAAGCTGGTGGCGCCGGCGAACTCCACGGGCAAGAACGGCACGTCCATCGAGATCGGCGACGCGAACGCCAAGCACACGCTGAAGGTGTACGAGGACCTGCGCTGCCCGGTCTGCGCGCAGTTCGAGCAGACCTCCGGCGAGGAGGTCCAGAAGGACGCCAAGGACGGCAAGTACAAGATCTCGTACACCATGGGCGCCTTCCTGGACGACGCCCTCAAGCAGGGCCAGGGCTCGAAGAACGCGCTGAGCGCGCTCGGCGCGGCGCTGAACGTCAGCAAGGACGCGTTCGTCCAGTACCACGCGCTGCTGTACTCCAAGGACGTCCACCCCGAGGAGACCAAGGACGACTTCGGCAGTGACGCCAAGCTGATCGAGATCGCGCAGAAGGTCGACGCCCTCAAGGGCAACAAGACCTTCGAGAACGCCGTCCGCAACGGCACCTACGACAAGTGGGCGCTGACGATGGCCAAGCAGTTCGACACGGACGGCATCCAGGGCACGCCGACCGTGAAGCTGGACGGCAAGACGATCGAGAACGTGCAGACCATGACGCCGCAGCAGTTCACGGCGGCGGTGGACGCGCAGATCGGCGCCAAGCAGTAGGCGGCGCACGGCACTTGATCGCCCCCCGGTCCCCGGCGACGTGCCGGGGACCGGGGGGCGAAGTCTTCGCCAACAGTTGCCGGGAGGGGTGCCGGAGAGCGGTTACTGACGCGTAATCTGATCCGCCGTGACCGAGACCTCTGCATCCTCACAGACCTCTCCGAGAACACCGAGCCGCCGTTCGGTGGTCAAGGCCGGCGCCGTCGTGACGGGCGCCGCGCTCATACCGCTCGCCGCCACCGCCGGCCAGGCGCAGGCGGCGTCCGCGCCCGCCTTCCTGCACGGTGTGGCCTCCGGCGACCCGCTGCCCGACGGCATCCTGCTGTGGACCCGCGTGACCCCGGTCCCCGAGGCGGTCCCCGGCTCCGGGCTCGGCCCGGCGACCGAGGTGACCTGGACCGTCGCCACGGACAAGGCGCTCACCTCCGTCGTCGCCAGTGGCACGGCCACCGCGACCGCGGCGTGCGACCACACGGTCAAGGCCGATGTGCGCGGCCTGCGGCCGGCGACGGACTACTGGTACCGATTCACCGCGGGCGGCGTGGACTCGCCGGTCGCCCGGACCCGTACCGCCCCGGCCGACAACTCCACCGCCGCCCGCCTGCGCTTCGGCGTGGTGTCCTGCTCGAACTGGGAGGCCGGGTACTTCGCCTCCTACCGGCACCTGGCCGCGCGCGGTGACCTGGACGCCTGGCTGCACCTGGGCGACTACATCTACGAGTACGCCAGCGGCGGCTTCGCCGCCCGCGGCACCGTCGTCCGCCCGCACGCGCCGGCGCACGAGATCACCACGCTGGCCGACTACCGCACCCGGCACGGCCGCTACAAGACCGATGCCGACCTCCAGGCGCTGCACGCCGCCGCCCCGGTCGTCGCGATCTGGGACGACCACGAGTTCGCCAACGACGCCTGGTCCGGCGGCGCCGAGAACCACACCGAGGGCGCCGAGGGCACCTGGACCGCACGGGTGGCGGCCGCCAAGCAGGCCTACTTCGAGTGGATGCCGGTGCGCCCCTCGATCGCGGGGACGACCTACCGCCGGCTGCGCTTCGGCAGGCTCGCCGACCTGTCGCTGCTCGACCTGCGCTCCTTCCGCTCGCAGCAGGCCGCTGTCGGCAGCGGCTCGGTGGACGACCCCGACCGCTCGATCACCGGCCGGGCGCAGCTGGACTGGCTCAAGGCGGGGCTGAAGGCCTCGGACACCACCTGGCGGCTGATCGGCAACTCGGTCATGATCTCGCCGGTCGCCTTCGGCGCGCTGCCCGACTACCTGCTCGCGCCGCTGGCGAAGCTGCTCGGCCTGCCCGGCGAAGGTCTGGCGATCAACCCCGACCAGTGGGACGGCTACACCGACGACCGCCGTGAGCTGCTGGCGCACCTGCGGGACAACGGCATCCGCAACACCGTGTTCCTGACCGGCGACATCCACATGGCGTGGGCCAACGACGTCCCGGTCAAGGCGGCCACGTACCCGCTGTCGGCGTCGGCGGCGACCGAGTTCGTGGTCACCTCCGTCACCTCGGACAACCTGGACGACATCCTCAAGGTCGCACCGCGCACCGTCTCCCCGATCGCCGAGGCCGCCGTCAAGGTCGCCAACCGGCACGTGAAGTGGGTGGACATGGACTCGCACGGCTACGGCGTCCTGGACATCACCGCCGAGCGGGCGCAGATGGACTACTACGTCCTGTCCGACCGGACCGACGCCGGCGCCACGTCCACGTGGGAGCGTTCGTACCGCACGCTGTCCGGCACCCAGAAGGTGGAGCGGGCCGACTCGCCGGTGCGCTGAGCGGCTCAGGGCGCCGCTCACCGGCAGGCGTCCCGCGGTGCGCGCCGCGCAGCGCGGGACGCCGCCCTGCCCGGTCCGGGTACGACCCGTGGCGCGGGACCGGGTCCGCCGTCGCACGGACATCGGCTACGACTCGCGGAGGCGCCGGAACCCCGCCGGCCGGGCGTGTCGCGGGGGGAGCACCCGGGCCGCCCGCCCGGCATGGACCGTCCCGGCCGTGGTTGTCGGACCCCCGGCGTAGGATTCCCCTCGCCGCCAGATGACCACCGATGCCGGAGGTGTCGCTTCCCGTGACCACGCCCTTCACCCATCTGCATGTTCACACCCAGTACTCGCTGCTGGACGGAGCGGCGCGGCTGAAGGACATGTTCAAGGCCTGCGGTGAAATGGGCATGACGCACATCGCCATGACCGACCACGGCAACCTGCACGGCGCCTACGACTTCTTCCACCAGGCCAAGGGCGCCGGGGTCACGCCGATCATCGGCATCGAGGCGTACGTCGCCCCCGAGTCGCGGCGGAACAAACGCAAGATCACCTGGGGCCAGCCGCACCAGAAGCGGGACGACGTCTCGGCCTCCGGTTCGTACCTGCACAAGACGATCTGGGCGGCGAACCGGACGGGCCTGCACAACCTCTTCCGGCTCTCCTCCGACGCCTACGCCGAGGGCTGGCTGACGAAGTACCCCCGGATGGACAAGGAGACCATCGCCCAGTGGTCCGAGGGCCTGATGGCCTCCACGGGGTGCCCCTCCGGCGAGGTGCAGACCCGGCTGCGGCTCGGCCACTTCGACGAGGCGCTCAAGGCGGCGGCGGAGTACCAGGACATCTTCGGCAAGGAGCGCTACTTCCTGGAGCTGATGGACCACGGCATCGAGATCGAGCGCCGGGTCCGCGACGGGCTGCTGGAGATCGGCAAGAAGCTCGGCATCCCGCCGGTCGTGACCAACGACTCGCACTACACGTACGCCAGCGAGGCCGACGCCCACGACGCCCTGCTGTGCATCCAGACCGGCAAGAACGTCTCCGACCCGGACCGCTTCCGCTTCGACGGCACGGGCTACTACCTCAAGACGACGGAGGAGATGCTCGCCATCGATTCCTCCGACGCCTGGCAGGAGGGCTGCCGCAACACCACGCTGCTGGTCGCCCAGCAGGTCGACACCGAGGGCTGGTTCCAGGAGAAGAACCTGATGCCCCGCTTCGACGTGCCCGACGGGTACACCGAGGTCACCTGGTTCCGCGAGGAGACCCTGCGGGGCATGCACCGCCGCTACCCCGGCGGGATCCCGGACGACCGGATGAAGCAGGCCGAGTACGAGATGGACACCATCATCCAGATGGGGTTCCCCGGCTACTTCCTCGTCGTCGCCGACTTCATCATGTGGGCCAAGAACAACGGCATCGCCGTCGGCCCCGGCCGCGGCTCCGCGGCCGGCTCGATCGTGGCGTACGCCATGGGCATCACCGACCTCGACCCGATCGAGCACGGCCTGATCTTCGAGCGCTTCCTCAACCCCGAGCGCGTCTCCATGCCCGATGTCGACATCGACTTCGACGAGCGCCGGCGCGCCGAGGTGATCCGGTACGTCACCGAGAAGTACGGCGCCGACAAGGTCGCCATGATCGGCACCTACGGCACCATCAAGGCCAAGAACGCGATCAAGGACTCGGCCCGGGTGCTGGGCTACCCCTACGCGGTCGGCGACCGGCTCACCAAGGCGATGCCCGCCGACGTCCTGGGCAAGGGCATCCCGCTCAACGGCATCACCGACCCGACGCACCCGCGCTACAGCGAGGCCGGCGAGATCCGCGGGATGTACGAGAACGAGCCGGATGCCAAGAAGGTCATCGACCTCGCCCGCGGCGTGGAGGGCCTGGTCCGGCAGATGGGCGTGCACGCGGCCGGCGTGATCATGTCCAGCGAGACGATCACCGACCACGTTCCGGTCTGGGTACGGCACTCCGACGGAGTCACCATCACCCAGTGGGACTACCCGAGTTGCGAGTCGCTCGGCCTGCTGAAGATGGACTTCCTCGGCCTGCGCAACCTCACGATCATGGACGACGCCGTCAAGCTCGTGAAGACCAACAAGGGCATCGACATCGAGCTGCTCGCGCTGCCGCTGGACGACCCCAAGACCTTCGAACTGCTCGGCCGCGGTGACACCCTCGGCGTCTTCCAGTTCGACGGCGGCCCCATGCGCTCCCTGCTGCGCATGATGAAGCCCGACAACTTCGAGGACATCTCCGCCGTCTCGGCCCTGTACCGGCCGGGCCCGATGGGCATGAACTCGCACATCAACTACGCCCTGCGCAAGAACAAGCAGCAGGAGATCACCCCGATCCACCCGGAGCTGGAGGAGCCGCTCAGGGAGGTCCTCGACATCACCTACGGCCTGATCGTGTACCAGGAGCAGGTGCAGAAGGCCGCCCAGGTGCTCGCCGGTTACTCGCTCGGCCAGGCCGACCTGCTGCGCCGCGCGATGGGCAAGAAGAAGCAGGAGGTCCTCGACAAGGAGTTCATCCCCTTCCAGAAGGGCGCGCGCGAGCGCGGCTACTCCGACGAGGCCATCCAGGCGGTGTGGGACGTGCTGGTCCCCTTCGCCGGCTACGCGTTCAACAAGGCGCACTCCTCGGCCTACGGCCTGGTCTCCTACTGGACCGCCTACCTCAAGGCCAACTACCCGGCCGAGTACATGGCCGCGCTGCTCACCTCGGTGCGCGACGACAAGGACAAGTCGGCGATCTACCTCAACGAGTGCCGCCGCATGGGTATCAAGGTGCTCCCGCCGAACGTGAACGAGTCGGACGCCAACTTCACCGCGCAGGGCGACGACGTGATCCTCTTCGGCCTGACCGCCGTCCGCAACGTCGGCCAGAACGTGGTGGACTCGATCATCCGCTGCCGCAAGGCCAAGGGGAAGTACACCGCCTTCCCCGACTTCCTCGACAAGGTCGAGGCGGTCGTCTGCAACAAGCGCACCATCGAATCGCTGATCAAGGCGGGCGCCTTCGACGAGATGGGCCACACCCGCAAGGGCCTGACCGAGCACTACGAGCCGATGATCGACAACGTGGTCGCGGTCAAGCGCAAGGAGGCCGAGGGGCAGTTCGACCTCTTCGGCGGCATGGGCGACGACGCCGCGGCCGACGAACCGGGCTTCGGGCTCGACGTCGTCTTCTCCGACGTCGAGTGGGACAAGACGTATCTGCTCGCGCAGGAGCGGGAGATGCTCGGTCTCTACGTCTCCGACCACCCGCTCTTCGGCATCGAGCACGTCCTCAACGACAAGGCGGACGCGGCCATCGCGGCCCTCGCCGGCGACTACGCCGACGGCTCGATCGTCACCATCGGCGGCATCATCTCCGGTCTGCAGCGCAAGATGACCAAGCAGGGCAACGCCTGGGCGATCGCCACCGTCGAGGACCTCGGCGGCTCCATCGACTGCATGTTCTTCCCGGCCACTTACCAGCTGGTCTCGACGCAGCTGATCGACGACGCCGTGGTCTTCGTCAAGGGCCGCCTGGACAAGCGCGAGGACATCCCGCGGCTGGTCGCCATGGAGTTGATGGTCCCCGACCTCAGCGACGCGGGCACCAACGCACCCGTGACGATCTCCATCCCGACGGTCAAGGTGACCCCGCCGCTGGTCGCCCGGCTCGGTGAGGTGCTGGCCAGCCACAAGGGCAGCACCGAGGTGCGGGTGCGGTTGCAGGGCGCCCGCTCGACCACCGTGCTGCGGCTGGACCGCCATCGGGTCACTCCCGACCCGGCACTCTTCGGTGACCTCAAGGCCCTCCTGGGCCCCGCCTGTCTCGGCGCGGCCCAGCAGCAGGCGAGCTGATCGCCCGCCCTGCCCTCTCCCTCCCGATCCCTGCGATCACCCTCCGTGCACAGGGGAGATACGCATCAAGGGTGGCACCCCCGAGCGGGATGCCACCCTTGATCGCTGCCGTCCGGCGCTAGTTGTGGCCGAACTTCTTCTGCCGCTTCTGCGACACGTGCGGCTCGGCCCCCGGGGCCGTCATGATGTGCTCGCGTCCGGCGCTCTTCGCGTGCTCTTCGGTGGTCGCGGAGGTGCCCCGCTCGGATCGCTGGCCGGTGCGCTCGCCCCGGTTCTTGTTCTTGCCCACGATGTTCCTCCTTGGGGGAAATCACGGAATGGGCCGCACTCAGGCTTGCACGGGAGTACGAAGGTCGCATTTCGGGCAGTTGCCCAGTGTGGCGCGCCGGTGATCGCCCAACAGGTCACAACGAGCCGGTGTTCGGGCAGACTCGGGGAAACGTCGGGGGGACGGACGACAGGACTCCGGAAAAGAGGGTGAGACCGATGGACCGCTGCGTCGTCCTGGTGGACGCCGGTTATCTGCTCGGCGCCGCCGCGAGCCTGCTGGCCGGAGAGCCCTCGCGCTCCCGGATCCTGGTCGACCACGCGGAGATCGTCGCGGGCCTGCGCGAACGGGCCGAGAAGGAGACCGGGCAGCCGCTGCTGCGGATCTACTGGTTCGACGGCGCCCCCGACCGCGTACCGCAGCCGGAACACCGGCGGTTGCGGGTCATGCCACGTGTCACCGTGCGGCTCGGCGCGCTCACCCGTACCGACGGACGCTGGGCCCAGAAGGGCGTGGACGCGGCCATGCACGCCGAACTGTCCGAGCTCGCCCGCAACCGGGCCTGCTCCGACGTGGTGCTCGTCACCGGCGACGGCGATCTGCTGCCCGGCATGATGTCGGCCAAGGAGCACGGCGTCGCCGTCCACCTGTGGGCCGTCCAGGCCGCCGACGGGGACTTCAACCAGTCCGAGGACCTGGTCGCCGAGGCCGACGAACGCCGGGTGCTGGACCGCGAGTGGATCACCCGGGCGATCCGGGTCCGGGAGCCCGCCGGGGTCTGCGCCCCGCCCACCCCGCGCCCCGAGATCGCCGCCATCCTCTCCGCCCCGCTGCCCGAACCCGCCCCGGCCAAGCCGCAGCCCGTCGCGGCGGAGGAGCCGACCGCGGCCGAGCCCGTCGTGGCCACCGCCGCGCAGAACGGCTCCGGCCTCCTCGCCGATCCCCCCGCGGCCGCCGGCAAGGGCCTGGTGCCCACCCCCAAGGACCTGGCCGGGATCGTGCACCGCGGCCACTCCGCCCCGCACCCCTCCTCCGCCGCGGCAGGCGCCACACTGCGCTGGTCCTCCGACCGCGGCATGGTCGGCGGCAGCGACGCCGTGGACGCCGGGCTGCCCACCCTGGCCCAGCTCACCAGCGCCGAGCAGCGCTGGGCCGACCGCGAGGAGGACATCACCGACGTCAGCGGCGACCCGTACGAGGTCGGGCAGGTCTTCGCCCGGCGCTGGATCGGCCGGCTCACCGAGGGCCTGCACCTGCAGCTGCTCTCCGCCGAGTACCCGCGCGTGCCGCACCGCATCGACGGCGAGCTGCTGCGCTACGCCGCCCGCTTCGGACTCCTCGCCCACAAGGACGACCAGATCGACGAGCACGACCGTTACGCCATCCGGGCGGGCTTCTGGCGCGAGGTCGACGCCCGCGCGGTCGTCGCACGGCCGCCCGCGGCGGAGTGAACGCGCCCCGGACCGACCCTGAGGCGCATACCGGCCGGGATGGAGCGTAGTCTCGACCCTCGTGAGTACGGGCACGGGACAGGACACCGCCGCGCGCACGGCGGTGGTCGTGACCGTGCGCGGGCTCGTCAAGACCTATCCGGCCGGGCGCGGACGCCGCGCGGCGGCGAAACCGGCCGTGCGGGCCAACGACGGCATCGACCTCGACGTCCGCGGCGGCGAGATCTTCGGGCTGCTCGGCCCCAACGGCGCCGGGAAGACCACCCTGGTGCGGCAGTTGACCGGGCTGCTGCGCCCGGACGCCGGGAGCGTCGACCTCCTCGGCCACGACCTGGTACGCCACCCCGAGCGGGCCTCGCGCCTCGTCGGCTACCTCGGACAGGAGTCCAGCGCGCTGGACGAGCTCACCGTCGCCCTCGCCGCCGAGACCACCGGGCGGCTGCGCGGACTGGACGTGCGGTCCGCGCGGGCCGAACGGGACGCCGTCCTGGAGGAGCTGGGGCTGACCGGGCTCGCCTCGCACCCGCTGCGCAAGCTCTCCGGCGGGCAGCGCCGGCTGGCCTGCCTCGCCACCGCGTTGGTGGGGGAGCGGCCGGTGCTGGTGCTGGACGAGCCGACGACCTCCATGGACCCGGTCGCCCGGCGTGCTGTGTGGGCGGCGATCGACCGGCGGCGCGCGGAGCGCGGCGTCACCGTCCTGCTGGTCACCCACAACGTGCTGGAGGCCGAGACCGTACTGGACCGCGTCGCGGTCATCGACGAGGGCCGGGTCATCGCCTGCGACACCCCGGCCGGCCTCAAGGCGCTTGTCGCCGACGAGGTGCGGCTGGACCTGGTCTGGCGGGACGAGCCCCCGCTGTCGGTGCCAGGCATCGCGGGGCTGCGCGAGAGCGCGCGGATCACCGGGCGCCGCTGGACGCTGCGGCTGCCCCAGGAGCGCGCCCGCGCGGTGGTCGCCGAGGTGACCGGCGGACCGGCCTTCGCCGCGCTCGACGACTTCACGCTGGCGACACCGAGCCTGGAGGATGTCTACCTGGCCCTCGGCGGCCGCCGGAGGGGACTGGTCAAGGCGTGAACGGCGGCAACGGCGGCAACGGAGCCATGAGGGGAACGGCCGTGAACGAGATCCCGGACGCCATCGCGGGGGAACGGGGCGGCGCGGCGTGACCATCGTCTCCGCGGGAGCGGACACCACCGCGGCGGCGGCCCCGACGACGGCCCCCGCCGGACCCTTCACCGGCGCGGCCGCGCCGCTCGCGCCCCGCGCCCGGCTGCTGCCGGCGATGATCGCGGTCTACCGGGCGCAGCTGTCGCGCGCGCGGGTCGCGCGCATCCCGCTGCTCTTCGTCGCGACGTTCCAGTCGGTCGGGATCATGGTGCTCATGCGCGGTGTCGTGCACGGCGGCCCGGCCGCCCGCGCGGTGGTCGCCGGCTCCAGCGTCCTCGTCGTCGCCTTCGTCGCGCTCAACCTGCTCGCCCAGTACTTCGGCCAGCTGCGCGCCTCCGGGGGCCTCGACCACTACGCGACGCTGCCGGTGCCGCCCGCGGCGGTGGTGCTCGGCGCGGCGGGCGCGTACGCGTCCTTCACGGTGCCCGGGACGCTGGTGACCGCCGGCATCGGCTGCGGCCTCTTCCAGCTCCCGTTCACCCATCTGTGGGTACTGGCCGCCGTCATCCCGCTGGCCGGTGCCGCCCTGTCCGGTCTCGGGGCGGCGCTCGGGCTGCTCGCCCCGCGCCAGGAGCTGGCCACGCTCGCCGGACAGCTCGGCATGTCGGCCGCGCTGCTCCTGGGCGTCCTCCCGGCGGGCAATCTGCCCGCGCCGATCGGGTACGTGCGCGACCTGCTGCCGTCCACGTACGGCGTCGAGGCGTTCATCCGCAGCTTCGACGCCCACCCGGACTGGCTGGCCGTGATCGCGGACCTGTCGGTGTGCGCCGCCGTCGGCCTCGTCTCGCTGGCCGTGGCCACGTGGGCGTACCGCAGGGCGGCCTCCCGGTGAGGGGCCGGTGGGGCGGGTGCGAGGTGCCGGTGGCGCGTCCCGCGGGTGTACCTGGCACGATGGCAGGGTGACCGCACCTCTGACGCCGCACGATCACTGGCCCTCCATGCCACTGCCGTCGCCCCAGGGCGACGACGCGCGCATGGCCCCCGCGCAGGAGCTCAAGAACGGCGCGCTGACCGCCGTGCTCGTGGCGGTGGCGGGGGTGCTGCTGGGGCTTCTGTGGCTCTGGCTGGCGCCGCGGGTGCCGCTGATCTCCGACGGCAAAGCGGTCTACCTCAAGGACACCGAGGGCGAGCAGGCCGTCGGCGGCGACGGCACCTTCGTGCTGCTCGGGCTGGGCATGGGCGTCCTGACCGGCGCGCTGGCCTTCTGGCGGGTGAAGCGCGGGGGAGTGGGCGTGGTGCTCGGCCTCGCCCTGGGCGCGGTGGTCGGTTCCGTGATCGCCTGGCGGCTGGGGATCTCGCTCGGCCCGACCTCCGACCTGATCGCGCACGCCAAGGCCGTCGGCCCGAAGAAGGTCTTCGACGGCCCCCTCCAGCTCCAGGCCAAGGGCGCCCTGCTGGCCTGGCCCGTGGGCGCCGTGCTCACGCACCTGCTGCTGACCCTGGGCCTCGGCCCGCGCGACCCCGAGCCGCCGCTGCTGCCGTACTGGGACACCCCGGCTTCGCACCTGCCCCCGAAGGGCTGACGCGGGCGCTCAGCCGCGGCCGATCGGCGCCGTGACCGCGTCCGTCAGCCTGACCAGGTCCTGCGGGGCCAGCTCGACCTCCAGGCCGCGCTTGCCCGCCGAGACGAAGACCGTGGTGTGGTCCAGGGCGGAGGCGTCCACCACGGTGCGCAGCCGCTTGCGCTGTCCCAGCGGGGAGATCCCGCCCCGTACGTAACCGGTCGTGCGCTCGGCGGCCGCCGGGTCGGCCATCGCCGCCCGCTTGCCGCCCGCCGCGGTCGCCAGCGCCTTGAGATCCAGCGAACCGGCGACCGGGACGACCGCGACGGTCAGCGCGCCGTCCACGTCGGCGACGAGGGTCTTGAACACCCGGTCGGGAGAGGTGCCGAGCGCCTGCGCGGCCTCCTCGCCGTAGCCGAGTTCCGAGGCGGGGTCGTGTGTGTAGGCGTGCACGGTGAAGGCGGCTCCCGCCTTCTCCAGGACGACGGTGGCGGGCGTACCGCCGGACGGTGACTGCTTCTTCTTGGCCATCAGTGAATTGACTATCCGTCAGTTGAGGCTCGGAGCCTGGCGGGTGAGGTCCACGGCGGGCAGGGTCTGCAGCTTGTCGATGACGGCGGCCTCCCGGCGCAGCAGCCGCAGCTCCCGCTCCAGCCGGGTCGCGGTGTCCGCGGCCTCCAGCAGTTGCTGCTTGGCCGGGGTGTCGACGACGGCCGCCGCGGCCACGAGGTACGACAGCACGGTCGGGTCGTCCGGGAGCTCCCGGGCGCCCGCGATGCTGGACTCGCGTGCCCCGGCCAGCCGCTTCTGGTACGTGCGGAAGGCCCGCGCGACGCCGGCCGCCAGCGCGCCGGAGCCGCTGCCGCTCTCCTCCGGCACGTCCTCGACCTCGCCGACGAGGTACGGGCCCGTGGTGTCCACCGACACCAGCCGGAAGCGGGTCGTCCCGGTCGCCACGACCTGGAAGCCGCCGCCCTCGCGCTCCCCGATCGTGGCCGCCTCCGCGGTGCAGCCCATCGTGAACAGCGACGCCGCCAGGTCCGGGGCGAAGCCCGCCGCCGCGCCGTCCTCCCCGCCCGCGGGCGCCACCTCGTGACCGTCCCGGATCGCCACGACCCCGAACCGGCGCGGTGCCTCCTCCGGCAGTTCGAGCAGGTCGCGGAAGAGGGCGCGGTACCGCTCCTCGAAGACGTTCAGGGGCAGGACGAGGCCGGGGAAGAGCACCGAGCTCAGGGGGAACAGCGGAAGGCGAGCGGTCACGTCGAGCAAGCCTAGGGCCTGGCGGCCCGGCCTTTCGTGGGGGTGCGGCTCCGCTGCGCTTGCTGTACCGGGTTTTTTCCCCGCCCGCCCGCCCGTGTGCCCTGTGAAGTCTGGGCGCCCCGGCGCGCGTGCGGGGTGGGCCGGGTGCGGGGCCTCCGGGGCTGCACGTCCTGGACTGGGATATTTACGCGCGTTTCCAGCACTTGCTCATCCCGTCCCTGCCCGGATGGTGCGCACAAATATCCCGCAGCGTCCAGAACATCCACCCCTACGACCCCGCCCCCTCCGTCTCCATATGCGCCTGATCCCCGGTGGGGGGTGTGGGGGCGGTCCGGGGTGACCGCGGTTGCCTGACTCCACCCCTTCGGCCTGCCGCGCGAGGGCTGGCCCCTCGGACCGCGCCGGTGGGGGGGTGTGGGGGGCGGTCCGGGTGACCCCAGTCGCCTCACTCTTGCCCCCGAGGCCTGCCGCGCGAGCGCTGGCCCCGCGGACCGCGCCGGTGGGGGGTGTGGGGGCGGTGCGGGTGACCCCGGTTGCCTCACTCCACCCCGGCGGCCTGCCGCGAGACAGCGGGCCCCCTCGGACCGCGCTGCGCCAACGGGCGGCCCCAGGCACGGTGCCGCTTCTACCCCCCACCGGGGATCAGGCGCGATACGAAACGGAGGGGGCGGGGTCGTAGGGGTGGGTGTTCTGGACTGTGGAGCATATTTGGGTGCATGACCCGGGGTGATCAGTTGAGGGTGCTTGAGGCACCTAAATGTGCTGTCCAGAATGGCCAGCCCCGGAGGCCCCGACCCCGGCCCCCACGAAACGCGCGCCGGGGTCACTGACCGCGCCGGGCTGGGGGCACCCCCGGCCGAAGGTTGAGGGAGGGAGGGCGGGAGGGCGGGAAAGGATCTTGCCCGGTCGGGACGCGAAGCGTCAGCCGCGGCGGAGGAGGCGCGACGCACCCGCGGCGACCGTCGTCGCGAGGATCCAGCCGAGCATCGTGAGGAACGCGGCAGCCCACTGCGCGTCGCCGGCCAGGCGCCACGCGTTGTCCTGCCCGAGATTGATGACCGGGAGCAGCAGGTCGAGGGCGAACAGCGGCGCGTTCCAGTTCGGGAAGGCACCGCCGTCGACCGGCTTCGGCTCGCCGTGGATCTGGAAGAAGACCGCCCCGAGCGCCCAGAGCAGGGCCATCCAGATCGCCGCGCGGCCGGGCCGGTAGCCGTAGCCGACGGTGATGTCCTGGAGGAAGCCCCAGAGCTTGCCGGCGATCGGGAGGGTCTCGCGGCGCCGTCGCTGCTTGGCCAGCTGGACCTCGCGGGCGTCGGCGTCCTCGCCGCTCGCGCGCAGGGCGGCGGACAGGTGCTCGTAGGGCTCGGGGCTGTACTCGGGGGTCGCCGCCGCGAGCCAGGCGATGCGGGCGCGGAGCGGGAAGGAGCCCTCGGGGCTGAGCGAGCCGTAGCTGAAACCGGTCAGGTCCATGCCGCCCGTGCCGGGCCAGCAGGCGTGGTTGTCGGTGAGGTTGCCGACCCGCGCGCCGGCCAGGGAGATCGCGCCGGTCGGCGGCTGGTCGAGGGTGAGCCGCAGTTCCGGGGTCTGGACGCGGCGCAGGGACAGCTGCTGGCCGTCGGCGAGCCGGAACCGGGCCCGGTGGATGATCACGCCGTTGCCGAAGCGCCCGTCGTCCAGCCGGACCCCGCCGTCGCTGCTGAAGGGCCGGACCCCGCCGGAGCTGAGGTACAGCGTGTGCTCGACGGTCACCCGGGCCGCGTTGAGCGCGTAGCGCCCCTCCGGATTGCGCAGCCGGCTGCCGCGCAGGCTGAGGCGGCCGCCGATGCGCGCGCTGCGCAGGCTGATCTCGCCGGTCGCCTCCATCAGTTCGGCCTCGACGTCCTGGGCGACGCTCAGCCCGTCGGCGGCGAGCGCCCGGCCGTGCCGGTCCTTGCGCAGGGTGATCTGGTTGAGCAGCAGGTCCGTGCCGATGTGGGCGTCGGTGAGCCGGACGCCGCCCTCGATCGTGCACTGGGGCAGGTGCAGGTCGCCGGAGGTGTGCAGCCGGGCGGCCTCCAGCCGCGGTATGGCGCAGCGCACCATGCGCAGCGTGGTGAAGCTGCACTCCGCGAGCAGCACCTGCTCCTCGAAGCGGCAGTCGTGCAGCTCCACGTACGGCACCACCGTGCCGCCGGAGAGGTTGAGCTGCCCGCTGATCTGCGCGCCCGACAGCTTCACGCACGAGACACGCCCGGACGCGGCCTGCGGTCCGTCCAGCAGCAGCCGGGCGATCGTGTCGGCGCGCACGGTGCGGTCCGGGCCCCAGAAGAGGTCGGCGGCCGGGTCGTCCCGCTCGGGTATCCCGGTGCGCAGGTCGTACAGCTCGCCGAGGCGGAAGGCCCGCCACAGGCCCTGTTCCACCGGGGTCCAGTCGTGCGGCGGCGCGATGTCCGGCGGCTCGGTCACCGAGATCCCTCCCCTGGCTGGCGACGACGACGGAAACGCTAGCGGGGATGATCAGCGCTGGGGAACCGTAGGCGTATCAGGGACTGATACTCGGCGGAGCCGCCGTGGGCGGTTCTCTACACTTGGGAGGGTGATCTCCCGAATCGATCTGCGCGGCGACGCCTTCCCCGAGGACGGCATCGACCGCGATCTGCTGCCCCGTGCCGAGCTCGACGTCGAGGCCGCCCTGGAGAAGGTGCGCCCGATCTGCGACGACGTGAAGCATCGTGGCACGGCGGCACTGATCGACTACGCGGAGAAGTTCGACGGCGTCGCCATCGACCGGGTGCGCGTCCCCGCCGAGGCGCTGACCCGGGCCCTGGCGGAGCTCGACCCGAGGGTCCGGGCCGCGCTGGAGGAGTCGATCCGCCGCGCGCGGCTCGTCCACCGGGAGCAGCGCCGCGCCGACCACACCACGCAGGTCGTGCCGGGCGGCACGGTCACCGAGCGCTGGGTGCCGGTGGAGCGCGTGGGCCTGTACGTGCCCGGCGGCCGCTCGGTCTACCCGTCGTCCGTGGTGATGAACGTGGTGCCCGCGCAGGAGGCCGAGGTCGGCTCGATGGCCGTCGCCTCGCCGCCGCAGCAGGAGTTCGGCGGGCTCCCGCACCCGACGATCCTCGCCGCGTGCGAACTGCTCGGCGTGGACGAGGTCTACGCCGCGGGCGGCGCCCAGGCCGTCGCGATGTTCGCCTACGGCACCGAGGAGTGCCGTCCGGTGAGCATGGTCACGGGCCCCGGCAACATCTACGTCGCCGCGGCCAAGCGCCTGCTCAAGGGCCGCATCGGCATCGACGCGGAGGCCGGCCCCACCGAGATCGCCATCCTCGCCGACGCCACCGCCGACCCGGTGCACGTCGCCGCCGACCTGATCAGCCAGGCCGAGCACGACCCGCTGGCCGCGGCCGTCCTGGTCACCGACTCCGTCGACCTCGCCGAGGCGGTGGAGAAGGAGCTCCAGACGCAGGTGGCGGCCACCAAGCACGTCGAGGACCGGATCGCCCCGGCCCTGTCCGGCCGCCAGTCCGGCATCGTGCTGGTCGACGGGATCGAGCAGGGCCTGCGGGTCGTGGACGCCTACGCGGCCGAGCACCTGGAGATCCAGACCGAGAACGCGAGCGCCGTCGCCGCCCGGGTGCGCAACGCGGGCGCGATCTTCGTCGGCGCCTACGCCCCGGTCTCGCTGGGCGACTACGCGGCCGGCTCCAACCACGTCCTGCCCACCGGCGGTTGCGCCTGCCACTCCTCGGGCCTGTCCGTGCAGTCCTTCCTGCGCGGCGTCCACGTCGTCGACTACACCCGCGAGGCGCTGGCGGAGGTCGCCGGCCACGTGGTGACCCTCGCCGACGCCGAGGACCTGCCGGCGCACGGTGCGGCGGTGCGGGCACGATTCGATTGGACGGTACCGGGTTCGTGACCGGCATCGACGACCTGCCCATCCGGGACGAGCTGCGCGGCAAGTCCCCGTACGGGGCGCCGCAACTCGACGTCCCCGTACGGCTGAACACCAACGAGAACCCGTACCCGCTGCCCGAGGCGCTGGTCGAGCGGATCGCCGAGCGGGTCCGCGAGGCCGCCCGCGACCTCAACCGCTACCCCGACCGGGACGCGGTGGAGCTGCGCACCGCTCTGGCGGCCTACCTGACCCGCACCGCCGGGCACCCGGTGGGCCTGGCCAACGTGTGGGCGGCCAACGGCTCCAACGAGGTCATCCAGCAGCTGCTGCAGACCTTCGGCGGCCCCGGCCGCACCGCGATCGGCTTCGAGCCCTCGTACTCGATGCACGGCCTGATCTCGCGCGGCACCGGTACCGCCTGGCTCCCCGGCCCCCGCAGGGACGACTTCACCATCGACGTGGCCGCCGCCGGGCGGGCCATCGCCGAGCACCGCCCGCACGTGGTCTTCATCACCTCGCCGAACAACCCCACCGGCACCGCGGTCGAGGCCGACACCGTCCTGGCCCTCTACGAGGCCGCGCAGGCCGCCCGGCCCTCGCTGGTCGTGGTCGACGAGGCGTACGGCGAGTTCAGCCACTCGCCCTCGCTGCTGCCGCTCATCGAGGGCCGGCCCAACATGGTGGTCAGCCGGACCATGTCCAAGGCCTTCGGCGCCGCCGGCCTGCGGCTGGGCTATCTCGCCGCGCACCCGGCGGTCGTGGACGCCGTGCAGCTGGTGCGCCTGCCGTACCACCTGTCGGCCGTCACCCAGGCCACCGCGCTCGCGGCCCTGGAGCACACCGATACGCTGCTCGGGTACGTCGAACAGCTGAAGGCCGAGCGGGACCGCCTGGTCGCGGAGCTGCGCGCGATCGGGTACGAGGTCACCGACTCGGACGCCAATTTCGTGCAGTTCGGCCGCTTCGAGGACAGCCACCGCGCCTGGCAGGCGATCCTCGACCGCGGCGTCCTCGTCCGCGACAACGGCGTACCGGGCTGGCTGCGGGTGACCGCGGGCACCCCGGCCGAGAACGACGCGTTCCTCGAAGCGGTGCGCGAGCTGAAGAAGGAGCGGTAACCACATGACACGCGTCGGCCGCGTGGAGCGCACGACCAAGGAGACGTCCGTCGTCGTCGAACTCGACCTCGACGGCACCGGCAGGACCGAGATCTCCACCGGAGTCGGCTTCTACGACCACATGCTCGACCAGCTCGGCCGCCACGGCCTCTTCGACCTCACGGTCAAGACCGAGGGCGACCTGCACATCGACACCCACCACACCATCGAGGACACCGCCCTCGCGCTCGGTGCCGCCTTCAAGCAGGCGCTCGGCGACAAGGTGGGCATCTACCGCTTCGGCAACTGCACGGTGCCGCTGGACGAGTCCCTCGCCCAGGTCACCGTGGACCTCTCCGGCCGCCCCTACCTGGTGCACACCGAACCGGAGAACATGGCGCCGATGATCGGCTCCTACGACACGACGATGACCCGGCACATCCTGGAGTCCTTCGTCGCCCAGGCGCAGATCGCGCTGCATGTCCACGTGCCGTACGGGCGCAACGCCCATCACATCGTGGAGTGCCAGTTCAAGGCGCTGGCCCGGGCCCTGCGCTACGCCTCCGAGCGCGACCCGCGCGCGGCGGGCATCCTCCCGTCGACGAAGGGCGCGCTGTGACCAAGCCGGCCATCCTGTTCATCCTGCTGGGCCTGTTCCTGGCCGGCGGTGTCTACTCGTTCTGGAAGCAGAAGATGCCCAAGGGCGTCATCGTGCTGCTCGGCATCGGCTCGGCCATGTCCCTGGTGTCCGGCCTGCTGCGGCTGTAGGGGGTTCGCGCACATGAGCAAGGCCGCCAGGAAGGTCGTGGTCCTCGACTACGGCTTCGGCAACGTCCGTTCCGCCGAGCGTGCGCTGGCGCGGGTGGGCGCGGACGTCGAGATCACCGCCGACTTCGACAAGGCCCTGAACGCCGACGGGCTGCTCGTGCCCGGCGTCGGGGCGTTCGCCGCGTGCATGGCCGGGCTGAAGTCGGTACGCGGCGAATGGGCCATCGGCCGGCGGCTCGCCGGCGGCCGTCCGGTGATGGGTATCTGCGTCGGCATGCAGATCCTGTTCGCGCGGGGCGTCGAGCACGGCGTGACCACCGAGGGCTGCGACGAATGGCCCGGTACGGTGGAGCCGCTGCGGGCGCCGATCGTGCCGCACATGGGCTGGAACACCGTCAAGGCGCCCGAGGACTCACGGCTGTTCGCGGGACTCGACGCCGACGCGCGCTACTACTTCGTGCACTCCTACGCGGTGCGCTCCTGGGAGCTGGAGTCCGGCAACCCCGGCATCCGGCCGCCCAAGGTCACCTGGGCGACGCACGGCGAGCCCTTCGTCGCCGCGGTGGAGAACGGCCCGCTGTGGGCCACCCAGTTCCACCCCGAGAAGTCCGGCGACGCCGGCGCCCAGCTGCTGGCCAACTGGCTCGACACCTTCAAGGACTAGGACCCCACGCCGTCATGAGCACGACGCACCGCCTCGAACTCCTCCCCGCCGTCGACGTCCGCGACGGCCAGGCAGTCCGCCTGGTCCACGGCGAGTCGGGCTCCGAGACGTCCTACGGCGACCCGATGGCCGCCGCCCTCGCCTGGCAGCGGGCCGGCGCCGAGTGGCTGCACCTGGTCGACCTGGACGCCGCCTTCGGCACCGGCGACAACCGTGCGCGGATCGCCGAGGTCGCGCGCTCCATGGACATCAAGGTCGAGCTCTCCGGCGGCATCCGCGACGACGAGACCCTGGCCGCGGCGCTCGCCACCGGCTGCACCCGGGTCAACCTCGGCACCGCCGCGCTGGAGACCCCGGAGTGGGTCGCCAAGGTCATCGCCGAGCACGGCGACAAGATCGCGGTCGGCCTCGACGTCCGCGGCACCACCCTGCGCGGCCGCGGCTGGACCCGCGACGGCGGCGACCTCTACGAGACGCTGGCCCGCCTCGACTCGGAGGGCTGCGCCCGGTACGTCGTCACCGACATCAACAAGGACGGCACCCTGCAGGGCCCCAACCTGGAGCTGCTGAAGAACGTGTGCGCGGCCACCGACCGGCCGGTCGTCGCCTCCGGCGGCGTCTCCTCCCTGGACGACCTGCGGGCCATCGCCTCACTGGTGCCCCAGGGGGTTGAGGGCGCCATTGTCGGAAAGGCGCTCTATGCGCAGGCGTTCACCCTGGAAGAGGCCTTGGAGGCTGTGTCCCGATGACCGAGACCCCCGGCGTACGGCGAGTGCACAGCGACAGCCCCTGGGAGGAGCAGTTCGGTTTCGCACGCGCCGTGGCGGCGGGGGACCGCGTCCATGTCGCGGGCACGATGCCGTTCGAGGGCACCGTGCTGTACGGCGAGGGCGATCCGTACGAGCAGGCGAAGGTCGCGTTCACCAAGGCCCTCGCCGCACTGGAGGCGTTCGGCCTGGACGCCGACTCCGTCGTCCGCACCCGCATGTACCTCACCCACACCCATGACGTGGAGGAGGTCGGCCGGGCGCACAAGGAGTTCTTCGACCGTGCCCGTCCGGCCGCGACGTTCGTCGTGGTCTCGGGGTTCATGGACCCGCGGGTCCTGGTCGAAGTGGAACTCGAAGCATTCCGAGCATCCTGAGGAGCCTGAGCGCAATGACCCTGGCGGTCCGAGTCATCCCCTGCCTGGACGTGGACGACGGCCGGGTCGTCAAGGGCGTCAACTTCCGTGACCTCCGGGACGCCGGGGACCCCGTCGAGATGGCCAAGCTGTACGACGCCGAGGGCGCCGACGAGCTGACCTTCCTCGACATCACCGCCTCCTCCGGCAACCGGGAGACCACCTACGACGTGGTGCGGCGCACCGCCGAGCAGGTTTTCATCCCGCTCACCGTGGGCGGCGGCGTACGGTCCGCCGAGGACGTCGACAAGCTGCTGCGCGCCGGCGCCGACAAGGTGGGCGTCAACACCGCGGCCATCGCCCGGCCCGAGCTGATCCGCGAGATCGCCGAACGCTTCGGCCGCCAGGTCCTCGTCCTGTCGGTGGACGCCCGCCGCACGGACGCCGGCACCCCCTCCGGCTTCGAGGTCACCACGCACGGCGGCCGCCAGGGCACCGGCATCGACGCCGTGGAGTGGGCGCACCGCGCGGCCGAACTCGGCGCGGGCGAGATCCTGCTCAACTCCATGGACGCCGACGGCACCAAGGACGGCTACGACACGGAGATGATCGCCGCGGTGCGCAAGCTCGTCACCGTCCCCGTCATCGCCTCCGGCGGTGCCGGCGGCCTCGCCCACTTCGCCCCGGCCGTCGCCGCCGGCGCGGACGCCGTCCTGGCCGCCTCCGTCTTCCACTTCGGCGACCTGCGCATCGGCGAGGTCAAGCAGACGCTGCGCGAGGCCGGCCACCCGGTGCGCTGACGGCGCCGCGCGCCGCTCGCCGCTCGCCGTGGCGCGCGGCGCCGCCGCTGAAATCCCCCGTGCTGTGGGCCGGGATGCGCAGGACCAGTTGCGCAAATTCTATTGCGCAACTTTTCTTTCGTATCTAGGCTCCCGGGTATGGCAGAGGACACGCCCCCCGGCGGCGGCACCGCGGACGACCCGCAAAGGATCACCGACCTCGACGCGCTGAAGGTCTTCACGCACCCGCTGCGGATCAAGCTCTACCGGGCGCTGTTCACCGCCCGCACCGCCACCGCCTCCCAACTGGCCGACCAGGTCGACGAGGCGGTCTCGCTGGTCAGTTACCACCTGCGCAAACTCGCCGCGCACGGCTTCATCACCGAGGCCACCGGCCAGAGCAGCGACGCCCGCGAGCGCTGGTGGAAGGTCACCACCGAGCGCGGATTCACCTTCCGCACCTCGGACTTCGCCGACCGTCCCGAGGGCGCGGCCGTGATGAGCGAGGTCACCCGCCAGTTGCTCGCCACCCGCTACGAGCGCTACGCCGCCTACCTCGACCAGCAGCACGCGTGGGGCAGGCAGTGGTCGGACGTCTCCTTCAGTTCCGAGTACCTGCCCCGCCTGACCGTCGAGGAGACCCGCCAACTCGGCGCGGAGCTGGGCGAGCTGATGATGCGCTGGGTCGACCGGGCGCGCGCCGCCGAGGAGGCCGGTGACACCGAGGGCCGCGAGCACGTGGCGGTGCACCTGTACGGATTCCCCTACCGGCCGTGAGCGCAAAAGGCACCGAAGGCACCAAAGGCACCGAAGGAACTCGAGGAACCCAAGGCATCGAAGAAGGAGGCGACCGCATGGCGGCCCCCGGAATCTCCGCACCGCCCGTCATCCTGCCCCGCGTCCCCGCCCACCGGGACGGCAACGTCCTGCGCTGGCTGACCGCGTTCACGGCCTCGCTCGTGGGCGACGCCGTATGGTTCCTCGCCCTGTCCTGGGCCGCGACGCGCGCCGGCGACCCCGGGCGGGCCGGGCTGGTGCTCGCGGCCGGTGCGGTGCCGCGCGCCGTGCTGATGCTCGGCGGGGGAGTGATCGCCGACCGCTTCGGCCCGCGCCGCATCGTCATCGGCAGCGACCTGACGCGCTGCGTGGTGATGTTCGCGGCGGCCGCGCTGCTCGCCCTCACCACGCCGGGGCTGTGGGCACTCGCCGTGGTCGCGCTGCTCTTCGGCGCCGTGGACGCCGTCTTCCTCCCGGCCGTAGGCGCCCTGCCACCCCGCATCACCGGCCCCGACCAGCTCGGCCGGCTCAACGGGATGAAGGGCATCGCGATGCGCGTCGGCAACGTCGCCGGCGCCTCGCTCGGCGGCACCGCCGTCGCGACGGGCGGGCCGTCCGCCGCCTTCACCGTCGCGGGAGTCCTGTTCGCGGTCTCGCTCGTGCTGCTGGCCGCGGTCCGCCTGGCGCCGCTGCCGCCCGACGACCACGCCGGGAAGGACGCCTCCACACCCTGGAAGGACCTGGTCGAGGGCCTGCGCTACATACGCGGCCGCCGGGTGCTCGCCGCCCTGATGATCGTCATCGCGGTCGGCGAGCTCGGCTTCGCCGGCCCCCTCAACATCGGCCTCACGCTGCTCGTCGCCGACCGCGGCTGGGGCGCCGCGGGGCTCGGCTGGATCGTCAGCGGATTCGGGGCCGGCGCGGGGGCCGCCTCCCTGCTGCTGACCGTGCGCGGCCGGCTGCCGCGCGCCGGACTCGCCCAGTCGTGCTGCCTCGGCCTCGGAGCGGTCGCGGTCGGCGCGTTCGCCTTCGTGCCGGCACTGCCCGCGGCGGTCGCCGTCGCGGCCGTCGTCGGGCTCGTGGCGGGACTCAGCGGCGCGCTGTGCGGCGCCCTGCTGCAGACCGTGACCGACGGCCCCTACCTGGGCAGGGTCAGCTCCGTCGCCGCGCTGTTCTCCCTCGGCGTCGCGCCGCTCAGCTTCCCGCTCACCGGCGCCGCCATCGGGGCCTGGGGCGTCCGGCCGGTGTTCGTCGCGAGCGCGGCGGTCGCGGCCGCGGGGGCCGTCTGCGGACTCGCCGCGCCCACGCTGCGCCGGGCCGAACTCGCGCGCCGGAGCCCGGCCTAGGCCGGGCCTAGCCCGAGATGCCGAGCCGCGCCTCGTACAGCCGGCTCACGGCGTCCTTGTCGCCCTCGGTCTCCACGTGGGCCGCCTCCTGCCGCCCGAAGGCGAACAGCAGCAGCTCCGCCGGCTCGCCGGTGACCGTCACGACCGGGGTGCCGCGGTGGGCCACCGCGGTCTGTCCGTCCGGCCTGCGCAGTACGACGCCGACCGGGGCCTTGCGGCCCAGCAGCCGGGCGGAGCGCTCCAGACGGGACCAGAGCAGATCGGCGAAGACGGGGTCCAGCTGGCGAGGCGCCCAGTCGTGCTGGGCGCGGCGCACGTCCTCGGAATGGACGTAGAACTCGACGGTGTTGGCGGCTTCGTCGATCTGCTTGAGGGCGAACGGCGACAGCCGCGGCGGCCCCGTGCGGATGAGCTGGACGAGTTCCTCGTACGGCTTCGCCACGAACTCCTTGCGGATCCGCTCCGACCGGGCCGCGAGCTGCGGGATGACCAGGCCGGCCGAGGCGTCACTGCGCCGCTCCCGGACGACGACATGGGCGGCGAGGTCGCGGGTCGTCCAGCCCTTGCAGAGGGTGGGCGCGTCGGAGCCGGCGCTCTCCAGCAGGTCGGCGAGGAGCAGACGTTCACGCTGGGCATGAGTCGACATGCCGTCAGCCTACGTCGGCTCCTCGCCCACCGGCAGCACCTACGAGAGCGGTTTGGTCAGCTTCTCGCCATCGGGCTTGTTGCTGAGCGTCAGGGAGCAGGAGACCGTGTTCTTGCCCTGCACCTGGTACCCGGCCAGCTTCGGGTAGAGCGCGTAGTAGTAGAACGTGCGGTTGTCCGTGATGTGGTCCAGGCGCTTGCCGGCGTCCGCCTCGCAGAGCTGGAGCACCTTCTTCTTCAGCGCGGCCTCGGTCGCGAAGGTGCCGGTGATCTTCTCGTGGGCGATGACCTCGGCGTCGTGCGGGCCGGTGCAGGGGACCGGCGTGACCTCGGTGACGCCGCTGTCCAGACCGGGGTCGTTGAAGCACTGGCCGATGTCGAGCACGACGTACCTGCGGAACGTCTCCGCGGGCGACGGCGAGGCGGTCGTGTCGTCCGTGGGCTCCGACGACGTCGACGCGGAGGCCGTCGGGCTGCTGGAGGACGACGCCGCGTCCTTGTCGTCGTCGCCGCCGCCCAGCGCCACCGCGAGACCGCCGACGATCACCGCGACCAGTACGACCGCGCCGATGACGATCGCCGCGATCTTCGCTCCGCCACCGCTGCGCGGGGGAGGCTGCGGGGGCGGATAGCCGCCGTAACCACCCTGCTGCGGCTGCTGCTGGTAAGGCGCCTGCGGGGGCTGGTACGGCTGCGGCTGGTACGGCTGGGGCTGGTACTGCGGCGGACCGAAACCCCCGGGGGGCGGCCCGAAACCGCCGCCCTGGCCGGAGCGCGGGTCGTCGGGAGGGGGCTGCGGAGGAAAACTCATGGACGAAGCATGCCCCATACGGGTGATCGTCGTGTGTGCGGGAGTCGAAGTACCGCCCCTGCCGGACGCGGCAGAATGGAGGGCATGGAATCCCCGCTCGACCCCGCCCTCGCCGCCCGCCTCAAGCGCACGGCCGACGGGCTCGTGCCCGCCGTCGCCCAGCAGTACGACACGGGCGAGGTCCTCATGCTCGGATGGATGGACGACGAGGCGCTGCACCGCACCCTGACCACCGGCCGCTGCACCTACTGGAGCCGCAGCCGCCAGGAGTACTGGGTCAAGGGCGACACGTCCGGGCACGTCCAGCACGTCAAGTCCGTGGCCCTGGACTGCGACGGCGACACGATCCTCGTGAAGGTCGACCAGATCGGTGCGGCCTGCCACACCGGCGACCGCACGTGCTTCGACGCGGACGTATTGGCCCTTTCCCAGGGGCTCGGTTCGCCTCCAGGTCGCTAGAGCCCCTGTCGGGGGTCCCTCCCGTCCTCGCGACCTGCGCGTGCTCTCTCTTTCGGCTCACTCGCCCATCGGCGGACGCAGGGGTGCGGATGGGCCGGGCCGAGGGGCGGCGGGCACTAGGCTGCGGGTCATGACCACGGGCACCGTCACTCCCGATCTCGGGACGTTCCGCAAATTGGCGCTGGACCGCCGGGTGATTCCGGTCAGCAGGAGGCTGCTGGCCGACGGGGACACGCCGGTCGGCCTGTACCGGAAGCTGGCGGGGGAGCGGCCCGGGACGTTCCTGCTGGAGTCGGCGGAGAACGGGCGCTCGTGGTCGCGGTATTCGTTCGTCGGGGTGCGCAGCGCGGCGACGCTGACCGAGCGGGACGGGCAGGCGCACTGGCTGGGGACACCGCCGGTGGCGGTGCCTCAGGGAGGCGATCCGCTGGAGGCGTTGCGGGCGACGACGGAGGCGCTGCACACGCCCCGGGACCTGCACGACGACGCGGGGCTGCCGCCGTTCACCGGCGGGATGGTCGGGTACCTGGGGTACGACGTCGTACGCCGTCTGGAGCGCGTCGGCGACCACGCGCGGGACGACCTGGGGCTGCCCGAGCTCACGATGCTGCTGACCTCGGACCTCGCGGTGCTCGACCACTGGGACGGCTCGGTGCTGCTGATCGCCAACGCGATCAACCACAACGACCTGGACACCGGCGTGGACGAGGCCTACGCGGACGCCGTGGCGCGGCTCGACGCGATGACCGCGGACCTGGCCCGGCCGGTGGACTCCGCGCCGGTGGAACTGCCGCCGTCACGGCTGCCGGAGGAGATCACGGCGCGCTTCGGGGGCGCCGCGTACCACGGGGCCGTGGAGCGGACGAAGGAGTACATCAGGGCCGGCGACGCGTTCCAGGTGGTGCCGTCGCAGCGCTTCGAGACGCCGTGCCCGGCGAGCGCGCTGGACGTGTACCGGGTGCTGCGGGCCACCAACCCGTCCCCGTACATGTATCTGTTGCGGTTCGAGGGCTTCGACGTGGTGGGGTCGAGCCCCGAGGCACTGGTGAAGGTGGAGGACGGCCGCGCCACGGTGCACCCGATCGCGGGCACGCGGCCGCGCGGTGCGACGCCCCGCGAGGACCAGGCGCTCGCCGACGAGTTGCTGGCCGACCCCAAGGAGCGGGCGGAGCACCTGATGCTGGTGGATCTGGGCCGCAACGACCTGGGCCGGGTGTGCGAGCCGGGCAGCGTGGAGGTCGTCGACTTCATGTCGATCGAGCGCTACAGCCACGTGATGCACATCGTCTCGACCGTCACCGGCACCCTGGGGGCCGGCCGCACCGCGTTCGACGTGCTGACGGCCTGCTTCCCGGCGGGGACGCTGTCGGGGGCGCCGAAGCCCCGGGCGATGCAGATCATCGACGAACTGGAGCCGACCCGGCGCGGGCTGTACGGCGGCTGCGTGGGCTACCTGGACTTCGCGGGCGACTCGGACACCGCCATCGCCATCCGCACCGCGCTGCTCCGCGACGGCACGGCCTACATCCAGGCGGGCGCCGGCATCGTCGCCGACTCCGACCCGGTCTCGGAGGACACCGAGTGCCGGAACAAGGCGGCGGCGGTGCTGCGCGCCGTCGCCACGGCGAACCGGATGAGCGCGGGGGCGTAGCCCCGCGTACGCGGGCCGCGGGGCGAGGGGGGATAGTGGTCGGATGACCAGCGCCGTACCCCAGCCCCGTAGCACCGCCGACGCCGAAGGGACGGCGGTGACCCGCGGGCCGCGCCGTGCGGGCGGCCGTCGCAGCATGGCCGTCGCCCTGTCGGGCGGAGTGCTCGGCGCCGCGCTCGTACTGCTGGCCGCGGGCAAGACCTGGCAGCACGGCTTCGCCGGGACCGCCGGGGCCGGGGTGGCGGTGCACGCCAGCGGGGGTCAGGTGACGGCGGTGCCGGGCGCGCTGGCGCTGGTGGGGCTGGCCGCCCTGGTGGCGGTCTTCGCCGTGCGCGGCGCGGCCCGCAGGGTCGTCAGCGGCCTGCTCGCGCTGTGCGGGGCGGGCGCCCTGCTTGCGGCGCTGTTCGCCGTCGGGGACGCTTCCTCCCTGGACGCCGCCGCGGCCGCCGCCAGCGGGCTGACCCGGGCCACGGCGACCGGCACCGCCACCACGGCCTGGCCGGCCGTGTCCGCGGCGGGCGGTGCGCTGCTGCTGTTCGCCGGGGCGACGGCCGTCCTGCGCGCCGGGTCCTGGCCCGGGATGTCGAGCCGGTACGAGCGGGACACCGCCGGGACGGCCCGTCGCCCCACCGCCCGTCCCGCCCGCGCCGCGGACGGCGAGGAACGCCCCGAGGACATGTGGAAGGCACTGGACCGCGGCGAGGACCCCACCGACGCGCTCTGACGCGCCGGGCCACCCCCCGCGCGCGGAGCGTGAGCGGAACAGGGGAGAATGGGCCGCGACGCGTGCCATCGCGCGGCGAACGACCAAACGAACCTTCTGTAGAACGACTTGGGAGCACTCATGGCGGGCAACAGCCACGGACACACCCCTGCCGCCTGGACCGGCGTGATCATCGCCTTCATCGGCTTCTGCGTCGCGGGTGCTTTCGTCGTCCTGGCAGAGCCGATCGGCATGTTCGCGGGCCTGGCCGTGGCCGCGGTGGGCGGTCTCGTCGGCCTCGGCATGCGCGCGGCCGGTCTGGGCAAGCCGGTGGCGCACAAGGCCGCGCGCGGCTGACCCGCCGCACCACGGCACCGGAGCCGCCCGCTGGCAGCGCGCCGCGGGCGGCTCCGCCGTATCCGCCGCGACCCCGGGTGTCGCCCGGCGGCCCGGCGCGGGACAATCGGCGGGTGACCGAGACCGTCAGCACGCCGAAGGCGAGTGCCCTCGCCGCCCCGCTGGGCCTGCTGGGCGGCGTCGTCGCCGCCTTCGCCTACGTCGGTACCGTCGACCCCAACCAGCCCGGGCACTACCCCGTCTGCCCGCTGCTGCACTACACGGGCGTGTACTGCCCCGGCTGCGGCGGGCTGCGCAGCGCGTACGCGGTGGCGCACGGCGACCTCGGGGCGGCGTTCGGCCTCAACGCCCTCGCCGTCGCGATGTACCTGCTCTTCGCCGCCGCGATGGTGGTCTGGCTCTTGCGGGCGCTGCGCGGGCGGCCGTTCTCGGTGAGCCTGCGACCGGCGCACTGGTGGGCGGTGGGGGCGGTCGTGGTGGTCTTCACCGTTGTCCGGAACCTGCCGTTCGGGGCCGCGCTGGCCCCCTGACGGCGCCTGCCGGAAGGTGTCCGATCTGTCCGACTGGTGGTCGTCGGTTCCGCCGGATGCGGGTCCGAAGGCCCCCGGCGGTTACCATCGCAGTGCTGGTGGAACATCTCACTGGCTTGATCGTTTCGCTTTCGGAAGGGGTCCTCTCGCGTGAGTGTGCTCGACGAGATCATCGACGGCGTCCGCGAAGACCTCGCCGAGCGGCAGGCCCGGGTCTCGCTCGACGAGCTCAAGCAGCGCGCCGCGAAGGCGCGCGACGCGAAGGACGGCGTGGCCGCCCTGCGCGGCGAAGGCGTCACCGTCATCTGCGAGGTCAAGCGGTCCAGCCCCTCCAAGGGCGCCCTCGCCGCCATCGCCGACCCGGCCGGCCTCGCCGCGGACTACGAGGCGGGCGGCGCGGCCGTCATCTCGGTGCTGACCGAGCAGCGCCGCTTCGGCGGCTCGCTGGCCGACCTGGAGGCCGTCCGGGCCAAGGTCGACATCCCCGTGCTGCGCAAGGACTTCATCGTCACCGCGTACCAGCTCTGGGAGGCCCGCGCCTACGGCGCCGACCTCGCGCTGCTGATCGTGGCCGCGCTGGAGCAGGACGCGCTGGTCTCCCTGATCGAGCGGGCCGAGTCCATCGGGCTCACCCCGCTGGTCGAGGTGCACGACGAGGACGAGGTCGCCCGCGCCGTCGACGCCGGCGCCCGGATCATCGGCGTCAACGCGCGCAACCTGAAGACGCTCGAGGTCGACCGGGGCACCTTCGCCCGGGTCGCGCCGGAGATCCCGGACCACATCGTCAAGGTCGCCGAGTCCGGCGTCCGCGGCCCGCACGACCTCATCGCCTACGCCAACGACGGCGCCGACGCCGTGCTGGTGGGCGAGTCCCTGGTCACCGGCCGCGACCCGCGGACCGCGGTCGCCGACCTCGTCGCCGCCGGGGCCCACCCCGCGCTGCGCCACGGACGGGGCTGACCCCCGCCATGCACACCTACGCGCGACTGGCCCGGGGCTGCCGTCCCCGTGGCTGCCGCGCGCCCGCGCGGCGCATTCTCGGGCGCCGCGTGCGGTACCACATCGGCTGCGAGCCGGGGCAGATCAACGGTCGTCGATGGCGCCGGCCGCCGTGCGCGCCGCCCGGACGGGGTCCCGTCCCGGCCTGTGACGCGCGCGGCCGCGAACGCTGACGGCGCCGAGGGCGTCGTAGCGTGACCATCGGTACGCCCTGAGACCCTGGGGGCGCGAGCGCGCCCCCCAAGGAGCCGAGAACGCCATGTCCGTTGACTTCTTCATTCCCGACCCCGAGGGCCGGGTGCCCAGCGCCGAGGGCTACTTCGGCCGGTTCGGCGGCAAGTTCATCCCGGAGGCGCTGGTCGCCGCCGTGGACGAGGTCGCCGTCGAGTACGACAAGGCCAAGGCCGACCCTGCCTTCGCCGCGGAACTGAACGACCTGCTGGTGCACTACACCGGCCGCCCGAGCCCGCTCACCGAGGTGGCGCGGTTCGCCGAGCACGCCGGTGGTGCTCGGATCTTCCTCAAGCGCGAGGACCTCAACCACACCGGCTCACACAAGATCAACAACGTGCTGGGCCAGGCGCTGCTCACCAGGCGCATGGGCAAGACCCGGGTGATCGCGGAGACCGGCGCCGGCCAGCACGGCGTGGCCACGGCGACGGCGTGCGCGCTGTTCGGCCTGGAGTGCGTGATCTACATGGGTGAGATCGACACCGAGCGCCAGGCGCTGAACGTCGCCCGCATGCGCATGCTGGGCGCCGAGGTCGTCTCCGTGAAGTCCGGCAGCCGCACGCTGAAGGACGCGATCAACGAGGCGTTCCGCGACTGGGTCGCCAACGTGGACCGCACGCACTACCTGTTCGGCACCGTCGCCGGCCCGCACCCCTTCCCGGCCATGGTGCGCGACTTCCACCGCGTCATCGGCGTGGAGGCGCGCCGCCAGATCCTGGAGCGGACCGGCCGGCTGCCCGACGCGGTCGCCGCCTGCGTGGGCGGCGGTTCCAACGCCATCGGTCTGTTCCACGCCTTCATCCCCGACGAGTCCGTGCGCCTGGTGGGCCTGGAGGCGGCCGGCCACGGCGTGGACTCCGGCGAGCACGCCGCGACGCTCACCGTGGGCGAGCCCGGCATCCTGCACGGCTCGCGCTCCTACGTCCTCCAGGACGACGAGGGCCAGATCACCGAGCCCTACTCGATCTCGGCGGGCCTGGACTACCCCGGCATCGGCCCCGAGCACGCCTACCTGAAGGAGACCGGGCGCGCGGAGTACCGCCCGGTCACCGACGACGAGGCGATGCAGGCGCTGCGCCTGCTGTCGCAGACCGAGGGCATCATCCCGGCCATCGAGAGCGCCCACGCCCTGGCCGGAGTGCTGCAGCTCGGCCAGGAGGTCGGCGAGGACGGGCTGCTCCTGGTGAACCTCTCCGGGCGCGGCGACAAGGACATGGACACCGCGGCCCGCTACTTCGGACTGTACGACGGGGCAGAGAACGAGGGGGCCGCGAAGTGAGCGGGCAGATCGAACTGCTGGACCGGGCCCTGGCCGCCGCCAAGGCCGAGGGGCGGGCCGCCCTGGTCGCCTACCTCCCGGCGGGCTTCCCGACCGTCGACGGCGGCATCGAGGCCGTCAAGGCGGCCCTGGAGGGCGGTGCCGACATCGTCGAGGTCGGCCTGCCGCACAGCGACCCGGTGCTGGACGGACCGGTCATCCAGACTGCCGACGACATCGCGCTGCGCGGCGGCGTGCGGATCAAGGACGTGCTGCGCACGGTGCGCGAGGCGCACGCGGCGACCGGCAAGCCGGTCCTGGTCATGACGTACTGGAACCCGGTCGACCGCTACGGCGCCGAGCGCTTCGCCGCGGAGCTCGCCGAGGCGGGCGGCGCCGGCTGCATCCTGCCCGACCTGCCGGTGGAGGAGTCCGAGGGCTGGCGCAAGGCCGCCGAGCAGCACGGGCTGGCCACCGTCTTCGTGGTGGCGCCGAGCAGCCGGGACGAGCGGCTGGCGAAGATCACGGCGGCGGGCACCGGCTTCGTCTACGCGGCCTCGCTGATGGGCGTCACCGGAACCCGTGCGAGCGTCGGCGCCGAGGCGGCCGAACTGGTGCGGCGCACCCGTGCGCAGACCGGGCTGCCGGTCTGCGTCGGCCTCGGCGTCTCCGACGCGGAGCAGGCGGCCGAGGTCGCCGGGTTCGCCGACGGTGTGATCGTCGGCTCGGCCTTCGTGAAGAGGCTGCTGGACGCGCCGGACCTGGAGCAGGGCCTCGCGGCGGTGCGCGAGCTGGCCGCGGACCTGGCCAAGGGCGTCCGCCGCTGAGCGGTGGTGTCGCCCGAACGGGCGAATTACGGCCGGGGGCGCGCGCAGGTGCGCCCCCGGTTCGTTGTCCCGGGGTGTGAGCGAGAAGAACCGTGAAGGAAAGCGCAGCGCCCGCGAGCGGCTGCAGGAGCAGCGGGTGCAGGACCAACGCCGCCAGAAGCGCAAGAGGACGGCGATCGTCGCCGGGTCCGTCGTCGGGGTCCTGGTGATCGGCGCCGTCATCGGCATCCTGGTGGCCAACAGCGGCGGTGATTCCGAGGGGGCCGCCGCGGTCTCCCCCGCGGGCGCGACGGGCGAGAACAAGCTCGTGATCCCCACCGGCGCGAGCGACGCCCCGTCCACGCTGACCGTGTACGAGGACTTCCGCTGCCCGGCCTGCGGCGCCTTCGAGCAGGGCTACCGGGACACCATCCACGCGCTGGAGGACAAGGGCCAGCTGAAGGTGGACTACCACCTGGTCCGGATCATCGACGGCAACCTGGGCGGCACCGGCTCGCTCAACGCGGCCAACGCCGCGGCCTGCGCGCAGGACCAGAACAAGTTCCGCGACTACCACGACGTGCTGTACCGGAACCAGCCGCCGGAGCAGGACGACAAGTTCGCGAGCAAGCCCTACCTGCTGCAGCTCGCCGGCCAGGTGCCGGGGCTGACGACCCCGGCGTTCACCGCCTGTGTGAACAAGGGCACGTACGACGACTGGGTGAACAAGAACAACAGCGCCTTCAACTCCTCGGGCTACAACTCCACCCCGACCGTGCTGCTCAACGGGAAGAACATCTACGGCGCCCAGGCCGCGCCGCTGACCCCCCAGAAGCTGCAGCAGATGGTCACCGACGCCAACAAGGGCAAGAAGGCGGGCACCGCGACCCCGAGCGTGACCCCGCCCAGCGCTCCGGCGAGCGGCTCCGCGGCCGCTTCCGCGTCCGCGTCGGCCTCCGCCCCGGCCTCCTCCGCCCCGGCGAGCGCGCCCGCGAGCCCGCCCGCGAGCCCGCCGGCGACCCCCTCGGCGAGCGGCTGACGCGCCCGCGGGAGAGCGGCCCGTTATTCAGCCGTTGCCGGGCGGGTGCCCGCCGCACCCGCCCGGCACGGTAGCGTCGGCACTGCCATGGAATTCATCGCCTTCATTCCCAGCCCGTCGCGCGGGGTGCTCCACCTCGGACCCGTGCCGCTGCGCGGCTATGCCTTCTGCATCATCATCGGTGTCTTCGTAGCCGTCTGGCTCGGTGGCAGGCGATGGGCCGCCCGCGGCGGACAGAAGACCACGATCGCGGACATCGCCGTCTGGGCGGTGCCGTTCGGTCTGGTCGGTGGCCGTCTCTACCACGTGATCACCAGTTACGAGCTCTACTTCGGTGAGGGCAAGCACTGGGTGAACGCGTTCAAGATCTGGGAGGGCGGCCTCGGTATCTGGGGCGCTATCGCCCTCGGCGCCCTCGGCGCGTGGATCGGATGCCGGCGCCGTGGCATCTCGCTGCCCGCGTACGCCGACGTCGTCGCCCCGGGCATCGCCTTGGCCCAGGCCATCGGCCGCTGGGGCAACTGGTTCAACCAGGAGCTCTACGGCCGGCCGACCGATCTGCCCTGGGCGCTGAAGATCGACGCCGCCCACCGGCCGGCGAACACCCTGGACGCCGCCACGTACCACCCGACGTTCCTGTACGAGTCCCTGTGGTGCATCGGCGTGGCCCTGCTGGTGATCTGGGCCGACCGCCGCTTCAAGCTCGGTCACGGCCGCGCCTTCGCGCTGTACGTCGCGACGTACACCGTCGGCCGCTTCTGGATCGAGTACCTGCGCGTCGACGACGCCCACCACATCCTGGGCCTGCGCCTCAACGACTGGACGTCGATCATCGTCTTCGCCGGGGCGGTCGCCTACATGATCGTCTCCGCCCGGCTGCGTCCGGGGCGCGAGGAGAGCGTCGAGCCGGTGCCCGTCGCCGCGGCGGAGGGTGACGCCGGCACGGCGAAGCCGGCGAAGTCCGCGGAGAAGGACGAAGCGGCCGGCAAGGCGGACACGGCTGACACGGCTGACAAGACTGATGAGGCCGCCGCGGCTGAAGCGGCCGGCAAGCCGGGCAAGCCCGGCAAGGCCGCCGAGGACGAAGCGGCCGCCGAGGGGGAAGAGGCGGAAGAGGAGGCCGGGGCCACGGCCCGGGCCGAATCCGCCAAGAAGGGCTGATCCCGGCACATTCCGACGCCGGGCCGCGGCGCCGCCAGGGGTATGACCCCGGGCGGCGCCGCACTCGTTTCCGCAGGTAGGGGAGGCTTTCCTTGCTGGAAACGCAGGGAATCCGGGCGTACGGTCGAGGCGTTCCCAGGGGAGGACGCGGGCGGTCGCCACCCGCGGGAAGGAGTACCCGGACCATGTCGGCAGCCGTGGAGCGCAGCGAACTGGAGCAAGACGCCCCGTACCACGTCCCGCACCACACGCACCGGGACGTGAGCGGAGGCTGGCTGCGGCCCGCGGTGTTCGGCGCGATGGACGGCCTGGTCTCCAACCTCGCGCTCATGACCGGCGTCGCCGGAGGCAATGTCGCGCCGTCCACCATCGTGATCACCGGGCTGGCCGGTCTGACCGCCGGCGCGTTCTCGATGGCGGCGGGCGAGTACACCTCCGTGGCCTCCCAGCGCGAGCTGGTCGAGGCGGAGCTGGACATAGAGCGCAGGGAGCTGCGCCGTCACCCGAAGGACGAGCTGCGGGAGCTCGCCGAGCTGTACATCGCGCGTGGCGTGGAGCCGGAGCTGGCCCACGAGGTGGCGCGCCAGATGTCCCGGGACCCGGAGCAGGCGCTGGAGATCCACGCCCGCGAGGAGCTGGGCGTCGACCCGTCCGACCTTCCGTCGCCCCTGCTGGCGGCGGGTTCGTCCTTCCTGTCCTTCGGTCTCGGCGCGCTGCTCCCGGTGCTGCCCTACCTGCTGGGTGCCACCGTGGTGTGGCCCGCGGCGGTCGTCGCCCTGATCGGACTGTTCCTCTGCGGTGCGGCTGTGGCGCGTGTGACGGCGCGCAGCTGGTGGTTCGGCGGTTTGCGGCAACTTGTCTTGGGCGGAGCGGCTGCCGGGGTTACCTTCGTTCTGGGCGCGCTTTTCGGTACCGCCGTCGGTTGAGCCGGGTACAGGCCACGAGCCACTTGTTACCCGCTCGTTTCAGCGCGGCCAACACAGGGCATCAGTCTGTGGCGCCGCGGGCAGTGTCGCCTGCGTCTCACGTGAGCGATGCTGGCCCCGAACTGCCTGCTCGTAGCGCTGTTAAGTCCACATGATGGAATCCGCTATCCACTTTTCGGTCATCAAGCCATCATGTAACCTGCTCGAAATCGCAGAGGGCCAACGTCGTCCCTAGCGCGCATGCATATGCCAGATGACGACGACGGGAGAGCCGACCAGATGCGTCCTGTTCTGCACCGGCCTACAGACCCCCGCCCCGCCGGCTCCGGTTCCGGCCGGGCCCACATGGACGGGCGTCCCGCCCCCCAGGGGATGTACGACCCCCGTAACGAGCACGACGCATGCGGCGTCGGTTTCGTGGCGACCCTCACCGGTGAGGCGGACCACGCGCTCGTCGAGCAGGCCCTGACCGTGTTGCGCAATCTGGAGCACCGCGGGGCCACCGGCTCCGAGCCGGACTCCGGTGACGGCGCGGGCATCCTGATGCAGATCCCGGACGCGTTCCTGAGGGCTGTCGCCGGTTTCGAGCTCCCCGCCGCCGGACAGTACGCCGTCGGCGTGGCCTTCCTGCCCGTCGAGGACGAGGACCGCCGCAAGGCCGTCGAGTCCATCGAGCGGATCGCCGCCGAGGAGGGCCTCACCGTCCTCGGCTGGCGCGAGGTGCCGACCGACGCCGCGAGCCTGGGCGCCACCGCCCGCTCGACGATGCCGTACTTCTCGCAGCTCTTCGTGACCGACGTGCAGGGCGAGCACGGGCAGCGGAGGGCCGGGATCGACCTGGACCGCCCCGCCTTCGTGCTGCGCAAGCGCGCCGAGCGCGAGGCGGACGTCTACTTCCCGTCGCTGTCCGCCCGCACGATCGTCTACAAGGGCATGCTGACCACCGGCCAGCTGGAGCCCTTCTTCCCCGACCTGTCCGACCCGCGCCTCGCCACCGCGATCGCCCTGGTCCACTCGCGCTTCTCCACCAACACCTTCCCGAGCTGGCCGCTGGCGCACCCGTACCGCTTCGTCGCCCACAACGGTGAGATCAACACTGTCAAGGGCAACCGCAACTGGATGCGCGCCCGCGAGTCGCAGCTGGCCTCGGAGCTGTTCAGCGGGGACCTGGAGCGGATCTTCCCGGTCTGCACCCCGGACGCCTCCGACACCGCGACCTTCGACGAGGTGCTGGAGCTGCTGCACCTCGGCGGCCGCTCGCTGCCGCACAGCGTGCTGATGATGATCCCCGAGGCGTGGGAGAACCACGACTCGATGGACCCGGCCCGCCGTGCCTTCTACCGCTACCACTCCACCTTGATGGAGCCCTGGGACGGCCCGGCCTGCGTGACCTTCACCGACGGCTCCGTCGTCGGCGCGGTCCTGGACCGCAACGGCCTGCGCCCCGGCCGCTACTGGGTCACCGACGACGGCCTGGTCGTGCTCGCCTCGGAGTCCGGCGTCCTGGACGACATCGCCCCGGAGCGGATCGTCCGCAAGGGCCGGCTGCAGCCCGGCCGGATGTTCCTGGTCGACACCCTCGAGCACCGGATCATCGAGGACGACGAGATCAAGTCGCAGCTCGCCGCCGAGCACCCCTACGGGGAGTGGCTGGACGCCGGGCTGATCCACCTCGACGACCTGCCCGAGCGCGAGCACATCGTGCACACGCACGCCTCGGTCACCCGCCGCCAGCAGACCTTCGGCTACACCGAGGAGGAGCTGCGCATCATCCTGGCGCCGATGGCCAAGACCGGCGGCGAGCCGCTGGGCTCCATGGGCACCGACTCGCCGATCGCGGCGCTGTCGGAGCGGCCCCGGCTGCTCTTCGACTACTTCACCCAGCTCTTCGCGCAGGTCACCAACCCGCCGCTGGACGCCATCCGCGAGGAACTGGTCACCTCGCTGATCAGCGTCGTCGGCCCGTCCGGCAACCTGCTGGAGCCGTCGCCGGCCTCCTGTCGCAACATCACCATGCCGTTCCCGGTGATCGACAACGACGAGCTGGCCAAGCTCATCCACATCAACGCCGACGGCGACCTGCCGGGCCTGAAGGCCGCGACCCTGTCGGGCCTGTACCGGGTCTCCGGCGGCGGCGACGCGCTGGCCGCCCGGCTCACCGAGATCTGCGCCGAGGCCGACGCCGCCATAGAGGCCGGCGCCCGCTTCATCGTGCTGTCCGACCGGCACTCCGACGCCGAGCACGCGCCGATCCCGTCGCTTCTGCTCACCTCGGCCGTCCACCACCACCTCATCCGCACCAAGCAGCGCACCCAGGTGGGCCTGCTGGTCGAGGCCGGCGACGTCCGCGAGGTCCACCACGTCGCGCTGCTGATCGGCTACGGCGCCGCCGCGGTCAACCCGTACCTGGCCATGGAGTCGGTCGAGGACCTGCTGCGCGCGGGCACCTTCATCTCCGGCCTGGAGCCCGAGACGGCCATCAAGAACCTGATCAAGGCGCTGGGCAAGGGCGTGCTGAAGGTGATGTCCAAGATGGGCATCTCCACCGTCGCCTCCTACCGCGGCGCGCAGGTCTTCGAGGCGATCGGCCTGGACGGCGAGTTCACCGACACCTACTTCCACGGCACCACCAGCAAGATCGGCGGCGCCGGGATCGACGTGATCGCCCAGGAGGTCGCGGCCCGCCACGCCAAGGCGTACCCCGCCTCCGGCATCGCGTCGGCGCACCGCCGGCTGGAGATCGGCGGCGAGTACCAGTGGCGCCGCGAGGGCGAGCCGCACCTGTTCGACCCCGAGACGGTCTTCCGGCTGCAGCACGCCACCCGCTCGCGCCGCTACGACATCTTCCAGCAGTACACGAACCGGGTGAACGAGCAGTCCGAGCGGCTGATGACGCTGCGCGGTCTGTTCCGCTTCAAGGACGAGGAGCGGCAGCCCGTCCCGGTCGACGAGGTCGAGCCGGTCTCCGAGATCGTCAAGCGCTTCTCCACCGGCGCGATGTCGTACGGCTCCATCTCGCGCGAGGCGCACGAGACGCTCGCCATCGCCATGAACCAGCTGGGCGGCAAGTCCAACACCGGTGAGGGCGGGGAGGACCCGGACCGCCTGTACGACCCGGAGCGCCGCTCGGCGATCAAGCAGGTCGCCTCCGGCCGCTTCGGCGTGACCTCGGAGTACCTGGTCAACGCCGACGACATCCAGATCAAGATGGCCCAGGGCGCCAAGCCCGGCGAGGGCGGCCAGCTGCCCGGCCACAAGGTCTACCCGTGGATCGGCAGGACCCGGCACAGCACTCCCGGTGTCGGCCTGATCTCGCCGCCGCCGCACCACGACATCTACTCCATCGAGGACCTGGCGCAGCTGATCCACGACCTCAAGAACGCCAACCCGGCCGCGCGCATCCACGTGAAGCTGGTGTCCGAGGTCGGCGTCGGCACGGTCGCGGCGGGCGTCTCCAAGGCCCACGCCGACGTCGTGCTGATCTCCGGCCACGACGGCGGCACCGGCGCCTCCCCGCTGACCTCCCTGAAGCACGCGGGCGGCCCGTGGGAGCTGGGCCTGGCCGAGACGCAGCAGACGCTGCTGCTCAACGGCCTGCGCGACCGGATCGTCGTGCAGACCGACGGCCAGCTCAAGACCGGCCGCGACGTGGTCATCGCCGCCCTGCTGGGCGCCGAGGAGTTCGGCTTCGCGACCGCGCCCCTGGTGGTCTCCGGCTGCGTGATGATGCGCGTCTGCCACCTGGACACCTGCCCGGTCGGCATCGCGACCCAGAACCCGGTGCTGCGCGACCGCTTCTCCGGCAAGGCCGAGTACGTGGTGAACTTCTTCGAGTTCATCGCGCAGGAGGTCCGCGAGCTCCTGGCGGAACTGGGCTTCCGCTCGATCGAGGAGGCCGTCGGCCACGCCGAGCTGATCGACACCACCGCGGCCGTCGACCACTGGAAGGCACAGGGCATGGACCTGGCCCCGCTCTTCCACGTGCCCGAGCTGCCCGAGGGTGCCGCGCTGCACCGCACCACCGAGCAGGACCACGGCCTGGACAAGGCGCTGGACCAGGAGCTCATCGAGCTGGCCGGCGACGCGCTGCACACCGGTGACCCGGTGCGCGCCCAGGTCAAGATCCGCAACGTCAACCGCACGGTCGGCACCATGCTCGGCCACGAGGTGACGAAGAAGTACGGTGGCGCGGGCCTGCCCGACGACACCATCGACGTCACCCTGACCGGCTCGGCCGGCCAGTCGTTCGGCGCCTTCCTCCCCAAGGGGATCACCCTGCGCCTGGAGGGCGACGCCAACGACTACGTCGGCAAGGGCCTGTCCGGCGGCCGGATCGTCGTCCGCCCGGACCGGGGCGCCGACCACCTGGCCGAGTACTCGACGATCGCGGGCAACACCATCGCGTACGGCGCCACCGGCGGTGAGCTGTTCCTGCGCGGCACCACCGGCGAGCGCTTCTGCGTCCGCAACTCCGGTGCCACCGTGGTGTCCGAGGGTGTGGGCGACCACGGCTGCGAGTACATGACCGGCGGCCGGGCGGTCGTGCTCGGCCCGACGGGCCGCAACTTCGCGGCCGGCATGTCCGGCGGCATCGCGTACGTCCTCGACCTCGACCCCGGATGCGTCAACACCGGCATGGTGAACGTCGAGGACCTGGACGCGGACGACATCAAGTGGCTGCACGACGTGGTGCGCCGCCACCACGAGGAGACCGGCTCGACGGTGGCCGAGAAGCTCCTCGCCGACTGGGGGAACACCCTGACCCGCTTCGGCAAGGTCATGCCGAGGGACTACAAGGCAGTGCTCGCCGCCAAGAACGCCGCCGAGCAGGCCGGACTCTCCGAGTCCGAGACCACCGCGAAGATGATGGAGGCGGCAAATGGCTGACCCGAAGGGCTTCCTCACCACGCCCCGCGAGACCGCTCCGACCCGGCCGGTCGAGGAGCGCAAGCGGGACTGGAACGAGGTCTACGTTCCCGGCGGGCTGCTGCCGATCATCACCCAGCAGGCCGGACGCTGCATGGACTGCGGCATCCCCTTCTGCCACAACGGGTGTCCGCTGGGGAACCTGATCCCGGAGTGGAACGACTACGCCTTCCGCGAGGACTGGAAGGCCGCCAGCGAGCGCCTGCACGCGACCAACAACTTCCCGGAGTTCACCGGCCGCCTCTGCCCGGCGCCCTGTGAGTCCGCCTGCGTGCTGGGCATCAACCAGCCCGCGGTGACCATCAAGAACGTCGAGGTCACCATCATCGACAAGGCCTGGGACAGCGGCGACGTCACGCCGCAGCCCCCGGACCGGCTGTCGGGCAAGACCGTCGCCGTCATCGGCTCGGGCCCGGCGGGCCTGGCCGCCGCCCAGCAGCTCACCCGGGCCGGCCACACGGTCGCGGTGTACGAGCGCGCCGACCGTATCGGCGGCCTGCTGCGCTACGGCATCCCCGAGTTCAAGATGGAGAAGCGGCACATCAACCGCCGCATCGAGCAGATGCGCGCGGAGGGCACCAAGTTCCGCACCGGTGTGGAGATCGGCCGCGACCTCGACGGCGCCAAGCTGCGCAAGCGGTACGACGCGGTCGTCATCGCCGCCGGCGCCACCCAGTGGCGCGACCTGCCCGCCGAGGGGCGCGACCTGCGCGGCATCTACCAGGCCATGGAGTACCTGCCGCTGTCGAACAAGGTGCAGGAGGGCGACTTCGTCACTCCGCCGATCACCGCGGCCGGCAAGCACGTGGTCGTCATCGGCGGCGGCGACACCGGCGCGGACTGCGTCGGCACCGCCCACCGCCAGGGCGCGCTGTCGGTCACCCAGCTGGAGATCATGCCGCGGCCGTCCGACGACCGTCCGGCGCACCAGCCCTGGCCGACCATGCCGATGACGTACAAGGTCACCTCGGCGCACGAGGAGGGCGGTGAGCGGGTCTACGCCGTCAACACCGTGAAGTTCGAGGGCGATGAGGACGGCAACGTCAAGGCGCTGCACCTGGTCGAGGTCGTCTTCCAGGACGGGAAGTTCGTCCCGCAGCCGGGCACCGAGAAGGTCATCCCGGCCGACCTGGTGACCCTGGCCATGGGCTTCACCGGCACCGATCAGAAGAACGGCCTGGTCGAGCAGTTGGGCCTGGAGATGGACGCCCGCGGCAACGTGGCCCGCGACAAGGACTTCGCCACCAACGTCGAGGGCGTCTTCGTCGCCGGTGACGCCGGCCGCGGACAGTCGCTGATCGTGTGGGCCATCGCCGAGGGCCGCTCCGCGGCCAGCGCGGTGGACCGCTTCCTGACCGGCGCCAGCACGCTGCCCGCCCCGATCCGCCCGACCGACCGGCCGCTGACGGTCTGAGCCCGCGAGGAAGAAGAGAGCTGTCCCGTACAACGGCGTACGGAACGGAAGGCGGCGCCTGCCCTCACCACCCGGCCGAGGGCAGGCGCCGCACTTGCATACCGGCGAAGCCGGCCTGCGCGTCCTCGGTGTACGCGCCCACGCTGCCGCTCGTGTAGGGCCGTTCGGCGTCGGTGAACGAGGTCAGGAAGCGCCCGGCCACCGTGACGGTGAGCGTGGCACCGCGCTGCTCCACCCCGACCTCGTACCACGGGCCCGGGGGGAACGGCGCCGGGCCGGTCGCCAGGAAGCGCTGGCCGCCGGGGTAGGCGGGGTCGCGCTTGCCCAGTTCCCAGCCGTTGGGCTTGAGGGTGACGTAGTAGAAGTGCTCGGGGTCGCTGTACCCCCACACCAGCCAGGGCACCTCCCACGGGTTGGGCGCGGGGGAGCGCAGCCGGCGCAGCGCCCGCATGTGCGCCGACCAGGTCATGTCGGTGTACCGCTCGGTGCTGACCACCAGCCCGGCGTGCGTCTCGTCGGGGCGGGTCGAGGGGGCGGGGGAGAGCGTCAGCGAGGTGTCGTCGCCGCGGTTGTCGCCGTACCCGTCGTACACCGACAGCCAGCGGCCGTGCACCGAGCCGTCCTCCCAGCCGGGGGCCGCCGCGCCGGGCCCGGTGCAGGCGTACACGACGCCGCCCACCACCAGCAGCAGCACCAGCGCGAGCCCGGCAGGCCGGCGGCCCCTCCGCCGCGGGAGGGGGAGGGGCCCGGACGCGAGGGACCGGGGCGCGGTGGTCATGCCCTGGAGTACGGCTCCGCGGCCCGGGGCGGCGCAGCGGCCGCGGCGAGTTCGCCGCGCAGGGCTCCACCGCGTACGTCCGTGCCGAACTCCCCGAAGTCCTCGGCCAGTTGGGCGAGGATGCGATCGGCCGCGAGCCCGTCGCCGAAGGGATTGCCGGCGGTCGCCATGCGGTGGTACTCCGCCGGGTCGTCCAGCAGCCGGGTCGCCGCGCCGAGGATCGCCTCGGGGTCGGTGCCGATGAGCCGGGCGGCGCCCGCCTCGACGGCCTCGGGCCGCTCGGTGGTGGTGCGCAGCACCAGGGCGGGCTTGCCGAGACCGGGTGCCTCCTCCTGAATGCCGCCGGAGTCGGTGAGCACCAGCTCGCAGTCGGCCAGGGTGGCCGCGAAGTCCGGGTAGCCCAGCGGCTCGACGACGTGGACCGCGTGGTGGCCGGTCAGTTCGGGGAGCAGGGCCTCGCGGACGGCCGGGCTCTTGTGCAGCGGCAGCAGGATCTCCACGTCACCGCGCTCGCCCAGGCGGCGCAGCGCCCTGCCCATCGCGCGCATGCGCTCGCCCTGGTTCTCCCTGCGGTGCAGCGTCAGCAGCACCCGGCGGCGGCCGGTGCCGGGGAAGGCGCTGCGGCCCACGCCCTCGCCGATCACCCACAGCAGGTTGTCGATGACGGTGTTGCCGGTGACGAACACCTGGGTGTCCGGGGTCCCTTCGGCGCGCAGGTGGCCGGCGGCCCGCGCGGTGGGCGCGAAGTGCCAGCGGGCGATGCGCCCGATGAGGCGCCGGTTGAGCTCCTCGGGGAAGGGGTTGTCGAGGACGCCGGTGCGCAGGCCCGCCTCGACGTGGGCGACGGGCACCCGCTCGTAGAAGGCGGCCAGTGCCCCGGCCAGCGCGGTGGTGGTGTCGCCCTGGACGACGACCAGATCCGGGCGGTCGCCCCGGATGACCTCGCCCAGACCCTCCACCAGACGGGCGGTCAGTTCGGACAGCTGCTGGCGCTCACGCATCACGTCCAGGCCGGTCCTGGCCGGGACCCGGAGCAGGTCCAGCATCTGGTGGAGCATCTCGCGATGCTGCCCGGTGGTGACCACCAGCGGTTCGAAGAGGTCGGAGGCGGCCATCGCGCGGGCCACGGGGGCCAGCTTGATCACCTCCGGCCTGGTGCCGAGGACGAGCATCGCGCGGATGGTGCCCGGAACATCGGGCGCATCGGCGGAGCGTGCGGACATGGATCCCCCTGGGACGGTGTGCGGTGTGCGGTGGGTCGGTGGGCGACGGGAACGAGCGGTGCGTGTCAGGTGCGGGCGGTCTTCAGCCAGGTGCGCTTCCCGGTGACCATCCGCCACAGGCCCCACCATCCGGCGGCGAACCAGATGTAGCCGTAGAGGATGAAAACGTGCGCGACCAGGACCGAGCGCACCAGCCCGAGGGTGCGCTCGCGCTTGGCGTAGACGAACCCGTACACATAGGCCGCGGTGAAGGACAGCACGTACGGGCCGAGCAGCCACATCGGCGACACGAGCGCGTGGCCGGACCGCACGGACGCGGCGACGGTGCCGGCGAGGGCGATCAGGAAGGACAGCGGCAGCAGCGAGGTGAGCAGGATCAGCACCGGGCTGGACAGGTGGTACAGCAGGTCGAGGGCCGGGCGGGTGGCGACCTCGCGCAGGATCAGCGGAACGAGGTTCGCCGACTGCAGGTGGCCCTGGAACCAGCGGGAGCGCTGCCGCACCAGCCGGCGCACGTCGAGCACGGCCTGCTGGGAGACCGCGGCGGTGGTGCAGTACTGGTTGCGCCAGCCGCGGGCGATGAGCCGGACGCCCAGGTCGAGGTCCTCGGTGAGGCTGTCGCTCCACGGGCCGGCGCCGCCCAGCGAGTCCAGCGCGGACAGCCGCATGAACTGCCCGTTGCCGCCCATGCCCACGCTGCCGATGAAGCGCCGGGCACTCTGGAAGACGTCGCCGTAGACGACGAACTCCATGTCCTGGAGCCGGGCGAGCAGGCCCAGGTGGCGGTTGTACATCCGCACGCCGATCTGGACGGCGCCGGTGGCCGGGTCGTCGAAGTACGGGTCCACGGACTGCAGGGTGTGCGGGTCCAGCCGGCCGTCGGCGTCGACCACGCAGATGATCACGTCGTGCGGGTCGCGGTCGCCGAGCAGTCCCGAGGACCGCAGATGGCGTACGCCGGCGTTGAGCGCCGCGCCCTTGCCGCGCCGGGCGTCGGGCAGTTGGCGCCGGTAGAGCCGGACCCGCTCGCTGCTCGTGGCGGCGGTGCGGACGACATCGGCCGTGCGGTCCTCGGAGGCGTCGTCGATGACCAGGGCCATGAAGCTGTCGGCGGGCAGTGAGGTGATGCGCGCCAGACTCTCGCCGATGACCTTCTCCTCGTTGAGGCAGGCCAGCAGGAAGACGTAGAAGCGGGGTGTGCCGGGGCGGCGGGACCTGCGGATCCGCCGTCTGGAGAGCAGGAAGAGCACGGTGTTGTAGGCACCGGCCATCACGATCAGCGCGGTCGCGGCCCAGAGCGGGATCCGGGAGATCATCCGCCGCCCCCGGGGAGCTGCGGGGCCGAGGGCCGGACGGCGGGCCGTCCGAGCGGCCGGTGCAGCCACAGTCGTGCGGCGATCAGACCGAACGCGATCAGGCAGTACAGCAGGAAGCCCATTCCTGCTGCTATTTGTAAAACCCTGGCGAACGGAATGCCAGGAACGGTTCTCGTCGCCTCTGCCATACCGGCAAGAGGCAGCATTGTGCCCAGTGCGGGCCTTCCGTACATGAGTGAGTTCCCCCCAATGTGCTCCGGCTCCGAAGTCGAGCCGAAACTCCCTCAGGGAAGTTAGCAGATACTTTTAGAGGATCATCGTCCGCGGCGTCACCCGTGAGAGAGCCGGTCCGGCACGCCTTGCGTTTTCCCAGGTGAGGAGGGTGAAGCTGGAAGGTCATTCACCCTTCCGAGTGGGATTGGCCGCGGTAATGGAATGAACAATCGAACGAACTGTACATCCGATGATCCGGTTGACAGCGGGCATTGACGGTCTGAACAATCAGCGGCCTGTTCATTCGGTGCAATGGGGGGAAACATGCAATCCCGCATCGGGAGACCACGGAAGTCCCGGGTCTCCGTCGTCGTCATGCTCGTCGCGTCGCTCATGGGCGCCGCATTCCTGACCGTCCCGGCCGATGCCGCGGGCCGCGTCCCGGCAGCCGATCCCGGCGGCCGCCACCACCGGCACGGCGAGAGCCTCGGCGGCCGCTCGGGCGTCGGCAGTATCGACCTCGCCGCGTGGGCGAAGTCCCAGCTCGCCGCCGACCGCGACCGCCGCGCCGAGGGCCCGGCCCGGGAGGCCGCCGCGGAGCGGCCGGCCACCCGCGCCGCCCTGCTCGCGAAGCCGGCCGCCGTGGCCGCCGGCACCTCGGCACTCGTGCTCTACGACACCGCGGGGCCCTACGGACAGCTCGGTGAGCTGTACGCCATGGCCACCGCCAACCTCGCCGGCCACTTCGGCACGGTGACCGCCAAGCCGGTCCAGCAGTACACCGCCGGCATGGTGAACCAGTACACGGCGACCGTCTACCTCGGCTCCACGTACTACGGCGGCAGCGTCCCCGACGCCGTCCCGGCCGCGTTCTACCAGGACGTCGTCACCACCACCCACCCGGTGACCTGGGTCGGCGACAACATCTGGTCACTGGCGAACGCCACCGGGGTCACCCAGTTCCAGAACACCTACGGCTGGGACCCCAGCACGTCGTACTTCGACCCCGCCTCCGTCACGCAGGTGACGTACCGGAACCAGACCCTGACCCGGAAGGTCCCGGCGGGCCAGGACGGCGGCGTGCTGCGCCCCGCCATCCTGACCGGGCCCGGCTACCCGGCGGTGACCCCGCTGGCCCAGGCGGTCGACACGGCCACCGGCGCGTCCTTCCCGTGGGCGGTGCGCTCAGGCAACCTCACCTACGTCGGCGAGATCCCGTTCGCCTACGTCTCCGAGAGCGACCGCGTCATCGCCTTCGAGGACCTGCTCTTCGACGCCCTCGCGCCGAACACCCCCGAGCGGCACCGGGCACTGCTGCGGCTGGAGGACATCAGCCCCGACTCCGACCCGGCCGAACTGCGGGCGACGGCCGACTACCTCTACGCGCAGAGGATCCCGTACGGCATCAACGTCATCCCCGTCCACACCGACCCGCACGGCACCTACAACAACGGCCGTGCCGAGACCGTCACCCTGGTCCAGCGCCCGCAGGTGGTCTCCGCGCTGAAGTACATGCTGGCGCGCGGCGCCGTCCTGATGAACCACGGCTACACCCACCAGTACGGCACCGTCGCCAACCCCTACGACGGCGTCTCCGGTGACGACTTCGAGTTCTACCGGGCCCACGTCGACAGCGCCGACAACGTGGTCTACGACGGCCCGGTCGCCGAGGACTCCGCGCTGTGGGCGCAGACCCGGGTCACCCTGAGCCTGGCCCAGTTCCTCCTCGCCGGGCTGCCGACGCCGAAGTTGTGGACCACCCCGCACTACGCCGCCTCCGCCACCGACTACAAGGTCTTCGCGCAGAACTACACGGCCCGCCTGGAGCGTTCCCTGTACTTCTCCGGGACGCTGAGCGGTACCGCGGGGGATCCCAACCGCTTCATCGGCCAGTTCTTCCCCTACGTGGTGAAGGACGTGTACGGCACCACCGTGCTGCCCGAGAACATCGGCAACTACGAACCCCAGGCGTACAACAACCACCCGGCCCGGCTGCCCGCCGACCTGATCGCCTCGGCCAAGGCGAACCTCGCCGTGCGCGACGGCTTCGCCAGCTTCTTCTACCACCCCTACAACCCGGTCCAGCCGCTCCAGGAGACGGTCGACGGCATCCGCGCCCTCGGCTACACCTTCGTCAGCCCCGCGGCGCTCACGTGACCCTGATCCGGAGGACCGCCGCCGCCATCCTGGCGGCGGCGGTCCTCGCCGTCACCGCCGGATGCACCACCGTCCCCTCCTCGCCCGCGCCCGCGCCGGCCGGCGCGGGGGCCTCCCGGCTGCGGGGGATCGCCCTGCCGTCCTGGGCCGCCGAGGACTACGACAGCCCCGCCGCCGGCCGCTACCTGCGCGACATCGCGGCCACCGGGGCGGGCTGGGTGTCACTCACCCCCACCTGGTACCAGTCGGCACCGGGCGACGCGTCGATGCACACCACAGGAGAGACCGCGAGCGACGCCTCGCTGCGCCGGATCGTCCGCGAGGCCCATGCCGCCGGGCTCAAGGTGCTGCTCAAACCGCACGTCGACCTCCCCGGCGACCAGGACCGCGCGCGGATCCGGCCCGCCGACCGCGCCGCCTGGTTCGCCGCGTACACCCGCTTCATCACCCACTACGCGCGGCTGGCCGAGGACCTCGGGGTCGAGCAGGTCTGCGTCGGCACCGAACTGGCCGGCACCTCGCGGGACGGCGCCCCCTGGCGGGCGGTCATCCGCGCCGTCCGGCGGGACTACCGAGGACCGCTGGTCTACGCCGCCAACTACGACGAGTACGCGCACGTCCCCTTCTGGGACGACCTCGACCTGATCGGCGTCGACGCGTACTGGCCGCTCGCCGGTCACGCCACCACCGACGTCGGCCGGCTGCGTGCCGCCTGGCGGCCGATCGCCCGGGAGCTCGCCGCCTTCTCCGCCCGCCGGCACCGCCGCGTGCTGTTCACCGAGGCCGGCTACGTCAGCCAGCGCGGCACGACCACGGCCCCCTGGTCCTGGACGGTCAGCGCGCGCCCGGCCGACGACGAACAGGCCGCCGCCTACCAGGCGCTGCTCGGCGCCCTGGAGGGGGAGCGCTGGTGGGCCGGGGTGTGCTGGTGGATGTGGGACGACTGGCCGGACAGCGGCGAGACACCGCGGCGGCTGGCGTACACCCCGCACGGCAAACCCGCCGAGGAGGTGCTGCGCCGCTGGTGGCGCAGATGAACGAGACAAAAGGTGCGAATCGCTGGGATTGTGTTCCCATGACCGCTCTCGCGCCCCCCGACCACGAGGACACCACGGACTTCGCCGACGCCGACCGCGGCTTCCTCGGCGCCCTGACGCCCGGCCGCGTCACCGCCGACGACGGCCGGGTGGTCTGGGACAACGACGCCTACTCCTTCCTGCAGGGCCCCTGCCCCGACACCGCCCACCCGGGCCTGTGGCGGCAGAGCCGGCTCGCGGCGAAACAGGGTCTGTTCGAGGTCGTCGAGGGCGTCTACCAGGTCCGCGGCCTGGACCTGTCCAACATGACACTCGTGGAGGGCGACCGCGGGGTCGTGGTCATCGACCCGCTGCACTCCACCGAGGCCGCGGCCGCCGCCCTGGCGCTCTACCGCGAGCACCGGGGCGACCGCCCGGTCACCGCGCTCATCTACACCCACTGCCACGTCGACCACTTCGGCGGCGCCCGCGGCGTCCTCCCCTACGGCCACGACCCGGTCCCGGTCCTCGCCCCGGCCGGCTTCCTGGAGCACGCCGCCAGCGAGAACGTCTACGCCGGCACCGCGATGAACCGCCGCGCCGTCTACATGTACGGCTCGGAACTGCCCAAGGGCCCCGCGGGCCAGATCGGCTGCGGGCTCGGGCAGACCGTGTCCACCGGCGCCATCGCCCTGATCCGGCCGACCGTCTCCGTCACCCGCACCGGGCAGGACGAGACCCTCGACGGCGTCCGCATCGTCTTCCAGCTCACTCCCGGCACCGAGGCGCCCGCCGAGATGAACTTCGTGCTGCCGGGCAAGCGCGTGCTGTGCATGGCGGAGAACGCCACCCACACCATGCACAACATCCTGACCCTGCGCGGCGCCCAGGTCCGCGACGCCCGCCAGTGGGCCCAGTACCTCAACGAGTCGCTGGTGCTGTTCGGCAACTCCGTCGACGTCGTCATCGCCTCCCACCACTGGCCCACCTGGGGGCGGGAGAACATCCACCGGCTGCTGGCCCACCAGCGCGACCTGTACGCCTACCTCCACGACCAGACGCTGCGGCTGCTCAATCAGGGCATGACCGGCAGCGAGATCGCCGAGGAGCTGCGGCTGCCGCCCGCCCTGGAGCGCCTCCACGCCAACCGCGGCTACTACGGCTCCCTCTGCCACAACGTGAAGGCGGTCTACCAGCGCTACATGGGCTGGTTCGACGGCAACCCCGCCCACCTGTGGGAGCACCCGCCGGCCGAGGAGGCGCGCCGGTACGTCGACTGCCTCGGCGGGGTCGACGCCACCGTCGCCAAGGCGGGGGAGTACGCCGACGCGGGCGACCTGCGCTTCGCCGCGACCCTGCTCAACCACGCCGTCTTCGCCGACCCCGGGCACACCACGGCGCGCGGTGAACTGGCCGCCGTCTACGTCCGGCTGGGCCACGGCTGCGAGAACGGTCCCTGGCGGAACTTCTACCTGATGGGCGCCAAGGAACTGCGCGACGGCATCAGCCCCACCCCGACCGCGACCCCCGGCCCCGATCTCACCGCGGCCCTGACGGTCGATCAGTTGATCGACTCGCTCGCCATCCGCGTCAACGGCCCCCGGGCCTGGGACACCCACCTCACCATCGACTGGCGGCTCACCGACGAGCACCGCACCTGGCACCTCACCCTCTCCAACGGGGCGCTCACCCACTACTCCACCCAGGACGGCCGCCCCAACCGGCACGCCGACCTCACCCTCACCCTGACCCGGCCCGAACTGCAACGACTCCTGGCGGGCGGACGTTTCGACGGGATCGAGCACGAGGGCGACCTGAAGGTGGTGACCACCCTCGTCGGCCTGCTGGACGGCCCCGACCGGGACTTCGCCATCGTCACCCCCTGACCCGGGGACCCGCGGGCCGGCCCGCCGAGTGGCCAATTCCGGCGGCGCGGCCGGGGCACCGTGGGCATAGCCTGAACGTCATGGTCGAACACCGCTTTGCCGAAGTGAACGGTATCCGGCTCCACATCGCGGAGGAGGGCGAGGGACCCCTCGTCGTGCTGCTGCACGGCTTCCCCGAGTGCTGGTACTCCTGGCGCCACCAGTTCGGACCGCTCGCCGCCGCGGGCTACCGGGTGGTCGCGCCCGACCAGCGGGGCATCGGGCGCAGCGACCGCCCCGAGGCCGTCGACGCGTACACCGTGCTGGACCTGGTCGGCGACGTGATCGGGCTGATCCACGCCCTCGGAGAGGACACGGCCGTCGTCGTCGGCCACGACTGGGGCGCCCCCGTCGCCTGGCACACCGCGATGCTGCGCCCCGACGTCGTACGGGCCGTGGCCGGGCTGAGCGTCCCACCGACCCCGCGCAGCGGGGACACGCCCCCGCTGGTCGCCATGCAGGAGCGCTACGACGGGCGCTTCTACTGGAACTACTTCGCGCAACCCGGCGTCGCCGACGCCGAGTTCGCCGCCGACCCGGACTCCACCTTCCGCCGCTTCCTGTACGGCGCCTCCGGCGACAACCCGGCCAACGACCCGGTCCCCGCCGAGCCGCTGGTCCCGCCGGGAGGCGGGTTCCTCGACCTCGTCGGCGATCCGGAGAAACTGCCGGCCTGGCTCACCGAGGAGGACGTCGCCACCTTCGCCGCCGAGTACGGGCCCCAGGGCTTCACCGGCGGACTCAACTGGTACCGCAACCTCGACCGCAACTGGCGGCTGACCGCGCCCTGGAGCGGTGCGACCCTCCAGGTCCCGGGCCTCTACGTCACCGGCGACCGCGATGTCGTCCACGCCCTCCCCGGCGCCTCCGACCTCCTCGCGGTGCTGCCGCAGCTCTACCCGACGCTGCGCGAGCCCGTCGTGCTCCCCGGTTGCGGCCACTGGACGCAGCAGGAGCGCCCGGCCGAGGTCAACACGGCGCTGCTGGACTTCCTGCGCGAGACGGCGCCGGCCCGCGCCTGACCGGCACGCCGCACCCCGCCGGGGCACCGGCTCAGGTGTCGCACTCCAGCACGGTGCGGCACAGCCCGCACCGTGCCTTCACCCGGCCGCGCACCGGGACCCGGATGCGCTGGTGGCAGGTGGGGCAGGGGAAGGACACCCGCATCGGCGCCTCGCCCTCGAAGGCGTAACCGGCCACCGGGTGCGCGGCTCCGCGGCGGCGGTCGTGGGCGTAGCGCCGGCGGTTCGCCCAGCCGCAGCCCAGCAGCGGCGCGTTCCGCAGGTCGTCGCGGGCCAGCCCGAGGCCGTCCCGGTAGGCGTCGCGGGCCCGCGGGCCGGTCAGCCAGGGCTCGATGTCGTCGCCGAAGGCCAGTGCGCGCTTGGCCAGGACGTACCCGAACTCCTCCGGGGTGAGGTAGCCCAGCTTCGACGCCGCCATCGTCACCCGGTCGCCGAACAGCGCCGGCTCCTCCCGGTAGGAGTCCAGCAGCAGCCAGCCCGCGCCGAGGTAGGCGGTCGCGGTGTCCGTGAGGATCTCGTTGTCCCGCGTCCCGGGGAACTCCAGGCCGAGCCGGTGCAGGTACACGTGCATGACCTCGTGCGCCAGCGCCGCGCCCACGTCGCGCCGGTCCTCGCGGAAGCGGTCGTGCAGCTCCACGAAGTACTCCGGGCCGGAGGCCAGTTCCACGTTGCCCGCGTGCGTCATGTCGCGGAAGCTCACCACCATGCGGGCCTCGGGCAGCCGGAAGTGCCGCACGATGACCCCGGCCACCCGCTGCGCGCCCAGGTGCAGGTCCTCGTCCGGCGGGAACTCCACGGCCTCGGGGCGGACGCTCGCCGCGAACCGGCTCACGGTGTCGTACGACAGCCTGCGGTAGAGCGCGGTCAGGGCGGACCGCACCTTCTCCAGGTGCGGAAAGCCGTGCTCGATCGGGCTGGACGACGGCTCGCCCACGGCGCCTCCCCCAAGCGGTGCGACGCTACGAGCCTACGCGTCCAGCCACGCCGTTGTCGCCGTGCGATCCGGTCCCGTACCGGACGCCGAACCGGCCACCGGCATCCCCAGCGCCGCCAGCCGCTCCGCCGCGCCCGGCGCCTCTCCGCCGGCCGGCTGGTAGGCGCTCACCAGCAGCCGCCCGCCCGGCTCCACCAGCTCGGCGAGCAGCCGGCGCAGCAGTCCGCCGAGCCTCGCCGGCGGCACGCAGTCCACGAGGACGTGCACGAAGGTGAAGCGTCGGCCGCCGGCCGGCCGCCAGTCCAGCGCGTTGCCCACGGCTATCCGGTCCGCCCACTGCGGCAGCCGCCGCCGTGCCAGCTCCGCCAGCCCCGGCGCGATGTCCAGCCCGTACGGCTCGATCGCCCGGCCGCGTTCGGCGGCCCACGTCCGCACCGACTCCATCAGCAGCCCGTTGGCGCAGCCGATGTCGAGGAAGGCGCCGTCCCGGTGCAGCGCGTCCACCACCATCGACCGGCGCGCCCGCCACTCCTGCGGGCCGCCGCCGAAGCCGGAGCCGCCCTCGGCGGTCGCCGCCCGCAGATAGGCGGGCTGGATCAGCCGCAGGTTGTCCGCGAACCACGAGGCGTCGTCCTGCTCCCGGAAGGAGCGCGCGGCGTCCAGCACCGCCCGCCGCTCGGTGCGGTCCGCCAGCCGCGCGGCGACCTCCTGCGGGGTCCCGGTGAACAGCTCCACCCGGGTGTGCGGCCGCCGGCCGCGGTAACGGTCGCCGTCCAGCCAGGCGTACAGCCGCAGCTCCACGCCGTCGTAGGCGAAGGGGTGCACGCGCTGCCGCAGGAAGCCGGCGGTCATCAGCGGCACCCGCTCGGAGGTGTCGAGCACCCAGTCCTCGCCCGGCAGCACCCGCCCCGACGGCAGCCGCAGGCCCGCGCCGCCGTGGCCCTGCGCGGGGACCGCGCAGCGCCCGTCCGGCAGGAAGAGCACATACGTCACCCGGCGCACCGCCTCCGGATCCTGCGGATCGTGCTCCACCGGCTCGTACGCGTGCGCCCCCGCCACCATGCCGTCCGTCCCCCTCGGCCGAATCCGTTCGCCCCCGGCCGATCCCCCCGGACGCGTCGACGTACGGACACCGTACAAGTGACCGCCGACATCCGGCTGATGCGGGTGCCCGCGGGGCGGGCCGGAACCGTCCGGAACCCCGGTATGTCGCGGTGGCGCGGCCCCGCCGGGCGGTCGGCAACGCCCGCGGTGCGCATCGCGGCAGCGCGGCCGTCCCTGTGAGGCCTCGGGCCCGCGGGCGGCGCGGGCCGAGCGCTGCGATCACCACCCCGGATCGGCCTGACGTGGTGAACTGCCGAGCCTGGCACGCGGGGGAGGGGACCATCCGCGGGCCGTCCGCCTCCGCCTCCGCGTGGCGTGGGCCGAGCGCTGCGCTCGCGCCCGGTGTGCGGGCCGGCGAAGCCGCGGGGGCGGCTTGGGGTGCCCGCGCGCGCTCGGCCTCCGGCGCCCGCGACGCGCTGCGGGGGTGACTCCCGGGGACGCGGATGCGGTACGGGCCGGGCGTGGGCCCGGACCGTGTCCGTGTGACCGCCTGCGTGGGCCGAGCGCTGCGCTCGCGCCCGGTGTGCGGGCAGGCCAAGGCGCGGGGAGGCTCCTTCGGGCGCCCGCGCGCCCGGACTCCGGCGCCCGCGAGGGCGCTGCGGGGGTGACTCCCGGGGACGCGGGGTCACCCGCATGCGGCAGGGCCCGGCGCGGGGGTCTTCGGGTGCCCGCGCGCTCGGCCTCCGGCAGCCGCGAGGGCGCTGCGGGGGCCGCGGCCGGTCAGAGCGCTGCGGGGGCCGGGGGCGGGGGGAGTTGGCCGTAGCAGAGGCAGAAGGGGTGGCCTGCCGGGTCGGCGAAGACGCGGAAACCGCTGTGTTCGCCGCCGCTGTCGTGGAGGAAGGTCGCGCCCAGGGCGACGACCTCTCCCTGGGCCCGTTCGACGTCCGCGCGGGTGGGCACCTCGAAGTCGAGGTGGAACTGCTGCGGGTGCTCCGGGTCCGGCCACTGCGGCGGGCGGTGGAAGAGCACCTCCTGGAACGCGAAGCGCGTGCCGCCCGGTGCCGTCAGGGTCACCCAGGAAGGGTCGGAGCCGTCCAGGGCTCCGCCGAGGATGCCCTGGTAGAAGGCGCCCAGCGCCCGCGCGTCGGGACAGTCGATCACGGTGAGCTGCAAGGTGGCGATCATCCGGCGAGCCTGCCCGCTGTCATACCTGAGGTGCAAGGCCCGCGGCCGGGACCATACTTTCGGTGGATACCGACAGGGACGGCCGGGGGAGGCGCGGCACGCACCCGGCTCCGTACCCTGGGGACCGTCGACGTAGCCGCCAGCCGCGAAGGACCCGCCGCGATGCATGCCCTGCCCGTGCCCCTGATGCCCGCCGCCCTCGCCGCCGGGGTCACCCTCCTCGTGTGCTGCGCGGCCGTCGTGTGCGGCCCGCTCACGGCGGTGTTCGCGGGACTGCTGGCGCTGGGCGTGTGGGGCGTGCGCTACGCGGTCCACCCTCGGTGAGCCCGTGGGCGGCCCCGTGACGACGGCCCACCGGCGGGTCAACGTGCTCGCCCTCGCCCTGCTCGTCGCGGCCGCCGCGGGGACCGCCTGGGCCGTCTGGCGCACCGGCTCGGGACGCGCCGACGCCGTCGTGCACGGCAGCACCTCCGCGCGCGCCGCCGACCCGGCGGGCCACACCCCCGTACGCCTCGACATAGCCCGCGCCTGGGTCCACGCCCGCGTCCTGGACCTCGGGCTCAACGACGACGGCAGCCTGCAGACGCCGGGCGCCGAGGAGGGCCGCCGCTGGGCCGGCTGGTACGACCGCAGCGCCGCGCCCGGCGACCCCGGCACCGCCGTGATGGTCGGCCACCACGACACCGGGAGCGGCCGCGGGGTCTTCCACGACCTCGGCGACCTGCGTCCCGCGGACACGGTCGTGGTCACCCGCCGCGACGGGAGCCGCGCCCGCTTCACGGTCACCCGGGTCGTCCGGGTCCCGGGCCGCTCCCGGCCCGCCGAGGCCTGGTCCACCGGCGCCGGAGGCCCTTCCCTGCGCCTGATCACCTGCACCCGCGGCCAGGGCGACAGCCTGATCGTCGACGCCGCCGCGGTCCGCTCCTCCTGACGCCCGGCACGGCCGCCGGACCGGGCGGGGGAACTCCCGTGCGGGTCGCACGGCCCATGAGGCAGCATGGCGGCATGCCTGCTCTCACCCGTGCCGAGGCCGAGACCCGCGCCCGGCTCCTCGACGTCCACACCTACGCCGTCGACCTGGACCTGACCCGCGGCGCCGACGTGTTCGGCTCCACCACCGTCATCGGGTTCACCGCCCTCGCCGACGGCGACACCTTCGTCGAGCTCAAGCCCGCCGCCCTGCACCGCGCCGTGCTCGACGGCCACGCCCTCGACCCCGCCGCCCTGGAGGACAACCGGCTGCCGCTCACCGGGCTCACGGAAGGCCCGCACGAGCTGCGGATCGAGGCCGACATGCGCTACTCGCGCACCGGGGAGGGCATGCACCGCTTCACCGACCCGGCGGACGGCGAGACCTACCTGTACACCCAGCTCTTCCTGGACGACGTGCAGCGCGTGGTCGCCGCCTTCGACCAGCCCGACCTCAAGGCCGTCTTCGAGGTCACCGTCACCGCGCCGCCCGCGTGGACCGTCCTCGGCAACGGAGTCGCCGAGCGCACCGGCGAGGCCGAGGGCCACTGGCGGATCGCGCCGACCCCGCGCATCAGCACCTACCTGCTCGCGGTCGCCGCGGGCCCCTGGCACTCGGTGCGCACCGAGCACGCCGGCCTGCCCTTCGGACTGCACTGCCGGCGCTCGCTGGCGCCCCACCTCGACGCCGATGTCGAGGAGCTCTTCGACATCACCCGGCGCTGCTTCGACCGCTACCACGAACTGTTCGCGGAGCCCTATCCGTTCGACTCCTACGACCAGGCCTTCGTCCCGGAGTTCAACGCGGGCGCGATGGAGAACCCCGGCCTGGTCACCTTCCGCGACGAGATGGTCTTCCGGTCCGCCGTCACCGACGCCGAGCGGCAGACCCGCGGCATGGTCGTCGCCCACGAGATGGCCCACATGTGGTTCGGCGACCTCGTCACGCTGCGCTGGTGGGACGACATCTGGCTGAACGAGTCCTTCGCCGAGTACATGGGCTACCAGGTGCTCTCCGAGGCCACCCGCTTCACCGACACCTGGACCGACTTCGCGGTCGCCCGCAAGGGCTGGGGCTACGACGCCGACCAGCGCCCCTCCACCCATCCCGTCGCCCCGGACCCCGAGGCCGTCCCCGACACCGCGTCGGCGCTGCTCAACTTCGACGGCATCTCGTACGCCAAGGGCGCCTCCGCCCTGCGCCAGCTCGTGACGTGGCTCGGCCGCAAGGACTTCCTGGCCGGCATCAACGAGCACTTCTCCCGGCACCGGTTCGGCAACGCCGCCCTCGCCGACTTCATCGACTCCCTCGCCTCCGCCACCGACCGGGACGTGCACGCCTGGGCCGACCGCTGGCTGCGCACCACCGGCGTCGACACCCTCACCCCCGTCCCGGCCGAGGCCGACGGAGGCTGGCGGCCCGAGGTGGTCCGTGTGGGCGAGCGCCCGCACCGCATCGCGGTCGCCGCGTACGACCGCGACCCCGCGGACCCGGCGCGGCTCGTGCTGCGCGAACGCTTCGAGACCGATGTCCCCGCGGGCGCCGAGGCCGCCGCGACACGGCCCGGGCCGCGCCCGGACCTGGTGCTGCTCAACGACCAGGACCTGACGTACGCCAAGATCCGCTTCGACGCCCGGTCCTGGGACACCCTCGTCCAGGGCCTGAGCGGCCTGCCCGACCCGCTCGCGCGGGCCCTGGTGTGGAACGCCGCCCGTGACATGGTGCGCGACGGCGAACTGCCTCCGGCCGCCTACCTGGACGTGGCCCGCGCCCACCTGCCGCACGAGACCGACCTCGCCGTGGTGCAGGGCGTGCTCGGTTTCGCCCGCGTCCAGCTCGCCGACCGGTACCTGCCCGCCGGGCAGCGGCCCGGGGCCCTCGCCGTACTGGAGGCCCTCACCCGCGAGCTGCTCCGCCACGAGGACCCCGGCATGCGGCTCGCCGCCGCCCGCGAACTCATCACCGCCGTCACCGACCCGGCCGAGCTGCGCGGCTGGCTCACCGCCGGGACCCTGCCGGACGGGCCGCCGCTCGACCCCGAACTGCGCTGGCAGATCCTCACCCGGCTCAGCGTCCTGGGCGCCGCCGACCGCGCCGACATCGACGCGGAACTCGAGCGCGACCCCAGCGCCACCGGCCGGGAGGGCGCCGCCCGCTGCCGGGCCGCGCTGCCCGACGCGGAGGCCAAGCGGGAGGCCTGGACCTCGATGTTCGAGGACGACACGCTCTCCAACTACCTGTTCACCGCGACCGCCCAGGGCTTCTGGCAGCCCGAGCAGCTCGCCCTCCTCGGCGACTACGTGCCCCGCTACTACCCGGCCGCCGTCGCCCTCGCCGCCCGCCGGGGGCCCGCGCTGGCCGACGCCGCCGGCCGCTGGGCCTTCCCCCTCCCGGTCGTGGACGCCTCCGTCCTCGCCCTCGGGGAGGCCTGCGTCCGCTCCGCCGACCCCGCTCCCACCCCCGCCCTGCGGCGCAGGCTCGTCGACCAGCTCGACGACCTGGCCCGCGCCCTGCGCGTGCGGGGCGCGTGACCGCTCACTCCCGGGGCGAGGGCGCGCCTGACGTGCCCTCGCCCCCGCGCCCGCGTGCGCGCAAACTGCGGGTCCGATGAGGGGTACTTCGAGGTCGGGGCAGCATCCCCGCGCGGGCGGCGTCGTTACGCAGTCCGGACCGCGCGGACGGGTCGCGCGGCGGTGATCGCTGTGTTCTCGGAGGGTGCCAGGCCGTGTCACCTCAGCTCGCCGGCGGCAGGGGAGGGCCGGGCCGGCTGCGACCGTTGCTCGGGGTGGTGCTGGACGCGCTCGCGGAGGGTGCCGCGCGGCGCGCGGGACCCCTGCCCGCGGGCGGGCCGGAGGCGGTCGCCGCGCGGGTCGCGCAGACCCTGGGAGAGGCGCTGCCCGAGCACGGGACCGGGGTGCAGGAGGCGCTGCGGACGCTGGTGCGGCTGACCGCGGAAGGCGCGGCGGACCCGGCGGAACCGTTCTGCGCCGCACATCTGCACTGCCCGCCGCTGGCCGTGGCCGCGGCCGCCGACCTGGCCGCGAGCGCGCTGAACCCCTCGATGGACTCCTGGGACCAGGCCCCCGCGGCGACCGCCCTGGAGGCGGCGGTGACGGCGGCGCTGGCCCGCCTCGTCCACCCCGGGGCGGCGGCGCCCGACGCGCTGATCACCACCGGCGGTACCGAGTCCAACCAGCTCGCCCTGCTACTCGCCCGCGAACGCGCCCCCGGTGTGCGGATCGTGACCGGGGCCAACGTCCACCACAGCGTGCCGCGCGCCGCGTGGCTGCTCGGGATGCCGGAGCCGGTGGTCCTCGACACCCCCTCAGGGGTGCTCGACCCCGCGCGGGCACGCACCGCGCTCGCCGCGGTCCCGGGCCCGGCCCTGCTCGTCGCCACGGCCGGGACCACCGATACCGGGGCCGTCGACCCGCTGCCCGAACTCGCCCGCGCCGCACGGGAGTACGGCGCCGCCCTGCACGTGGACGCGGCCTACGGCGGCCCCCTGCTGTTCAGCGACCGTGAGGCGCCGCGGCTCGCCGGGCTGGCCGAGGCCGACAGCGTCACCCTGGACCTGCACAAGCTCGGCTGGCAGCCGGTCGCCGCGGGTGTGCTCGCCGTGCGCGAGGGGGAGTCGCTGCGTCCGCTCGGGCACCAGGCGGACTACCTCAACGCCGCCGACGACACCGAGGCCGGCTTCCCCGATCTGCTCGGCCGCTCGCTGCGCACCACACGCCGCCCGGACGTGCTGAAGATCGCCGTGACGCTGCGCGCCCTCGGCAGGCAAGGCCTGGGCCGGCTCGTGGACACCGTCTGCGACCGGGCCCGCGAGCTGGCCGACCTGGTCGAGCGGCACCCGGACCTGACCCTGTACGCCCGCCCCGCGATCAGCACCGTGCTGCTGCGCCCCGCCGGGGCCGGCGACGACGCGGTCGCCGCGATCCGGCGACGGCTGATGCTCGACGGCCGGGCGGTCCTCGGCCGGGCCCGCGCCGGCGGACGGCTGTGGCTCAAGGCGACCCTCCTCAACCCGGCGCAGGCCGCCGGCGACCTCGAGGCACTCCTCGCGCTCGTGTGCGCGACCCATCAGGAAGGCAGCACGCCCGATGACCGTGGCTGACAACACCGAGTACGCCGAAGACACCACGTACACCGCGTACGCCGAAGCGGCCGCCTCGCACGCCGAGCAGCCCTACGACCTGCTCGGCATCGGCATCGGGCCGTTCAACCTCTCCCTGGCCGCGCTCGCCGACGGCGTCCCGTCCCTCAGCGCCGCCTTCTACGACCAGGAGCAAGCCTTCCGCTGGCACCCCGGGCTGCTGATCGAGGGCGCCACCCTCCAAGTGCCGTTCCTGGCCGACCTGGTGAGCCTCGCCGACCCCTCCAGCCGCTGGAGCTTCCTGAACTGGCTGAAAGCCCGTGAGCGGCTGTTCCCGTTCTACTTCGCCGAGCGCTTCCATGTGCACCGCGCCGAGTACGACGCCTACTGCCGCTGGGTCGCCGAGTCCCTGACCAGCACCCACTTCGGCCGCCGGGTCGACAGCGTCCGCTGGAACCCGGGCCGCGGCCTGTTCGAGGTCGGCCACACCCGGCTCGATTCCGAGGGGCAGGCCGTGGGGCGCGGCGTCCGCCACGCCCGCAACCTGGTCCTCGGCATCGGCTCGGAACCGTACGTCCCCGAGGCGCTGCGCCCGCTGATCGAGGCCCCGGCGGTGCAGGTCGTGCACTCCGCGGACTACCTGGCGCACCGCGACCGGCTGCTGGCCGCCGGCCACGTCACCGTCGTCGGCGCCGGCCAGTCCGGCGCCGAGGTCTTCCTCGACCTGCTGCGCGGCCGCCCCGCCGGGAGCGAGCGGATCACGTGGATCGCGCGCAGCCCCGCCTTCGCGCCGATGGAGTACAGCAAGCTCGGCCTGGAGCAGTTCACCCCCGACTACGCGCGCTTCTTCCACGGCCTCGCCGAGCCGGTGCGCGACGGTCTGCTGCCCCGGCAGTGGCAACTGCACCGGGCCGTCGACCACGGCACCCTCGCCGCCGTCCACGACGAGCTGTACCGCCGCTCCCTCGGCGGCGGCTGGCCGGACGCGGTCCTCACCCCCGGTGTCACCGTGCGCACCGCCGGGCGGCTGGGCATGGGCGCGGTCGAACTCCACCTGGAGCACCAGGAGCAGGGCACCCGCACCCGGATGGTCACCAACGCCGTGGTGCTCGCCACCGGCTACCGCGAGCGGCCCACCGGCAGGCTGCTGGCGGCCCTGGACCCGTACATCCGCCACGACGGGGCGGGCCGGCCCCGGATCGACGAGCAGCACCGGATCGTGCTGGACCCGGCGGTGGGCGGATCGGTGTACGTGCAGAACGCCGACCGCCACTCGCACGGCGTCGGCGCCCCCGACCTGGGCCTGGCCGCATGGCGCTCGGCGGTCATCCTCAACTCCGTGACGGGCGGGGAGCCCTATCCGCTCCCCGCCCGCACGGCCTTCACGACCTACGGCCTGACCTCGGCCACGGCCCCGGTCAGCGAGATCCCTTCCGCACGGCCCGCAGGTATTCGCGGTTCATAGCGGCGATCGACGGCAGCGGGATGCCCTTGGGGCAGGCCGTGGCGCACTCACCGGTGTTGGTGCAGCCGCCGAAGCCCTGGTCGTCCATGGCGGCGACCATGTTGAGCACCCGGGTCTCCCGCTCCGGACCACCTTGCGGCAGCACATTGAGGTGGTTGACCTTGGCGGAGGTGAACAGCATCGCCGAGCCGTTGGGGCAGGCCGCCACGCACGCCCCGCAGCCGATGCACTCCGCGTGCTCGAAGGCGAGGTCGGCGGCCTCCTTGGGGACGGCCGTCGCGTGCGCCTCGGGCGCGCTGCCGGTCGGCACCGAGATGTACCCGCCGGCCTGGATCACCCGGTCGAAGGCCGAGCGGTCCACGACCAGGTCCTTGACCACCGGGAAGGCCGCGGCCCGCCACGGCTCGACGTCGACGGTGTCGCCGTCCTGGAAGTGCCGCATGTGCAGCTGGCAGGTGGTGGTCCGCTCCGGGCCGTGCGCCTGTCCGTTGATGACCATGCCGCAGGCACCGCAGATGCCCTCGCGGCAGTCGTGGTCGAAGGCGACGGGCTCGTCGCCCGCGAGGATGAGCTCCTCGTTGAGGACGTCGAGCATCTCCAGGAACGACATGTCGGGACTGATGTCCTCGACGCGGTAGGTGACCATGGCGCCGTCGTCCTGCGAGGACCGCTGGCGCCAGATGCGCAGGGTGAGGTTCACGCGTAGCTCCGCTGGGTGGGGTGTACGTAGTCGAAGGTCAGCGCCTCCTTGTGGAGCACCGGCGTGCCGCCGTCGCCGGGGTGCTCCCATGCGGCGGCGTACGAGAAGTTCTCGTCGTCGCGCAGCGCCTCGCCGTCGGGGGTCTGGCTCTCCTCGCGGAAGTGGCCGCCGCAGGACTCGGCGCGGTGCAGCGCGTCCAGGCACATCAGCTCGGCCAGCTCCAGGAAGTCCGCGACGCGGTTGGCCTTCTCCAGGGACTGGTTGAACTCCTCGCCGCTGCCGGGCACCTTGATGCGGCGCCAGAACTCCTCGCGCAGCGCGGGGATGCGCTCCAGCGCCTTGCGCAGGCCGCTCTCGGTGCGGGCCATGCCGCACTCGTCCCACATCAGCTCGCCGAGCTCGCGGTGGAAGGAGTCCGGGGTGCGGTCGCCGTCCACGGCCAGCAGCAGGTTCAGCCGGTCCTCGACCTCCGCGACGACCTCGGTGACCGCCGGGTGGTCGGGGCCGACCGCCTCGTGGGGGCCGCGTGCCAGGTAGTCGTTGATCGTGGCCGGCAGCACGAAGTAGCCGTCGGCCAGGCCCTGCATCAGGGCGCTGGCTCCGAGCCGGTTGGCGCCGTGGTCGGAGAAGTTGGCCTCGCCGATCGCGAACAGGCCGGGGATCGTGGTCTGCAGGTCGTAGTCCACCCACAGACCGCCCATCGTGTAGTGCACGGCGGGGTAGATCCGCATCGGCCGGGTGTACGGGTCCTCGGCGGTGATCCGCTCGTACATCTCGAAGAGGTTGCCGTACTTCTCCTCCACCCGGGCGCGCCCCATGCGGGCGATCGCGTCGGCGAAGTCCAGGTAGACGCCCTGGCCGCCGGGGCCGACGCCGCGGCCCTCGTCGCAGACGTTCTTTGCGGCGCGGGAGGCGATGTCGCGGGGCACCAGGTTGCCGAAGGAGGGGTAGATCCGTTCCAGGTAGTAGTCCCGCTCGTCCTCGGGGATCTCGTGGGGCGGGCGGTCGTCGCCCTTGGCCTTCGGCACCCAGATGCGGCCGTCGTTGCGCAGCGACTCGCTCATCAGCGTCAGCTTCGACTGGTGGTCGCCCGAGCGCGGGATGCAGGTCGGGTGGATCTGCGTGAAGCAGGGGTTGGCGAAGTACGCGCCCCGGCGGTGCGCCCGCCAGATGGCGGTGGCGTTGGAGCCCTTGGCGTTGGTCGACAGGTAGAAGACGTTGCCGTAGCCGCCGCTGGCCAGCACCACGGCGTCGCCCAGGTGCACCGAGATCTCGCCGCTGACCAGGTCGCGGGCGACGATGCCGCGGGCCCGGCCGTCCACCACGATCAGGTCCAGCATCTCGGTGCGGGCGTGCAGTTCCACCGTGCCCGCGTCGATCTGCCGGGACAGCGCCTGGTAGGCGCCGAGGAGGAGCTGCTGGCCCGTCTGGCCGCGGGCGTAGAAGGTGCGGGAGACCTGGACGCCGCCGAAGGAGCGGGTGTCCAGCAGGCCGCCGTACTCGCGGGCGAAGGGCACTCCCTGGGCCACGCACTGGTCGATGATCTGCAGCGACACCTCGGCGAGGCGGTGCACGTTGGACTCGCGGGCCCGGAAGTCGCCGCCCTTGACGGTGTCGTAGAACAGCCGGTGCACGCTGTCGCCGTCGTTGCGGTAGTTCTTCGCCGCGTTGATGCCGCCCTGGGCGGCGATCGAGTGCGCCCGGCGCGGGGAGTCCTGGTAGCAGAACTGCACGACGTGGTAGCCCTGTTCGGCCAGCGTCGCCCCCGCGGATCCGCCCGCCAGGCCGGTGCCGACGACGATGACCTTGTGCTTGCGGCGGTTGGCCGGGTTGACGAGCTTCGCCTCGAACTTGCGGCGGCCCCAGCGCTCCTCGATGGGAGCGGCGGGCGCCTTGGTGTCGGCGATCGGCTCGCCCTCGCGGTACTGCATGGTCAGTCCACCAATCCGGTCATCACGGCGACGGGTACGACGATGAATCCCGCGGTCAGCACCAGCGCCAGCACGTTCGCGGTGGCCTTCAGGGCCCGGTCGCTGCGCTTGGTGACCGCGCCGAGGGTCTGCGCCGCGCTCCAGAAGCCGTGCCTGATGTGCAGGCCGAGGGCGAGCATCGCCACGATGTAGACGACGTTCACCCACCACAGCCGGAAGTCGGCCACCACGTTCTCGTAGGGGTGCTCCGCCTGGCCGCGGGGGTTCACCGTCAGCGTCGTCAGGTCGAGGATGTGCCACACGATGAACAGGGCGAGGATCACCCCGCCCCAGCGCATCGTCCGGGTCGCGTAGCTGGCGCGCGGCCGTGAGTGCACGTACTTCGCCGGGCGCGCCTTGATGTCGCGCCGGCTGAGCTGGTAGGCGGCCACGCCGTGCAGGACGACGGCGACCACCAGGCCCGTCCGCTGGATGTACAGGTACCAGCCGTTGTGCAGCGCGGGCTCGCCGATGGTGCGCAGCCACGCCGCGTACGCGTTGAAGTCCGTGGGGCCGAAGAAGATCTTCAGATTGCCCGCCATGTGCGCGACCAGGAACAGCAGCATGATCACGCCGGTGGCGGCCATGACCGCCTTCTTGCCCACGGTCGAGCCCCACAGCGCCCGCACCGCGGACGGTCGCACCGCTCTCGTCGCCAAAGCCATGCGGCTGACGCTAGGTCTCACCGTATTGAAAGGTCCAAGACACGTTCGGGCTCGTTTCGATAGGCCGGCCCTATCGTCGACTACCGTGGGCAGCGTGCAGCTCCAGCAACTCGTGTACTTCCTGGCCGTCGCCGACACCCGGCACTTCACCCGGGCCGCCGAACGCGTCCACGTGGCCCAGCCCTCGCTGTCCCAGCAGATCAAGGCCCTGGAGCGGGAACTCGGCGCGGAGCTGTTCAGCCGGGCCCGGGGCAACATCGCGCTCACCGACGCCGGGGAGGCGCTGCTGCCGATCGCCCGCCGCATCGTCGCGGACACCGAGGCCGCCACGCAGGAGGTGCAGGAACTGGTGCAGCTGCGCCGCGGGCGGGTCCGCCTCGGCGCCACGCCGAGCCTGTGCACCGGCCTGCTCCCCGACGTGCTGCGCGACTTCCACACCCGGTACCCGGGCATCCGGCTGGTCGTGGAGGAGGGCGGCTCCCGCGACCTGGTGCGGGAGCTGGCCTCCGGCAGCCTGGACCTGGCGCTGATCGTGCTGCCCCTGCAGAGCCACGACCCGGCGCTGGACGCCACCCCGCTGCTCCACGAAGACCTGGTCGTGGTCACCGCGGCCGACACGCCGCCGCCCTGGCCCGGCCCCGACGTCGAGGTGGCCGATCTGCGCGATCAGCCGCTGGTGATGTTCCGCCGCGGCTACGACCTGCGGGAACTGACCGTCGGCGCGTGCCGGGCCGCCGGCTTCGAGCCCCGCCTGGCGATCGAGGGCGGCGAGATGGACGCCGTCCTCGGCTTCGTCGAGGCGGGGCTCGGCCACGCCGTCGTGCCCAGCATGGTCGCCGGGCGCCGCCCGCGGCTGCGGACGACGCCCTTCGCGGCACCGGGCCTGCAGCGCACCGTCGCCCTCGCCCACCGCAAGGACGCCGAACCGCCGCGCGCCGCGCGCGAACTGCGCCGGGTGCTGCTGGAGCACGTACGGGACAGGGACCGCGCATCCCGCCGCGCGCACCCGCCGGCCTGACGGATCAGAACACCGGCACGCCGTCGCGGGTCAGCTTCCAGTCCCCGTCGCCGAACCGCGCCGGGTCGATGGTGCCGGTCTCCTCGACGTAGGTGATGATCGTGTTCCGGATCTCCTCGGAGTTCGCCCACACCTGCGGCGCGGTCGCGACACCGGGGAAGTTGCCGCCGCCGTTGGCGCGGTAGTTGTTCACCGCGAACACGAAACGCGCGGACTCGTCGATCGGCGCGCCCTGGAAGGTCACCTTCGTCACGCGCGAGCCGGCCGGCCTGGCGATGTCGATCTCGTAGCTGACGCCGCTGACCACGTCGTAGTTGTAGTCCGGGGTGTTGCCGGCGTTGGTCAGCTTCGACACGTCGACCGGCGCGCCGGCCGGGGTCTGCACGAAGTAGTTCGCGGAGAACTCCAGGTACGCCTTGATCTGCGCACCGGTCAGGATGCGGGCCTCCAGCGTGTTCTCGAACACGTACAGGCCGGCCACGTCGCGCAGGGTGACCCGGCCCGCCGGGATGGCGGCCGTGCGGGAGAAGCACGCGGCCTGTGAAAGGACCGGCAGCGCGGCGTACTCGGTGCCCGCCAGCGCGGCCTTGACCGTCTCGGCCTGCACATGGTTGATGAAGTCGATGATCGGGGTGTCCTTGTACGGGGACTCGGTGGCCGACATGGCCACCGCGGAGTCGCCGATCACCTGGTTCACGTACTCCACGACCTTCGCGTGCTCGTCGCGCAGCAGCCCGACGATCTCCGGGTCCTCCTCGACCGTGTTGGAGTTGAGCACGGACGCACCGACCGTGACGACCTCCCAGGCGCCGTTGACCCTCTCCATCTCGAAGTCGAAGACGGTCAGCCGCTGGCCCCACTTCGCCGGCTCGGACAGCACCACGCCCTGGCCGGTCTGCTTGTTGGCCACCACGTACTCGGGGATCTCGTTGTGCGCGTGGCCCACGAGGATCGCGTCGATGCCCGGCACCTGCTCGGCCACCAGCGCCGCCGCGTTCTCCACGTACGGCAGCTGGTCACCCCAGGAGGAGGTGCCCGAAGTGCCGCTGTGCGCCGAGACGATGACCACGTCGGCGCCCATCGCGCGCAGCCGAGGCACGTACTTGGCCGCCTGCTCCTCCAGACCCGGGAAGGTCATCTTCCCCTGGACGTTGCCCTTGTCCCAGATCGCGATACCCGGGTTGGTCAGGCCCAGGACGGCCACCGTCACGTCCGGCGCGCCCTGCACCCGCATCCGGTGGAGGGAGTACGGCGCGAAGGCGGGCTGCCCGGTCCTGGCGTCCAGGGCGTTGGCGCCCAGCAGCGGGAACTTGCACTGGTCCTCGAACTTGCGCAGCAGCGGGATGCCGTAGTTGAACTCGTGGTTGCCGAGCGCCGCCGCGTCGTAGTCCATGGCGTTCATGGCCTGGGCCATGGGGTGCTTGGGGCCGTGCTTGGCGGTGATCGGGTCGACCCGGGCGTAGTAGTACGACAGCTGCGTGCCCTGGATGGTGTCGCCCGCGTCGATCAGCAGGACGTTGCGGCGGCCCTTGGCGGCGCGCTGCTGCTTGACCAGCGTGGAGATCTTCGCCAGGCCGACGTCGTTGTGCGGCTTGTCGTCGAACTCGGCGTCCGTGAAGTAGTCCCAGTTGAAGACGTTGCCGTGCAGGTCCGTGGTGCCGAGGACACTGAACGAGTAGCGCTCGGGCTCTTCCGGCTTGTGGCTCTTGGCCTGTGCGGGAGCCGCCGTGGCCAGCACGCCGGCCGCGCCGGTCAGCGCGATGCCCGCCCCCGTGGCGGCGGAGCGGTTGAGGAAGTCCCTGCGGTTGAGCGGCATACGTCGGCTCCCGTTGATTGACGAAACGATGGGCGGTTCTTTGCGGTAACGCGCGTAGATTCTGGCCCAGTCCCTCCACCTCGCAACACCCCCGCCACGTTGCGATCAGATGACTCGTCATCGACGTCCCGCCCTGGGACAGTGGGACGCATGACGAACGAAGCGCCCAGGACGTACCCGACCCCCGAGGTCCCGCACGTGGGCGTCCGGGGCGAGGCGACCCTCGAGGTCGAGCCCGAACTCGCCCGGATCGCCGTCACCGTCAGCGCCCGCGGCACGGACCGCCGCGGCACCCTGGACGACCTCGGCGGACGCAACGCCCAAGTGCTGGAACTGGTCAAGGGCTACGGCGAGGCGGTCGACAAGCTGGAGACCGGCGCCTTCGTGATCACCCCGGAGCTGCGCGAGCGCCGCCGGGGGGAGCGGATCCGGGCCTACCACGGCAGCGTTCGCATCGGCGCCACCCTCACCGACTTCACCGCCCTGGGCGAACTCACCACCCGCCTGGCCGACCTCGACCTCACCCGGGTCGACGGCCCCTGGTGGTCGCTGCGCCCGGACTCCCCGGCCTACCGGGCCGCCCGGCAGCTGGCCGTGCGCGACGCCGTGCAGCGCGCCCGCGAGTACGCCGAGGCGCTCGGCGCGCGGCTGCTCGCCCTGGTCGAACTGGCCGACGAGGGCATGCAGCAGACGCTGCCGTACCAGGGACGCCCGGCGATGCGGGCCGCCGCCTTCGCCGGTGCGCCGGGCGCCGCGGAGGACATGGCTCAGGCCCTTGACATGGAACCGGAGCAACAGAGCGTGTACGCCCAGGTCACCGCGCACTTCACCATGACGGCCCCGGACCTGTCGGCCTGACCTCGACAGGGGGCCGCGGGCTGCCGGACGACCGACGGCCGGGGCCATCGGCGGTTTTCACGGTGTTCACCGTATTCATGGCGTTCATGGCATGCGCGCCGGTATCGCCCCGAATGCCGTGCACGTCTGTTCATCGGTTGTCGGCAAGCGTTAATCACGACGACGTTGGACAGTCGCTTCCCGCGAGGTCTCTACTGTGAAGTAGGTCATAGGCTCGCCCCATGCGCCGAGCAAAAATCGTCTGCACCCTCGGGCCCGCCACCGACGGCTACGACCAGATCAAGGCTCTGGTCGAGGCCGGGATGGACGTCGCCCGCTTGAACATGAGCCATGGCTGCCTTGCCGATCACGAAGAGCGGTACCAGCGCGTGCGCAAGGCCTCCGACGAGAACGGCCGCAGCGTGGGAATCCTCGCGGACCTTCAAGGCCCGAAGATCCGGCTGGGACGTTTCGCCGAAGGACCCGTACTCCTTGAACGTGGTGACGAGTTCACGATCACCACCGAGGAGGTCCAGGGAGACCGGCTGATCTGCGGCACGACGTACGCGGGTCTCGCCGCCGACGTCACGCGCGGTGAGCGGATCCTCGTCGACGACGGCCGGGTCACCCTGGAGGTCACCGAGGTCGACGGCCCCCGCGTCCGCACCATGTGCATCGAGGGCGGGCTGATCTCCGACCACAAGGGACTGAACCTTCCCGGCGTCGCCGTGTCCGTGCCGGCCCTGTCCGAGAAGGACGTGACCGACCTGCGCTGGGCGCTGCGCACCGGCGTCGACATCATCGCGCTCTCCTTCGTGCGCAGCGGCCGGGACGCCGAGGAAGTACTGCGGATCATGCGCGAGGAGGACCGGCGGGTCCCCGTCATCGCCAAGATCGAGAAGCCGCAGGCGGTGGAGAACCTGGAGGAGATCGTCGCCGCCTTCGACGGGATCATGGTTGCCCGCGGCGACCTCGGCGTCGAGATGCCGCTGGAGGCCGTCCCCCTGGTCCAGAAGCGCGCGGTCACCCTCGCCCGGCGCAATGCCAAGCCGGTGATCGTCGCGACCCAGATGCTGGAGTCGATGATCGAGTCCTCCCGGCCCACCCGCGCCGAGGCCTCCGACGTCGCCAACGCGGTCATGGACGGCGCGGACGCGGTGATGCTGTCCGGCGAGACCAGCGTCGGCAAGCACGCCGTCGAGACCGTGAAGACCATGAGCCGGATCGTCGCCTCGGCCGAGGAGGACATGCTCGCGGGCGGCCTTCCGCCGCTGACCGAGCAGAACAAGCCCCGCACCCAGGGCGGTGCCGTCGCCCGTGCCGCGGCCGAGATCGGCGACTTCCTGGACGCCAAGTACCTGGTGGCGTTCACCCAGTCCGGCGACACCGCCCGGCGGCTGTCCCGCTACCGCTCGCCGATCCCCGTGCTGGCGTTCACCCCCGAGCCGGCGACCCGCTCGCAGCTCAGCCTCACCTGGGGCGTGGAGACCTTCATCGGGCCCGTGGTGCAGACGACCGACCAGATGGTCGAGCAGGTCGACGAGCAGCTGCTGCGGATCGGCCGCTGCCAGAAGGGCGACACCGTGGTCATCACGGCCGGCTCGCCGCCCGGCGTGCCGGGCTCCACCAACCTCGTGCGCGTGCACCACATCGGGGAGGACGACTTCCCTTCGGCCCGCTGACGGCGGGCCGAAGGCCGCGTCCAGCCATCGGGCGGACAGCGCGCGTCAGGGGCGGAACCAGCTTGCTGGTTCCGCCCCTGACGCGCGCTACGCCCGATCCGACGGGCCGGACCGGTCAGCCGGCCTTGCCGGAGGCGGTGGCGCCCTCGGTCGCCGAGTCGGAGGGTGAGGACGTGTCCGTGGCCGTGGGCGACGGGGAGTCGGTCGGGCAGGCCGGCGACGAGGTGTCCGTGGGCGTGGGAGTCGCGGTGCCGGTGGGCGACGGGGAGTCGGTCGGGCAGGTGGGCGACGTGGGGTCCGTGGGCGTGTCCGTCGGGCCCGTGGTGGGACCACCGGTGGTCGGGTCGTCGGTCGGCGAGGTCGGCGACGTGGGCCCGGTCGGCGAGGTGCCGCCCGTCGGCGTCGGGGTGCCGATCGTGCCGCTGGACGAGGCGGTGGGCCGCGGCGACTTGGTGGGCCGGGGCGAGCCGGAGTCGGACGCGTTCGGCGAGGCCGACGGAGACGGGGACCACGAGGGGAAGTGCGACGGCGACGGGGACGACGGCAGGGTCTCCGGAGTGTCGCTGCCCGCGCCGCCGATGTCCGGCAGGGAGACGATCCCGCCCTTGCGGAAGTGGGCGTACCACGCCAGCACGGTGTTCAGATACGCCTCGGAGTGGTTGTACCCGAGGATGGCCTGGTGGAGGTCGCTCTCCACCGACATGTCGCGGTTGCCCGCGCACAGGTAGCGGCCGGCGGCCAGTGCCGCGTCGAATATGTTGTTCGGGTTGCTGACCCCGTCACCGTTGCCGTCGGCGCCCCAGGTCTGCCAGGTCTGCGGGATGAACTGCATCGGGCCGACCGCGCGGTCGTGGACACTGTCCCCGTCCCACGTGCCGTGGTCGGTGTCCGTGATGTTCGCGAAGCCGTCGCCGTTCAGGACCGGGCCGAGGATCGGGGAGATGGTGGTGCCGTCGGCGTCCACGTTGCCGCCGCGCGCCTGGTTGGACTCCACCTGGCCGATCGCGGCCAGCAGCTCCCAGCGCATGTTGCAGCCCGGGTCGCTGGCGGCGAGCGCCACCTCCGCCCGGCGGTACGCCTCCAGCACCGTCGCCGGCAGCCCCGAGCCGTCGGTGGTCACGGCGCCCGTGCCGCCGGCGGTACCGGTGCTGGGCGTGGTGGTGCCGGGCGCGGGCGTGTTGAGCGGCGGGAGCGCGGTGAAGTAGTCCGGCGAGCCGCCGTCGATGGGATCGCCCGGCGGAGGCGTGACAGGGGCCCCCGAGCTCGCGTTGACGATCTGCGGGAACACCGCCGCGGACTGGGAGCCCGTCAGCGCCGCCATCGCCGCGGCGGCCACCGCGGTGCCCGCGACTCCCCTGCGGACTCGCCGTCCGTACCGCGCTCGCATATGAGCTGCCCCTCCCGAAACCGAGTTGTGCGTCTCCCTGCGCGACAACCCTGGTGACCCTACGGCAACTTCCTGAACGGATCTACCGTCGAAACCGTCGCATACTGATCTGACAGACATGTTCGGGAAGAGGTCGCATGCCGTTCACGCTCAGCCATGCCTTGGCGGTCGTTCCCGGTCTGCGGCGGGACCGCCACGGCACGCCGCGCGGGCGCGGCCCGCTGGTCGCCGCGGCCCTGGTCGCCGGCTCCTTCGCCCCCGACGTCCCCTACTTCGCCGAGTCGCTGGTCTCCGGGGTGTACGGCTACGGCACCTTCACCCACGCGCCGCTGGGCCTGGTCACCGGGGACCCGCTCATCGCGGCCGCGCTGGCCGGCGGCTGGGTACTGCTGCGAGAACCGCTGGTGGCACTGCTGCCCGAGCGGTCCCGGGACCGGGTCGCGGCGATCACCGGATGCGGGGACCGGCGCCGGCCGACGCTCCGTTCCGCCGCCGCCTTCTGGGCCTCGGCCGCGGCCGGGGCCGCCACCCACGTGGTCTGGGACGCGTTCACCCATCACGACCGCTGGGGCGTCCGCCTGCTGCCGGTACTCGACCGGCAGCTGCACGGCACACCGCTGCACAAGTACGCCCAGTACGGCAGCTCGGCCGTGGCCCTGGCGGTACTGGCCGGCTACGCGGTCCGCGCGCTGCGCGCCGTGCCGGAACCGGATGCGGATTGGGATTCGGCCGAAAACCGACGCCGTCCGCTGTCCCGGGTGCCGCGGCTCTCGCCGCGGGCCCGCGCCGTCGCCCTGACCGCCATCGGGGCCACGACGGTCGCCGCGGCCGCCGTGCGCGCCGGGCAGTGGTACCGGGCCACCGGCGACGCCGCCGGGATCATCCCGTCCGGGCTCTTCGGCGCCGGAGCCGGCCTGGCCCTGGCCGCCACGGCCTGCGCCGGTGCGGTACGCCTCGCGTACCGCACCGGGGAAGGCACGGCTCAGTGCGCCGCAGACTCCCAGTCCGTGCCGACGCCCACCGAGACGTCCAGCGGGGCCCGCAGGGGGTAAGCGGCGGCCATCTCACGGCGCACCAGCTCCTCCACGGCGGCCCGCTCGCCAGGGGCCACCTCCAGCACGATTTCGTCGTGCACCTGGAGCAGCATCCGGGACCGCAGCCCCTCCGCGGTCAGCGCCGCGGCCACCTTGAGCATCGCGATCTTGACGATGTCGGCGGCCGAGCCCTGGATCGGCGCGTTCAGCGCCATCCGCTCGGCCATCTCGCGGCGCTGCCGGTTGTCGCTGTTCAGGTCCGGCAGATAGCGGCGGCGGCCCATCAGCGTCTCGGTGTAGCCCGTCACCCGGGCCTCCTCCACCACGCGCTGCAGATAGTCCCGCACCCCGCCGAACCGCTCGAAGTACGTGTCCATCAGACCGCGCGCCTCGGCCGCCTCGATGCCCAGCTGCCCCGACAGCCCGAACGCCGACAGTCCGTACGCCAGCCCGTACGACATCGCCTTGATCTTCCGCCGCATCTCGGCGTCCACCTGCTCCGCGGGCACGGAGAACACGTAGGAGCCGACGGTGGTGTGCAGGTCCTCGCCCGAGTCGAACGCCGCGATCAGGCCCTCGTCCTCCGACAGGTGGGCCATCACGCGCAGTTCGATCTGGCTGTAGTCGGCGGTCAGCAGCGACTCGTAGCCCTCGCCCACCACGAAGCCGCGGCGGATCGCCCGGCCCTCGTCCGTGCGCACCGGCACGTTCTGCAGATTGGGGTCGGTCGACGACAGCCGGCCGGTCGCGGCCACCGTCTGGCTGAAGCTGGTGTGGATCCGCCCGTCGGGGGCGATGGTCTTGATCAGACCCTCCACCGTCACGCGCAGCTTGGCCTGCTCGCGGTGGCGCAGCATGATGACCGGCAGCTCGTGCTCGGTCTGCGCGGCCAGCCAGGCCAGGGCGTCGGCGTCGGTCGTCCAACCCGTCTTGGTCTTCTTGGTCTTGGGCAGGCCCAGCTCGCCGAACAGCACCTCCTGCAGCTGCTTGGGCGAGCCGAGGTTGAACTCGTGGCCGACCGCGGCGTGCGCCTCCTTCACCGCCAACTGCACCTCGCCGGCGAACCGCTGCTCCAGGCGCTCCAGATGCTCGCGGTCCGCGGCGATGCCCGCCCGCTCCATCCGCGCCAGCAGCGCGGAGGTCGGCAGCTCGACCTCGCTCAGCAGACGCAGCGCGCCGTCCTGCTCCAGCCGGCCGGTGAACGCCTCGCCCAGGTCGAGCACGGCGCGCGCCTGGACCATCAGCGCGTCCGCCTCGGCCTCGTCATCGGCGCCGAAGGCCAGCTGACCGTCCTCGCCGCCGGCCGGGGACAGCTCACGGCCCAGGTACTCCACCGAGAGCGCGTCCAGCGCGAACGAGCGGCGGCCGGGCTTGACCAGGTACGCGGCCAGCGCCGTGCACATGGTGATGCCCTCCACGCTCCAGCCGTGCTCGGCGAAGACCCTCATCAGGCCCTTCGCGTCGTGCACCACCTTCGGGCGCCGCGGGTCCGCCAGCCACGCCGCGAACGCCCGCTCGTCCTCCTCGTCCAGCACCGACGGGTCGAACCAGGCGGCCTGCCCGGCCGCGGCCGCCAGCGCGACCTCCGAGACGCTGCCCGCGCCCAGTGCCCAGGCGTCGACCGTGGCGATGCCCAGCGGCTCGCCCCCGTGCTCCGCCAGCCAGCCGGCCAGCTCGCCGGTGCCCAGCACCCGGCCGTCCACGGCGACGCCGCCGGCGATCTCCTGCTCCTCCTGCTGCGCCCCCGGGTCGGCCGCGAACAGCCGCTCCCGGAAGTTGGGGTGGCGGAACTCCAGGGCGTCCAGCACCACATTGAGGCCCTCGCGGTCGTACGGCCGGCGCTCCAGCCCCTCCGGACCGCAGGGCAGCGTCACGTCCCGGACCAGCTCGGTCAGCCGCCGGTTGAGCTTCACCGACTCCAGGTGGGCGCGCAGGTTCTCACCGGCCTTGCCCTTCACCTCGGCCGCGCGCTCCGCCAGTTCCGCGAACGAACCGAACTGGGTGATCCACTTGGCGGCGGTCTTCTCGCCGACACCCGGGATGCCCGGCAGGTTGTCCGACGGGTCGCCGCGCAGCGCCGCGAAGTCCGGGTACTGCGCCGGGGTCAGCCCGTACTTCTCCTCGACCTTCGCCGGGGTGAACCGCGTCAGCTCCGAGACGCCCTTGGTCGGGTAGAGCACCGTGACGTGGTCCGAGACCAGCTGGAAGGAGTCCCGGTCGCCGGTGACGATCAGGACCTCGTAACCCAGCGCCTCCGCCTGGGTGGCGAGCGTGGCGATCACGTCGTCCGCCTCGAAGCCCTCCAGGGCGAAGCGCTGCACGTTCATCGAGTCCAGCAGCTCGCCGATCAGCTCGACCTGGCTGCGGAACTCGTCCGGTGTGGCGGACCGGGTGGCCTTGTACTCCGGGAACTCCTCCAGCCGCCATGTGCGCCGCGAGACGTCGAAGGCCACCGCCAGATGCGTCGGCTGCTCGTCACGGAGCGTGTTGGCCAGCATCGAGGCGAAGCCGTACACGGCGTTCGTCGGCTGACCGGTGGTCGTGTTGAAGTTCTCCACCGGCAGCGCGTAGAACGCGCGGTACGCCAGCGAATGCCCGTCCAGCAGGAGCAACCGGGGCCGCTCGCCCCCTTGGGGTGCGGGTGCCGTGCCGGTCGCTGCGCTCGTCTTCTCTGCCTTTGCTGCCACGCAACCGATCCTCCCACGCCCGACTGACACTGCCGGTCCGCCGCCTCGTCGTGGCAGGATCGGAGCCATGGCAGGCAAAGCACCCGCAGGCGACCCCGTCCAGGACGCACCCGAGGTCAGCGCCCCGCAGCACGCCGCTGCCGGGCTCCCGGCCGTCGGCCACTCGCTGCGGATCGCGCAGCAGCAGATGGGCATGAGGCGTACCGCTCTCACCCTCCTCAAGGTCAACCAGAAGGACGGCTTCGACTGTCCCGGCTGCGCCTGGCCCGAGCCGGGACACCGGCACACCGCGGAGTTCTGCGAGAACGGCGCCAAGGCCGTCGCGGAGGAGGCCACCCTCCGCCGGGTCACCCCGGACTTCTTCGCCGAGCACTCGGTCACCGACCTGTCCGGCCGCAGCGGCTACTGGCTCGGCCAGCAGGGCCGGCTGACCCAGCCCATGTACCTGCCCGACGGCGCCGACCACTACGAGCCCGTCCCCTGGGAGCGGGCCTTCGAGATCGTCGCCGACGAGCTGACCGCGCTGAGCGGCCCCGACGAGGCCGTCTTCTACACCTCCGGGCGCACCAGCAACGAGGCCGCCTTCCTCTACCAGCTCTTCGCCCGCGAGTTCGGCACCAACAACCTGCCGGACTGCTCCAACATGTGCCACGAGTCGTCGGGCTCCGCCCTGGTGGAGACCATAGGCATCGGCAAGGGCAGCGTCCTGCTGGAGGACCTCTACCGCGCCGACCTGATCATCGTCGCCGGGCAGAACCCCGGCACCAACCACCCCCGCATGCTCTCCGCACTGGAGAAGGCGAAGGCCGGCGGCACCCGGATCGTCACGGTCAACCCGCTGCCCGAGGCCGGACTGCAGCGCTTCAAGAACCCGCAGACCCCCAAGGGGCTGGCCGGCGGCGGCACCGCCCTGGCCGACCTCTTCCTGCAGATCCGCCTCGGCGGCGACCAGGCGCTCTTCCGCGCCCTGAACAAGGCCCTGCTGGAGGCCGAGGACGCCCGGAACACCGGGGACACGGAGCCCGGCACCGTCCTCGACCGCGCCTTCATCGACGAGCACACCCAGGGCTTCGAGGAGTTCGCCGCCGCCGCCCGCGCCACCGACGCCGCCGAGGTCGCCCGCGCCACCGGCCTGCCGCAGTCCGACATCGACGCACTGCTCGCCATGGTGCTCGACGCCAAGAGCGTCATCGTCTGCTGGGCCATGGGCCTGACCCAGCACAAGCACTCGGTGCCCACCATCAAGGAGGTCGTCAACTTCCTCCTGCTGCGCGGCAACATCGGCCGCCCCGGCGCCGGTGTGTGCCCCGTGCGCGGCCACAGCAACGTCCAGGGCGACCGCACCATGGGCATCTACGAGAAGCCCGCCCCCGCCTTCCTGGACGCCCTGGAGAAGGAGTTCGGCTTCGCCCCGCCCCGCGAGCACGGCCTGGACACCGTCGACTCCATCCGCGCGCTGCGCGACGGGCGGGCCAAGGTCTTCTTCGCCATGGGCGGCAACTTCGTCGCCGCATCGCCCGACACCGATGTCACGGAAGCCGCCATGCGCCGCGCCCGCCTCACCGTGCACGTCTCCACCAAGCTCAACCGCTCCCACGTCGTCACCGGCGCCCGCGCCCTGATCCTGCCCACCCTCGGCCGCACCGAGAAGGACCTCCAGGCGGCCGGCGAGCAGTTCGTCACCGTCGAGGACTCCATGGGCATGGTCCACGCCTCCCGCGGCGGCCTGAAGCCCGCGAGCCCGCACCTGCTGTCCGAGCCCGCGATCATCTGCCGCCTGGCCCGCGCCGTCCTGCCGCACAGCGGGATCGACTGGCGGGGCCTCGAAGGCGACTACGACCGCGTCCGCGACCACATCTCCCGCGTGATCCCCGGCTTCGACGACTTCAACGTCAAGGTGCGCCGCCCCGGCGGCTTCACCCTGCCGCACGCCCCCCGCGACTCCCGCAGCTTCCCCACCGCCACCGGACGCGCCCACTTCACCGCCGACGCCCTGGAGTACCCGCACGTCCCCGAAGGCCGGCTGCTGCTGCAGACGCTGCGCTCGCACGACCAGTACAACACCACCATCTACGGCCTCGACGACCGCTACCGCGGCATCAAGGGCGGCCGCCGCGTGATCCTGGTCCACCCCGACGACGCCGCCGCCCACGGCCTCGCCGACGGCGACCACGCCGACCTCGTCAGCGAGTGGACCGACGGCAGCGAACGCCGCGCCGAGGGCTTCCGTGTCGTGCACTACCCCACACCCCGCGGCTGCGCCGCCGCCTACTACCCCGAGACCAACGTCCTGGTGCCGCTCGACCACACCGCCGACACCAGCAACACCCCCGCCTCCAAGTCGGTCGTGATCCGGCTGGAGCCGGCCACCCCGCCCGCCGCCCCGCAGTGACCGTCGGGTAGAAAACGGCCCAGTACACCGAACGACGACGATCGGAGCCACCGTCCATGTCCGAGCAGACCGCCACGAGCCTTCTCCCGCCCGAGGTCATCGAGCAGTACGCCGACCTCGGCGTCGACCTGGTGGCGCTCTTCTCCGCCGGAAACCTGGGAAGCCGCATGGGCATCGAGATCATCGAGGCCTCCGCTGAGCGCGTCGTCGGCACCATGCCCGTCGAGGGCAACACCCAGCCCTACGGGCTGCTCCACGGCGGGGCCTCCGCCGTCTTGGCCGAGACCATCGGCTCCGTCGGCGCCATGCTGCACGGCGGCCCCGCCAAGGTCGCCGTCGGCGTCGACCTCAACTGCACCCATCACCGCGGCCTGCGCTCCGGCACCGTCACGGGCGTCGCCACCCCCGTCCACCGGGGCCGGTCCTCCGCCACCTACGAGATCGTCATCAGCGACGAGCAGGACCGCCGCGTCTGCTCCGCTCGCCTGACCTGCGCCCTGCGCCCGGCCACCCCCGCCGCCGCGGGCACCACGGACCGCGCCTGACACACGGCAACCGCCCCCGGAACGTTCCGGGGGCGGTTGCCGTGCCTGCCGTGCGCCAGGGGGCCGGCTGCCGCTACGCGGCGCCCTCGCCCAGGTACGCCGCCCGCACCCGCGGGTCGGACAGCAGACGCGACGCCTCGTCCTCCATGACGACCGCGCCGGTCTCCAGGACGTAACCGCGGTGGGCGAGCTGCAGCGCCTGCGCGGCGTTCTGCTCCACCAGCAGCACGGTCGTGCCCTGGTCGTTGATCTCCTTGATGATCTCGAAGATCTGCTGCACGATCAGCGGCGCCAGACCCATCGACGGCTCGTCCAGAAGCAGCAGGTTCGGCCGCCCCATCAGAGCGCGGCCGATGGCCAGCATCTGCTGCTCACCGCCGGACAGCGTGCCCGCCAGCTGGGTACGCCGCTCCGCGAGGCGCGGGAAGAGCGTGAGCACCCGCTCCAGGTCGTCCTTGGGCACGCCCTTGAAGCGGTACGCGCCCATCTCCAGGTTCTCCAGCACCGTCATCACCGGGAACACCCGGCGGCCCTCGGGAGAGTGCCCGATGCCGAGTTCGACCACCTTGTGCGACGGAACACCGTCGATCCGGGCGCCGCCGAGCCGCACCTCACCGTGGCGCGGCTGCAGCAGACCCGAAATCGTGCGCAAGGTAGTGGTCTTGCCGGCGCCGTTGGCACCGAGCAGCGCGACGATCTCGCCCTGGCGGACCGTCACGTTGATGCCCTTGAGCGCCTGGATCGCGCCGTAGAACACCTGCAGATCGACCAGCTCCAGCATCGCCGGGGCGGCCTCGGCGACGGAAAAGCCCGACGCCTTCTCGAAGTTGGCGGCCTCGGTCATCGGCCCTCCTCCTCGGACTCGCGCGGTGCGGGGACCTCCGGGGTCGCGGGCGCGGCACCGGCGTCGGCCTCGGCGGCCTCGACCAGCTCCGCGACGGCCTCCACGGCCTCCTCGTCGGCCGACCCCAGGTACGCCTCGATCACCGCGGGATCGCGCTGCACCTCCTCGGGCAGCCCCTCGGCGATCACCTTGCCGAAGTTGAGCACCATGACACGGTCCGCCACCGACATCACGAGCTTCATGTCGTGCTCGATCAGCAGCACGCTGATGCCCAGATCCTGGTTGATCCGGCGGATCAGCTGCTCCAGCTCCAGCTTCTCCGTCGGGTTGGTCCCGGCGGCCGGCTCGTCCAGCAGCAGCACCTTCGGGTCCGTCGCCAGCGCCCGCGCGATCTCCAGGCGCCGCTGGTCGCCGTAGGACAGACTGGCGGCCAGCTCATTGTGCTTGCCGGTCAGACCCACGTACGCCAGCAACTCCTGGGCCCGCTGGTCGCTGGCCCTCTCGTCCCGGCGCGCCCACGGCATGCCCAGCATGATCGAGATCGCTCCCGACCGCTGCCGCGACTCCGCCGCGATCTTGACGTTCTCCAGCGCCGTCAGCGCGCCGAACAGCCGGATGTTCTGGTACGTCCGCGCCACACCGTAGCGGTTCACCAGGTACGGCTTGGCACCCAGCAACTTGCGCTGCGCACCGCCGTCCTCGTGGAAGGCGATCGTGCCCTCCTGCGGGACGTACACACCCGTCAGGGAGTTGAACAGCGAGGTCTTGCCCGCCCCGTTCGGGCCGATCACCGCGAGGATCTCCCCGCGGCGCATCGTCAGGTTCACCTCCGAGAGGCTGGTGAGACCGCCGAACCGCAGCGTCACACCGCGGGCCTCCAGCACCGTGTCACCGCTCTGCGCGGGCTGCGCGCCCGCTTCCTCCGTCACCGCGCTCACTTCTGCACGCCTCCCACCGGCTCGCTCATGGCGTCGGCGTCGCCGACACCCGCCTCCGCCATGTGCAGCTCGCGCTGCCTGCGGCGGGAGGGGATCACGCCCTGCGGACGGAAGATCATCATGATGACGAGCAGCGCGCCCAGGTAGATGAAGCGGTCCTGCTCCGGAACGTAGTCCCGCAGCGCGTTCGGCAGCCACACCAGCAGCGCCGCGCCGAAGAGCACACCCGCGATCGAGCCCATGCCGCCGAAGACCACGTACGCCAGCGCCAGCACCGACAGCACGATGGTGAAGTTCTCCGGGTTGATGAAGCCGACCTTGCTGGAGTACACCACGCCCGCCAGACCCGAGGTCGACGCGCCGATCGCGAACGCCAGCAGCTTGTACCGGACGGTGTTGATGCCCGTCGCGGAGGCGGCCACCTCGTCCTCCCGGATCGCCGTCCAGGTGCGGCCGATCCGCGAGTGCTCCAGCCGGTTGTACAGGAAGATCAGCACCACCAGGAAGAACAGCAGCAGGTACCAGTACGGCAGCGGGTCCAGCGTCCAGTCGTAGTTGATCGGACCGATGTGGATCGACGGGTGCGGGATGCCGATCACACCGCGCGAACCGTTCGTGAAACCGTCCGAGTTCTTCGCGACCAGGTACACGATCTCGTGGAAGCCCAGCGTCACGATCGCGAGGTAGTCACCGCGCAGCCGCAGCGTCGGGGCGCCCAGCAGCACACCGGCGATCAGACAGGTGACGATCGCGAACGGGATCGACTCCAGCGCGCCCACCGTGAACGGCGGCTTCACCGGCATGTGGCCGGTCCAGAACGCGCACGAGTACGCGCCGATCGCGTAGAAGGCGATGAAGCCCAGGTCCAGCAGACCGGCCCAGCCGACCACCACGTTCAGGCCGACCGCGATGATCATGAAGATCCCCATCTGCGTGACGAGGACCTCCTGCCAGAACAGGCTGGTGTTGGCGGGAATGACGATCGCCAGCACCAGGACCACCACCAGGCCGCCCAGCCGCAGCCAGCCGTTGCTGCGGAACAGCGCCCGCGCCGGCTCCAGCGACCTGGTGACCCCCTGCGTCCCCTGCCGGGCCGCCTCGCGCACCGGGGCACCGAACTCCATCAGCGCCCACAGGGCCGCCATGATGGCCAGGCAGATCCACAGCCGCGCCGACTCGAAGGCGCCCGTGAACGCCGACAACTTGTCCGCCGGATTGCCGTCCTCACCCGTCATCAGCGCCAGGACGAAGCCCAGCACCAGCATGCCGAGCAGCCGCACCCAGCGCGGCTCCTGGTACCAGGCCTTGCGGCGCAGCTTCGCCACGTCCACCGAGAAGGACTGGGCAGCGCTCGTGTCACTCATGCCGACCTCCCCAGACGCTCGCCCATGATGCCCGTCGGACGGAACATCAGCACCAGGATCAGCACCACGAACGCGGTCACGTCGATCCACTGGGTGCCGAAGACCGGCGAGCTCAGGTTCTCCACGATGCCCAGCAGCAGACCGCCCAGCATGGCGCCGCGGATGTTGCCGATACCGCCCAGCACCGCCGCGGCGAACGCCTTGATGCCCGGCAGGAAGCCCACCGTGAACCAAACCTGGCCCGAGATGCCGAAGCCGTACAGGAAGCCGGCCGCACCGCCCAGCAGACCGCCGATGATGAAGGTACGGGAGATGATCTTGTCGATGTCGACGCCCATCAGACCGGCCGTCTCCGCGTCCTGCGCGACGGCACGGATGCCGGCGCCCATCTTGGTGCGGTTGACCACCAGGTCCAGGCCGATCATCATCGCCACCGCCGAGCCGATGATGATCAGCTGAGTGATCTTCACCGGAGTGCCGAAGACGCTGAAGACCTCACCGTTGGTGTACAGCTCCGGCATCGGCACGGGGTTGCGGCCCCACAGCTTGCCCGCCAGGTTGTACAGGAAGAACGACGCACCGATGGCGCTGATCAGGAAGACCAGTTTCGGCGCATTGCGCTTGCGTAGCGGCTTGTAGGCCGCCTTCTCCAGGCCGAACGCCGTCAGCGCACCGACCAGAGCGCCGGCGATCATGCCGACGATCACCCAGACCACGGAAGTGAAGCCGTGCGGACTCTGGGGAGCGAGCTCCGAGAGCACGACGAGCGAACCGAAGCCGCCCATCATGAAGACCTCGCTGTGGGCGAAGTTGATGAGCTGGAGCACGCCGTAGACCAACGTGTACCCGATGGCGATGACGGCGTACATGGAGCCCGTCGTCAGCCCTGGGATGAAGTAATCCCAGAAGTTGTGGAAGAGATTCATCGTGCGTGGGTGTCCTTGCTGAAGCCGGTGAAGGGCGGCGAAATCACGTCCGACACGGCGATGGGGGGCGCGGGGCGACGGCCGGAGCCGCGTCCCACGCCCCCCACCTCAGGTGCCGGAAGCCGGATCAGCCGTTGCTGAGGGTGGCCACGTCACCCAGGTAACCGATCTTGCCGCCGGTCACCTGGTACAGGTACACGTTCTTGGTCTTGAGCTCGCCCTTGTCGTCGAAGGCGAAGTCCTTCGTCAGACCCTTGTAGTCCACGACCTTCAGAGCCGCCAGCAGCTTGTCGCGGGTGACGTCCTTACCGAGCTTCTTCATCTCGGAGATGATCAGGTTCGCGATGTCGTACGACTCGGCCGAGTAGGTGCCCGGAGGCGTGTTGAACTTCTTGGTGTACGCGTCGGTGAACGCCTTGGTGCTGGTGTTCTTCGTCGCGTCGGTGCAGGGGCAGGTCAGGTACCACTTCTCCGACGCGGCGCCCGCCAGCTCCACGAACTTCGCGTCGTTGGAACCGTCACCGGAGACGCCGATGCCCTTGAAGCCGCCGTCGGCCAGCTTCTTGGCGAACGGGGCCAGGTCCGCGTAGTAACCCGCGTAGATCAGCGCGTCGGCCTTGGAGTTGACGACCGTCGTCGCGGCGGCCGTGTAGTCCGGGGTCTTCGCCGGGACGGAGTCCGTCTGGACCTCCACGCCCGCGGCCTTCAGGCTGTCGATGGCGACCTTCGCCAGACCCACGCCGTACTCGCTCTTGTCGTCGATGACGAAGACCTTCTTGGCCTTCACCTTCTTCGACAGGTACTCGGCCATGCCGGCACCCTGCTCGTTGTCGTTCGGCGCACCGCGCAGGAACGACGTGAAGCCCTGGTTCGTCAGGTCCGGGTTGGTCGCCGAAGGCGTCACCGCGGCAAGCGTCGCCTGCGCGTACAGGCCACCGGCCGCCTTCGTCGGACCCGAGAACGCCGGGCCGACCACGGCCACGACGCTGGTGTCGCCGATGAGCTTCTGGGCAGCGGCGGGCGACTGGTCCGGAAGACCCTGGTCGTCGCCGTCCACGACCTTCAGCGTGAAGGGCAGGTCACCCTTGGCGTTGGCCTCTTCCACGGCCAGCTTCAGGCCGTTGTCCTCGTTGATGCCCAGTGCGCTGTTGTCACCCGACAACGGACCCTGGAAGCCGATGGAGAACGTCGGCTTGCCGCCATTGCTGCTGTCGTCCTTGCCGCCACCGCACGCGGTGAGCGCAAGAGCGCCAACGGCCACCGGAAGAGCAAGCTTGACGAGCTTCTTGTTGAGCACTACGACCCCCTGGATCCGCCCAATGTGATTACAGTCGGCGAGCCGTAGGCCCTCCGCTTTACGACCGCGTGGGAGCCACGCGGGGTTGGCGGGAATGTAATCCGCTGATCAGGCACACAGATAGGCCGATGGGAGAGATGTGATCGTACAGTGACCTCGGTCATGTGCCGGAAACAGAACGGTCCTTACCGCTCACCGGACGAGTCCAGGGGGAGAAGTGCAGTTGAATGTCCGAAATGGCGTCACTGTGGCGCCACTTGCCCGACACCTGCCGGCCGTCGCCGCGACGGCCGCACTCACAGGCGCCCTGGCCACCGCCCTGGCCGCCGCCGCACTCTGGCCCCACACCCCCCGGCCGGCGCCCCAACGCCCCCTGCGTCAGCTGGAGATCGCCCTCGACGCCCCCGCCGTCCACCCGGGGAACCTCGAAATCCGCGCCGTCGCCCTGCGTTGCGGAATCGCCGTCATCGTCGGCACCCACGCCGAACACCCCGCCAAGGGCCGGCTCTGCCGCGTCAGGATCGACGTCACCGTCGATGACGCCGTCAGCGCCCACCTCGACAACGACGACCAGCGCCTCGTCCTCGCCGACGGAACCCGGCACTCCATGGACTGGGAAGCCATGCAGATCAAACGCCAGCCGCTCACGCTCGACATCGGCGCCCACGACAGCGCCCAGTACGACCTCTGGTTCGACATCCCCAAGAACGCCGCCGTCGACCACCTCGCCGTCACCAACGACAAAGGGATGCCCGCCGCGGACATCCCCCTGCCCCGGCTCGACTGGCCGGACCACTCGGCCTGACGGCCGCCACGACCCCTACTGAGGGGCGCCGTCCACCTCGTCCAGCACCGCCTGGGCCACCGCCTGCATCGTCATCCGGCGATCCATCGACGTCTTCTGGATCCACCGGAACGCCGCCGGCTCACTCAGCCCGTACTTCGTCTGCAGCACGCTCTTCGCCCGGTCCACCAGCTTCCGGGTCTCCAGCCGCAGACTCAGGTCCGCGACCTCCGCCTCCAGCGCCCGCAACTCCGTGAACCGCGACACCGCCATCTCGATGGCCGGCACCACGTCGCTCTTGCTGAACGGCTTGACCAGGTACGCCATCGCCCCGGCGTCCCGCGCCCGCTCCACCAGCTCGCGCTGCGAGAACGCGGTCAGCATCAGCACCGGCGCGATCTTGTTTTTCGCGATCCGCTCCGCCGCCGAGATGCCGTCGAGCACCGGCATCTTCACGTCCAGGATCACCAGATCCGGCCGGAGCTCCTCGGCCAGCTTCACGGCCGTCTCGCCGTCGCCCGCCTCGCCGACCACGGAGTAGCCCTCTTCCTCCAGCATCTCCTTGAGGTCGAGCCTGATCAGAGCCTCGTCCTCGGCGATCACCACGCGGGTGGTGTGCGGCGGTACGTGCGTGTGCTCGTCAACGGGCTCGGGCTCGGCGGCGCTCACGGGACTCCTCGTTCCAGGGCAGGTGCTGCACCAAGAGCCTACCTAGCTGCGACGGCCAGCATCCACACGGTACGCTGTGAGCCGCAACCGGCCGGGTTGGTGGAATGGCATACACGGATGTCTCAAACACATCTGCCCGTGAGGGCTTGCGGGTTCGAATCCCGCACCCGGCACCCACTGTACGAATCTCGTTCGAGTGAACGTTCGCCCTTTTGCTGCGTGATCCCTGTTTCGCTACGCAAAGTGACCGTATGGTCGCACATGGAAGCGAATTGAGGCGGCGAGCGGTGACGCTGAGCCGATCGGGCCATCGGAACGCCGACATCGCCCGGACCCTCGGTGTGCCCAAGGGGACCGTGGCGTATTGGGTGCACCTCGACCGCTCCGAACGCGGAACGTGTCCCGGGCGGCCGGCCTGCCCTCGATGCGGCGGATCCGAACTCGACGAGGCCGCGTACTCCTACCTGCTCGGCCTCTACCTCGGCGACGGCCACATCATCCAGTACTCCCAGCACCGTGTGCCAAGCCTCATGATTACCTGCTCCGAGGCGTGGCCGGGGCTCATGGACGAGGCGGAGAAGGCGATGCGGGCGGTCTTCCCGCAGAACAGGACATGCCGTGTCCGCCGGACCGGGTGCAGCAACGTCAAGGTCTTCTCCAGGCACCTGTGGTGCATGTTCCCGCAGCACGGGGCGGGGAAGAAGCACGAGCGCCCCATTGTCCTGGAGCCGTGGCAGCAGGCCGTCGTGGACGCGTACCCGTGGGAGTTCGTCCGGGGACTCATCCATTCGGACGGGTGCCGGATCACCAACTGGACGACGCGCATCGTCGCGGGGGAACCCAAGCGCTACGAGTATCCGCGCTACTTCTTCGCCAACAAGTCCGACGACATCCGGGGACTGCTCACGGCGACGCTCGACAAGTTGGGTGTCGAGTGGAGCGTCACCCGGAGGGGTGCCGCCCCGTTCAACATCTCCGTCGCCCGCAAGGCCTCCGTCGCCCTCATGGACCGCTTCGTCGGTCCGAAGTACTGAGCCGCGCCTTCGTGTGCCGCGTGGCCGTGGCCGTCGACGGGTCCTCCGGCCAGGGGTGCTTCGGGTAGCGCCCGCGCAGTTCCGCCCGGACGGCGCGGTAGCCCTCGCGCCAGAAGGAGGCGAGGTCGGAGGTGACGGCGGCGGGCCGGCCTGCGGGGGACAGGAGGTGGACGACGAGGGGGACGCGGCCGTCCGCGATGCGCGGGGTGGCGGTCCAGCCGAAGAGTTCCTGGAGCTTGGCGGCGAGGACGGGCCGGTCGTCGTCGTAGGAGACGCGGACACGGGAGCCGGAGGGGATCTCCATGCGTTCCGGGGCGAGTTCGCCGAGCCGGGCCGCTTCGCCGCCGGCCCAGGGGAGGAGGCGGGAGAGGGCGGCGCCGGCGTCGATGCGGGTGAGGTCGGCGCGACGGCGGGCGCGGGCGAGTTCGGGGGCGAGCCATTCGTCGGCGCGGTCCAGGAGGGCGTCGTCGGAGACGTCGGGCCAGGGGGCGCCGAGTTCGCGGTGCAGGAAGGCCAGGCGCTGCCGGAGTGTGGTGGCGTCGCGGGACCAGCGGAGCAGGGCGGGGCCTTCGCGGCGGAGGCCGTCGAGGAGGGCGGCGCGCAGGAGGCCGGGGTCGGGGGAGGCCAGCGGGCGGGTGCTGAGTTCGATGGCGCCGAGGCGGACGGTGTGGTGGGCGGTGATGTCGCCGTCGGTCCAGGAGACGTCGTCGTGGGCGGCGAGGAGGGGCGCGGCGGCGGTGCGGGCGGTGTCCTCGTCGATGACGGTGGCGAGCCGGACGCGGGCGGAGGGTGCGCCGGCGGGGCGGTCGGCGACGGCCACGGCGAGCCATTCGGGGGTGCCGAGGCGGGTGCCGGGGGTGAGGTCGGCGGCGGTGCCGGAGGCCATGAGGTAGCTGCCGGCGGCGCGGCGGCGGGCGACGCGTTCGGGGAAGGCGAGGGCGGTGACGAGGCCTGCGGCGGTGTCGTCGGTGAGGGCGCCCGCGGGGTGGTCGGGGGCCGCGGCGGCGAGGCGGCGGGTTTCGGCGCGCCAGCGTGCGGCGTAGGCGTCGTGGGCGTGGCGGGCGGTGCGCCAGGCGGTGGTGAGGTCGTCGCCGTAGCCGCGCGGGGGTTCTTCGGAGATGAGGGCGACGATGTCGGCGGCGCGCCGGGTGCCGACGCGGGGGGCGCCGTCGAGGAGGGCACGGGCGAGGCGGGGGTGGAGGCCGACGCGGGCCATGCGGGTGCCGTGGTCGGTGGGGCGGCCGTCGGGGCGGGTGGCGCCGATGGCGGTGAGGACGTCGCGTGCGGCGGCCAGGGCCCCCGCGGGGGGCGGGTCGAGGAGGGCGAGTCCGGTGGCCTCGGGGTCGCCCCAGGCGGCGGCCTGGAGGGCGAACTGGGTGAGGTCGGCGATGGCGATCTCGGGGGAGGGGTAGCGGGGGCGGCCGGCGTCGTCGGCCTGGTTCCAGCAGCGGTAGGCGTGGCCGGGGGCTTCGCGGCCGGCTCGGCCGAGGCGTTGGGCGGCGGTGGCGTGGGAGGCCCGGACGGTGGTGAGGGAGCCCAGGCCGCGGGCGTGGTCGGTGCGGGGTTCGCGGGCGAGTCCGGAGTCGACGACGATGCGGACGCCGGGCACGGTGAGGCTGGATTCGGCGACGGAGGTGGTGAGGACGATACGGCGCCGGGTGCCGTCGCCGCCGCGCAGGACGCTTTCCTGTACGGCCGCGGGGGCTTGGCCGTGCAGTTGGAGCACGTCGGCGTGGAGGCCGTGGTCGCCGCCGAGGAGTCCGGCGACGCGGGCGATCTCGCCGGTGCCGGGCAGGAAGCACAGGATGTCGCCGTCGTGGTCGCGCAGTGCGGTGCGCACGGTCGCGGCGATGTGGTCGAGCAGGGCGGGGTCGACGCGCATGCCGTGCGGGGGGCGGATGCCGCGCGGGGGCGGCGCGTAGCTGAGGTCGACGGGGTGGGCGCGGCCCTCGGCGCGGATCACGGGTGCGCCGTCCAGCAGCCGGGACCAGGCGTCGGCGTCGGTGGTGGCGGAGGCGGCGACGATGCGCAGGTCGGGGCGGAGGGCGGCGCGGACGTCCAGCAGGAAGGCCATGGCGGTGTCGGCGTCGAGGTGCCGTTCGTGGCATTCGTCGAGCAGGACGGTGTCGGCGCCGGGGAGTTCCTGGTCGCGTTGGAGGCGCTGCAGCAGGACGCCGGTGGTGACGACCTCCACGAGGGTGCGGGGGGAGACCTTGCGTTCGCCGCGGACGGTGAATCCGACGCGGTCCCCGGGTTCTTCGCCGAGGAGCCAGGCCATGCGCCGGGCGGCGGCCTTGGCGGCCATGCGGCGGGGTTCGGCGACGATCACCCGGCGGGTGGGCCCGTCGCCGGTGAGGCCGGCGAGGGCGAGCGGCACCAAGGTGGTCTTTCCGGTGCCGGGCGGGGCGGCGAGCACGGCGCAGCCGTGGCCGTCGAGTGCGTCGCGCAGTGCGGGGAGTGCGGTGCGGACGGGGAGCGCGGCGAGCGCGTCCTTGCGGGACGCGCTCAGGCGGTCGCTCATCCGGCGGTGCAGACGAAGATCGCCGTGCCGGGGATGAGCCGGCCGCGCAGGGGTGACCAGCCGCCCCATTCCTCGGTGTTCCAGGCGGGCCATTCGGGTTCGACGAGGTCGGTGAGGACGAAGCCGGCGGCGGTCAGTTCGCGGATGCGGTCGCCGAGGGTGCGGTGGTGTTCGACGTAGACGGCACGTCCGTTCTCGTCCTGTTCGACGTAGGGGGTGCGGTCGAAGTAGGACGCGGAGGCGGTGAGGCCTTCGGGGCCGGGTTCGTCGGGGAAGGCCCAGCGGACGGGGTGGGTCACGGAGAAGATCCAGCGTCCGCCGGGGCGCAGGACGCGCCGGACCTCGCTCATGACGCGGGCGGTGTCGGCGATGAAGGGCAGTGCGCCGTAGGCGGAGCAGGCGAGGTCGAAGGCGGCGTCGGCGAAGGGCAGGGCGCTCGCGTCGGCCTGTACGAGGGGGAATCGGGGGGCTGTGCCGTTCGCGGCGTGCTGGTCGATGCGGCGGGCGTGCTGGAGCTGGCGGTGGGAGAGGTCGAGGGCGACCGGGTGGGCGCCCTGCGCGGCGAGCCAGCGGGAGCACTGGGCGGCGCCGGCGCCGATCTCGAGGACGGCGGCGCCCGCGAGCCGTTCGGCGGGGCCGAGAAGCCGGGCGTCCTCCTCGTTCAGCCCCTCGGGTCCCCACACGAATTCGGCGTCGCCGAGGAACTCGCCGTGGTCGGTCTGGTACTCGTCGGCATTGCGGTCCCACCAGCCGCGATTGGCGCGGCTGCTCTCTGTGCCGTCCGCGACACGGCGGGTGGCCTCGGGTTCTTCCGGGACGGGCTGGGGGGGCGGTGCTTGGATCATCGCTGTGGTCGTCGTACCCTCTGTGGTGACCTGTGGCTGTGGTGCCGCCGCAGCACGTGTTGTGCCAGTGCCCGGTACGGGGTGTTCCGCCCGTGGTGTGCTCTTCGCGCATTGACCGTGCCCGGCTGCCCCCGTATGCTACAAGTTGCGCTGCGAGCCTGCGCGCCTCGGACGGAGCAGGCTGCGCTCACATCTGTTGTAAACCTCTCGGCCTTGTGGGCTGTCCGGAATCGGCAGGAGCGAAACGGGCTTACGGCGTAGCAGTACCTACGACTTCATGTCCGTACCGGAGCCCTTTTCCTAATGACGAGCAGCACCGAGGCCCAGGCCCCTCGTACCACCCCGCAGGTGGCGGTCAACGACATCGGTTCCGAGGAAGCCTTCCTCGCCGCGATCGACGAGACGATCAAGTACTTCAACGACGGCGACATCGTCGACGGCGTCATCGTGAAGGTCGACCGGGACGAGGTCCTGCTCGACATCGGTTACAAGACCGAGGGTGTCATCCCTTCGCGCGAGCTTTCGATCAAGCACGACGTCGACCCCAACGAGGTCGTCGCCGTGGGCGACGAGATCGAGGCCCTGGTCCTCCAGAAGGAGGACAAGGAGGGCCGGCTGATCCTGTCCAAGAAGCGCGCCCAGTACGAGCGCGCCTGGGGCACGATCGAGAAGATCAAGGAAGAGGACGGGATCGTCACCGGTACCGTCATCGAGGTCGTCAAGGGTGGTCTCATCCTCGACATCGGCCTCCGGGGCTTCCTCCCCGCGTCGCTCGTCGAGATGCGTCGTGTCCGCGACCTCCAGCCGTACGTCGGCAAGGAGCTCGAGGCCAAGATCATCGAGCTGGACAAGAACCGCAACAACGTGGTCCTGTCCCGCCGCGCGTGGCTGGAGCAGACCCAGAGCGAGGTCCGTCAGACCTTCCTCACCACCCTCCAGAAGGGGCAGGTGCGCTCCGGCGTCGTCTCCTCCATCGTCAACTTCGGTGCCTTCGTGGACCTGGGTGGCGTGGACGGCCTCGTGCACGTGTCCGAGCTGTCCTGGAAGCACATCGACCACCCCTCCGAGGTCGTCGAGGTCGGCCAGGAGGTCACGGTCGAGGTCCTGGACGTCGACATGGACCGCGAGCGTGTCTCCCTGTCGCTGAAGGCGACCCAGGAAGACCCGTGGCAGCAGTTCGCCCGTACGCACCAGATCGGCCAGGTCGTCCCCGGCAAGGTCACCAAGCTGGTGCCGTTCGGTGCGTTCGTCCGGGTGGACGAGGGCATCGAGGGCCTGGTCCACATCTCCGAGCTGGCCGAGCGCCACGTGGAGATCCCGGAGCAGGTCGTCCAGGTCAACGACGAGATCTTCGTCAAGGTCATCGACATCGACCTCGAGCGCCGTCGCATCAGCCTCTCGCTGAAGCAGGCCAACGAGTCCTTCGGTGCCGACCCGGCCTCGGTCGAGTTCGACCCGACCCTGTACGGCATGGCCGCGTCCTACGACGACCAGGGCAACTACATCTACCCCGAGGGCTTCGACCCCGAGGCCAACGACTGGCTCGAGGGGTACGAGAAGCAGCGCGAGGAGTGGGAGCGCCAGTACGCCGAGGCGCAGTCCCGCTTCGAGCAGCACCAGGCCCAGGTCATCAAGTCCCGCGAGGCCGACGCCGAGGCTGCGGCCGAGGCCGGCCAGGCCGCTCCGGCGGCCGGCCCCGCCGGTGGCTCGTACTCCTCGGAGTCCAGCGACACCTCGGGCGCGCTCGCGTCGGACGAGGCGCTCGCCGCGCTCCGCGAGAAGCTGGCCGGCGGCCAGAGCTGATCGCAGGGGCTCCGGCCCCGGGTACGACGGAACGGCCCGTTCCCCTCTGGGGGGCGGGCCGTTCCGCGTTCCGGGGCGTCGCCGTGGGAATGCGGGGGGTGCGCCCTTCGTTGCACCAGAAGTTGATCAGAGCGAAAGAAGGGTGCACGGTGCTGGATCCCCAGGGGCTGTACGCATACGAGCCGGGCGGGGCAGAGGCCGTCGACGAGGCGTTCGGCGAGACCGGGCCCGTGCTGCTGTACCACTTCGACGGGTACATCGACGCCGGGGAGACCGGCGCCCAGGTGGTCGAGGAACTGCTGGAGCGCCAGGAGCATCAGGTGGTGGCGCGTTTCGACGCCGACCGGCTGGTGGACTACCGGGCCCGGCGCCCGCTGATGACGTTCCAGCGCGATCACTGGACGGCCTACGACGCCCCGGAGATCGCCCTGCGCCTGGTGCGCGACAGCACCGGCGCCCCCTTCCTGGTGCTGTCGGGCCAGGAACCGGACGTGGAGTGGGAGCGGTTCGCCGCCGCGGTCGTGGAGATCGTGGAGCGGCTGGGGGTGCGGCTGGCGCTCAACTTCCACGGCATTCCGATGGGTGTGCCGCACACCCGCCCGGTCGGGTTGACGCCGCACGGCAACAGGCTGGACCTGATTCCCGGTCACCGCAGCTGGTTCGACGAGGCGCAGGTGCCCGGCAGCGCGGAGTCGCTGATCGAGCTGCGGCTCGCGGAGTCGGGGCGTGACGTGCTCGGCATCGCCGCGCACGTGCCGCACTACCTGGCCCGTTCCGGCTACCCGGATTCGGCGCTGGCCGTGGTGGAGGCACTGACGGCGGCGACGGGACTGGTGCTGCCGCAGGTGGCGCACGCGCTGCGCACCGAGGCGCACACCGTCCGGGTGGAGATCGACCGTCAGGTCGAGGAGGGCGACGCGGAGCTGGTGTCGGTCGTGCGCGGGCTGGAGAACCAGTACGACGCGCTGGCCGGGGGGCAGACCCGGGACAACCTGATCGCCGAGCCGGTGGACCTGCCGTCGGCGGACGATCTGGCGGCGGAGTTCGAGCGCTTCCTGGCCGACCGCGAGGACGACGGTTCCTGATCCGGGTCTCCCGGACGGCACGGCCCGGCCTCGCCAGGCCTGGCGCCGTCGGGCCCGTGACCCGGCTCGTCCGGGTCGGGGGGCACCGGTAGTCTCGCGCCATGGTCACTGTGGGGCTGACGGGCGGGATCGGGGCGGGCAAGAGCGAGGTGTCGCGACTGCTCTCCTCGTACGGGGCGGTGCTGATCGACGCCGATCGCATCGCGCGCGAGGTCGTGGAGCCGGGCACACCCGGCCTGGCGGCGGTCGTCGCCGAGTTCGGCGAGGAGGTGCTGACCGCCGACGGCAGCCTGGACCGGCCGAGGCTCGGCGGCATCGTCTTCTCCGACCCCGAGCGGCTGCGAGCGCTCAACGCGATCGTCCACCCGCTGGTCCGGGAGCGCTCCGCGGCACTGGAGGCGGGTGCCGGGCCCGACGCCGTCGTGGTGAACGACGTGCCGCTGCTCGCGGAGAACAAGCTGGCCGCGCTGTACGACGTGGTCGTGGTCGTGGATGCCGCCCCGGACACCCAGCTGGACCGGCTGGTGCGGCTGCGCGGCATGACCGAGGACGAGGCGCGGGCCCGTATGGCGGCCCAGGCGGACCGCGCGGAACGGCTGGCGATCGCCGATGTGGTGATCGACAACGACGGCCCGCTGGAGGCGCTGGAGCCTCAGGTCCGGCGGCTGTGGGAGCAGTTGCGTCAAAATATCGTCAAGAGCTGATCCGGCAGCCCCTCCGCCGGCGTCCGAGGAGCAGTGGCTTCACTGCACCTGTGGACAGAGGGGGATGGGGATGGAAGGCGTGTCGGCCGTGCTCGCGGTGGTTGCCGCGGTGCTGGTCCTGGTGGGTCTGAAGAGCAGCTTCCGGGTGATCAAGCAGTACGAGCGCGGTGTGGTCTACCGCCTGGGGCGGGTGCGGGCGGCGGCCAAGGAGCCGGGACCGCGGTTGCTCGTGCCGTTCGTGGACCGCATGACCAAGGTCAACATGCAGGTGGTCACCATGCCGGTGCCCTCGCAGGAGGGCATCACCCGGGACAACGTCTCGGTGCGGGTGGACGCGGTGCTGTACTTCCGCGTCGTCGACCCGGTCAAGGCCACGGTGCATGTGCAGAACTACCAGTTCGCCATGTTGCAGGTCGCGCAGACGTCGCTGCGATCCGTGATCGGCAAGAGCGAGCTGGACGACCTGCTGTCGGGCCGCGAGGCGATCCACGAGGGCCTGGAACTGCTGCTGGCCACCCCCGCCGTCGAGTGGGGCATCCACATCGACCGGGTGGAGATCAAGGACGTGGCGCTGCCGGAGTCGATGAAGCGGTCCATGGCCCGGCAGGCCGAGGCCGACCGGGAGCGGCGGGCGCGCATCATCACCGCCGACGGTGAGCTGCAGGCCTCGGAGAAGCTCGCCCAGGCGGCGCTGGCGATGGACCAGACACCGGCCGCGATGCAGTTGCGCCTGCTGCAGACCGTTGTCGAGGTGGCGGCGGAGAAGAACTCCACGCTGGTCATGCCGTTCCCCGTGGAGATGCTGCGGTTCTTCGAGCGGGCTTCGGGTTCCGACCGGCCGCAGGAGGCTGCCGTGCCGGCCGCGGGGGCCGTCGAGGCCGGCGGGGCCGCCCCGGCGGCACTGGAGGCGCCGCAGGGCGGGCGCGGGCCCGCGGCGCTGGAGGAGGGCCGGCCGGTCGCGGAGGAGGCGTGACGTCCGCCGCGGGGTCGGGCCGGATCCTGTGGGGGAATGCATATGCGGGTGGTGATGTTGGGTAGTTGTGACCCATTGAATGCCCGGGGAAGGAGGCGGCTGTGCCCGAGCAGAGCCCCGAGAACCACGTGATCGACTTCCGCGCGGCGGAGAAGCTCCTCGAGGCGCGGGATGCGCGCGGGGCGGTGAAGCTGCTGGACTCGGTCATCGCCGTGCACCCGGAGAACACCGCTGCCCGTCTGCTGAGGGCACGGGCGTTCTTCCTGGCCGCGCAGCTGCGCCCTGCCGAGCTCGAGTTCCAGGTCGTCCTGGAGCGCGAGCCGGACAACGCGTTCGCGCACTTCGCGCTCGGCCGCACTCTGGAGCGGGCGGGCCGTGACGGGGAGGCGCGACGGCATTTCCGGCTCGCCGCGGCGCTCGACCCCAAGCCGGACTATCTGCAGGCCGCCCGGTTCCCCGACTCCGCCTGAGCGGAGCGGGGACCGCCGCTCGGCTGCGGCCCGTACGGCGCACCGCGAGCACCGGACGCGAGGTCAGCCGGCGGGACCCGCCTCGATGAGGCCGATCAGCGTGGCCAGTGCCCCGGCGACGAGGTCGAGGCCGGCGTGCGGGGCGCCACCGGGTTCGTCCATGTAGACGTCCCGCCGGATCTCGACCATCAGCGCGGACACCCCGGGCGTCGCCCGGTAGTGCTTGAGCGGCACATAGGTGCCGGAGAACGGCGAGTCCAGCCCGATCCCACCGCATCCGGCGAAGGCCTCGCGCGCCGCGGCCGACAGCCACGGCGGGGTGTGGAAGGCGTCGGTGCCCAGGCACACCGGAGGCCGCGGGCCGTCGCCGTGCAGCTCGTAGGGCAGCGGCGCGCTCGGGTAGGAGTGCACGTCGATGACGACGGCCCGGCTCGCGGCATCCAGCCGGTCCTGCACCGCGGCGGTCATCGCCGCCGCGTAGGGGTGGAACCAGGCGTCCAGCAGCGCGTGTTCGTGTGCGGCGTCGTCCTCGCGCAGCGGCGTCAGGTGCGAGGTGCGGGTGTAGACGGCGCCCATGCCGACGGCGCGCATCTCCTCGCGCTCGTCGGGGAACCGTTCGGGGTCGACGACCAGCCGGGACAGCCCGTTGACGAAGCGCCAGGCGCCCGTGCCGACGGCGGCCCGCTCGGCGAGCAGCGCGGTGTGGGAGTCCGTCATACGGTCCAACTCGGCGTCCAGCCCGGCGTCGTCGAGCAGGATCCGTTCGCGGACCGGCGCCGGCACCGTCCGTGCGCTGTGCGGCACGTGCAGCAGCACCGGTGAGCCGGTCGCGCCCTCCTCCAGGCGGAAGGGCGGCGTTTCGCCCCTGTCGTGCGTGTCCATACTGTCGTCCCCCCTCCTGCCGGACCTGTCGTGCCCGTTGCCCGGCTGTCAGAACAGCGGCTCGGGCAGGACGCCTTCCTTCGCCAGCAGCGAGCGCTTGATGTCCAGCATCCGCAGGCCGCCGCCGAAGCCGCCGATCCCGCCGTCGCTCTCCAGAACGCGGTGGCAGGGGACGACGACCGGCAGCGGGTTGGAGCCCATGGCCACGCCGACCGCCCGCGCGGCGCCGGGCTCCCCGACGCGGTTCGCCAGGTCCTGGTAGCCGACGACGCTGCCGAACGGAACGCCTCCCGCCAGTTCGCGCAGCACCCTGCGGTTGAAGCCGGAGCTCAGCGACCAGTCCAGTTCGAGGGTGAACTCCCGCAACGTGCCACGGAAGTACGCCTCGACCTGCTCCACCGCCTCGCGCAGCCGGTCGCCCGCCGGGCCGTCGGGCAGGTGCTCGGGCGTGGCGCCGAGCCGGGCGGCGAGGCGCTCCAGGGCGGCGCCGGTGGTGGCCTCGTCGGCCCGGAAAGCGACGTGGACCAGGCCCTTCTCGGTGGCGGCCAGCAGCAGCGGACCGACCGCGGTGTCCGCCACCGTCCAGGCCACCGCGCGCGTCGAGGTCTCGGGATTCGTCACGTGCACCAGCGTAGGCGGAGGCACCGACAGCGGGCCGCGGCCGCGGTGTCCCGCGGCTGCCGCCGCCGGCGGCCCGCCCCGGCAACACCGCGCCGCGTGGCCACTCGCGAGGGTGGCGGTTCTCGACAGGTCTGTCACAAAAGGTAGTCGAGTGGCCACGGTGGGGGATGGGGCTCGCATGACGCGAAACGACTACTCCGCGGCCCTGCGCAAACTCGCCCGCGAGCAGGACCGGGTGGCCACCGTCGCCCAGCTCGCCGAAGCCGGCGTGCCGCAGCGCCTGGTGCGCGAGCGCTGCCGGCCCGGCGGCAGGTGGCAGCGGCCGCTGCCCCGGGTCGCGGTGCTGCACTCCGGTCCGCTCAGCGCCGCCCAGCGGTGCCGGGCGGCCCTGGCGTTCGCCGGGCACCCGCTGACCAGGGCCATGATCACCGGGGCGGCGGCGCTGCGGCTGCACGGTGTCGCCGCCGCCGCGCTCCCGCCGGGGCTGCCGGTGGTCGATGTCCTGGTGCCCAGCGACCGGCGGATCCGCACCCACACCTGGGTACGGGTCCACCACGCCAGGGCCCTGCCGGCGCCCGACCCGGTGGACGGCGTGCCGGTGGCCCCGGTGGTGCGGGCGGCCGCCGACGCCCTGCGGGAGTCCATCGACCCCGAGTGGGCCCGTGACGTGGTGCAGGAACTGGTCGTGGTGATGGGCGTGCCGGCCGGCATAGTCGCCGCCGAACTGGGTGAGTCGGTGCTCGGTCGCCGCCCGGGCGTGGCCGCCCTGCTGGAGTCCCTGGCGAACGAGGTCCGGCCGCCCGCCGCCGGCCCTCTGGCGCGCGCCCTGGTGGCCAGATCCGGCCTGCGGCAGCCGCTGTGGCGTCCCACCCTCCATCTCGACGGCGCCTTCGTCGGTTCCCCGGACGCCTATTGGGCGCGCGACGGACTCGTGCTGGACCTCGGCCCCGGCGGCGGACGCGCCCGGTGGGAGGCGTTGGGCCTGCGGGTGCTGCGCGTCGCCCCGGCCGCCCTGGCCCGTGCCCCGGGCGAGGTGGTCGCCGCCCTGCGGGCCGCACTGGAGGGCGGTCCCTACGGGCCGCTGGAACGGATCACGGCGCTCCCGGGAGCGATGTGAGGGGGTGTGGGTGACGTGCGGTTCCCGCGGGATGAAGTCGGCGCCCGCCCCCGATCCGTACACCCGGACCGGTTCGCCGAGGAGCGGCCCGACCGGCCGGTGCCGGCTCACGCGCTGCCCACGCCTCCCGAGTGCGCGAGCGCCCGCGCGAACGCCAAGGGACGCTGCCCGACACCACTGCAGCGGTCGGAGACCGTCTCCATGGCGCCGTCGTCCGCCGCGACCGCGCATCCGCGGTCGCGGTCGGCGGACCACATCGACAGTCCGCCCAGCCCCTTCCTCCGCGCGAACGCCGACAGTTGGGCTGCGTCCTGAAGCGTGAAGACCTCGCCTTCGATGTCGTTGACGCCGATCATCGGGGTCACCTCCAGCGCCCGCCAGGCGTCCGCGTCCGACAGGCCCAGCAGGGACTTCACGGTCGCCTGGGCGGCGGTGGCGGCCCGTACCGCGTACGAGCCCATGTCGCCGGTGTACGCGGGGCCGTAGTCCATCGCCATGAGGTTGACGGCGCCGACGTCCACGCCCTCCCGGGCGGCCGCTGCCACCACCACCGCGGCGCCGTCCGTGAGTCCCGACGGCATGGCGGGCAGCGTGAAGGAGACGGTGAGGGAGCGGCCGGCGGCCTTCGCCTGCCGCTGCAGCAGGGCCACCGCGCGCGCCCTGCGCGTGGTGGCGGACGCGTCGGCCAGGGCGGCGCCCTCGATGTCGAAGTCCACCCGGGTCAGGTCGTAACGGTCGATCACCGAGGCGTAGGCGGCGGCCAGTTCCCCAGTGCTGCCGCAGGCGCTCGCCAGTTCGGTGCCGTCCGCCCCGCCGAAGGACACCCGCAGGGTGCCGCCCGCGGCGCGCAGGGCGGCGACGCGGGCCGCCAGGGGGCCGTGGTCGATCCCGTCGCGGCCGTCCCAGGAGGGCACGCATCCGTCGCGCGCGGTGACGAAGCCGAGCGTGAAGCCGTCCACACCGCTGTGCCGGACGGCCGCGGCCATGTTGTAGACCGAGGTCTGCGACGCGTCCACGTACGGTAGGAAGGTCACGCCGCCGGGCGGCGCCGCGCCCCTGGTTCCCCCCGGCGCCGTGGCGCTGAGGAGGTGAGCGGCTCCAGCGGCCAGGGCGACCGCCAGGAGGCCGGCGATCAGGACTGGTGTGCGGCGCTCCATGCCGGAGAGGCTATCGGCGCCGGGCAATTCCGTCGGGCCTTTCCGGGATCATGCGCGAAATTCCCCAGGACTCTTATTTGTGATCGCCCGTGAATGAATCCGATGATTCACCGGCGAAAATTGAGAGCGATATTCCGGGGCGGGTCCGGGCCCCGACCCGCGCCGCTTCCGTCACGGCCCTCACCGCGGCACCCGGACCGGCGCCGGGCCCGCGGCGCCACCGGCGCGGGCCCGGTTGTCAGTGGGGGGTCGTACCGTTGACCCATGCGGCCCGTATCAGACATCGAACGCAGTGTGGCGCCCTTCGAGGTCGTCAGCCCCTTCCAGCCCAGCGGCGACCAGCCGACGGCCATCGACGACCTGGAGCGGCGCATCCGCGCCGGTCAGAACGACGTCGTCCTGCTCGGTGCCACCGGCACCGGAAAATCGGCCACCACCGCCTGGATGATCGAGCGGCTGCAGCGTCCGACCCTGGTCATGGCGCCCAACAAGACCCTGGCCGCCCAGCTCGCCAACGAATTCCGCGAACTGCTGCCGAACAATGCGGTCGAGTACTTCGTGTCGTACTACGACTACTACCAGCCCGAGGCGTACGTCCCGCAGACGGACACCTACATCGAGAAGGACTCCTCCATCAACGAGGAGGTCGAGCGGCTGCGCCACTCGGCCACCAATTCCCTGCTGACCCGCAGGGACGTGATCGTGGTCGCCTCGGTGTCCTGCATCTACGGCCTCGGCACGCCGCAGGAGTACATCGACCGCATGGTCCGTCTCCAGGTGGGCCAGGAGATCGACCGCGACGCGCTGCTGCGCAAGTTCGTCGACATCCAGTACGCGCGCAACGACGTGGCGTTCACCCGCGGCACCTTCCGCGTGCGCGGCGACACCATCGAGATCTTCCCGGTCTACGAGGAGCTCGCCGTCCGCATCGAGATGTTCGGCGACGAGATCGAGGCCCTGTACACACTGCACCCGCTCACCGGCGAGATCATCACCGAGGACGAGCAGATGTACGTCTTCCCCGCCACCCACTACGTCGCCGGGCCCGAGCGCATGGAGCGCGCCATCGCCGGCATCGAGAAGGAGCTCGGCGAGCAGCTGGCCGTCATGGAGAAGCAGGGCAAGCTGCTGGAGGCCCAGCGGCTGCGGATGCGGACCACGTACGACATCGAGATGATGCGGCAGATCGGCACCTGCTCCGGCATCGAGAACTACTCGCGGCACATCGACGGCCGCGAGACGGGCTCCGCCCCCGACACCCTGATCGACTACTTCCCCGAGGACTTCCTCCTCGTCATCGACGAGTCGCACGTCACCGTGCCGCAGATCGGCGCCATGTACGAGGGCGACGCCTCCCGCAAGCGGACCCTGGTCGACCACGGCTTCCGGCTGCCCTCCGCGCTCGACAACCGCCCGCTGAAGTGGGAGGAGTTCCTGGGACGTGTCGGCCAGACCGTCTACCTGTCGGCCACCCCGGGTCCGTACGAGCTGTCCCGCGGCGACGGTGTCGTCGAGCAGATCATCCGCCCGACCGGTCTGGTCGACCCCGAGGTGATCGTCAAGCCCACCAAGGGGCAGATCGACGACCTGGTGCACGAGATCCGGCTGCGCGCGGAGCGCGACGAGCGCGTCCTGGTCACCACCCTCACCAAGAAGATGTCCGAGGACCTCACCGACTACCTGCTGGAACTCGGCATCCAGGTGCGCTACCTGCACAGCGACATCGACACCCTGCGCCGCGTGGAGCTCCTGCGGGAGCTGCGCGCGGGCGAGTACGACGTCCTGGTCGGCATCAACCTGCTCCGCGAGGGCCTTGACCTGCCCGAGGTCTCCCTGGTGGCCATCCTGGACGCCGACAAGGAGGGCTTCCTGCGATCGGGCACCTCGCTGATCCAGACCATCGGCCGCGCGGCGCGCAACGTCTCCGGCCAGGTGCACATGTACGCCGACAAGATCACCCCGGCCATGGAGAAGGCCATCGACGAGACCAACCGGCGCCGGGCCAAGCAGATCGCGTACAACGAGGAGCGGGGCATCGACCCGCAGCCGCTGCGCAAGAAGATCGCCGGGATCATGGACTCCTTCGCCCGCGAGGACGCCGACACCGAGGAGCTGCTGGGCTCCGGCCGCCAGCGCTCGCGCGGCAAGGCCCCCGTTCCGGGGCTGTCCGGCAAGGCCGGCGGCAAGCGCGCCGACAAGAGCCTGCCGGCCGCCGAACTGGCCGAGCTCATCGGTGAGCTGACCGACCAGATGCACACGGCCGCCGCGGACCTCCAGTTCGAGGTGGCGGCCCGACTGCGCGACGAGGTGGGCGAGTTGAAGAAGGAGCTGCGGCAGATGCGGGAGGCGGGTGTGGCCTGACGCCGTTCCCCGTCGCGCACCGCGGTTGCCGAACCGCGGTGCGCCGGTCACGCGTCTACCCATAGGGTGCGGAGCAACCGCACGTCGGCAAACTGGGTGAGAGGGGACAGCGCGTGACGGTCAACATGACCAAGGGTCAGAAGATCAGCCTGCAGAAGACGGACGGGGGGACCCTCACGTCGGTGCGCATGGGGCTCGGCTGGCAGGCGGCCCCGCGTCGTGGCCTGTTCGGCTCCCGCACCCGGGAGATCGACCTCGACGCCTCCGCCGTGCTCTTCGCCGACAAGCAGCCCGTGGACGTGGTGTTCTTCCGGCACCTCGTCAGCGACGACGGCTCGGTCCGGCACACCGGCGACAACCTGGTCGGCGGCGCCGGCCAGGGCGGCGACGACGAGTCCATCCTGGTCGACCTGGCGCGGGTGCCCGTGCACGTGGACCAGATCATCTTCACGGTCAACTCCTTCACCGGACAGACCTTCCAAGAGGTGCAGAACGCCTTCTGCCGGCTGGTCGACGAGACCAACGGGCAGGAGCTGGCCCGCTACACCCTCACCGGGGGCGGCGCCTACACCGCGCAGATCATGGCGAAGGTGCAGCGCAACGGCGCGGCCTGGTCGATGACCGCCATCGGCACCCCGGCCAACGGCCGCACCTTCCAGGACCTCATCCCGGCGATCCTGCCGGCGCTCTAGACAGGCAGGCCGGGCACGAGGGGGCGCGGGCATGACCGCCGAACTGGTCCACGGACAGAACCATCCGCTCCCCGGCACCCGGGTCGAGATCCGGGTGTCGGCGGGCACGGCGGTGGTGCCCGGCGTCACCCTGGGCGACGGGCAGGGAAGGGTGAGCGGGCCCGACGCGGTCGCCCTGCCCGGCTCCGGCGGCCTGCCGGGGATCGAGATGCCGTCCGGCCCGGCCTCCGAGCACCGGCTCGCGGTCGACCTGGACGCGGTCCCGGCCGCCGTGGAGCGGGTGCACGTCCTGCTCGCGCTGCCCGCGGTCACGGGCGCACCCACCCGGTTCGGGGTCTGCGCCGCGCCGCATCTCGCGCTCGTCGCCCCCGGCGGTGCCGAGATCGCGAGCTTCACCGTCACCGGGCTCCGCAGCGAGTCCGCCATCGTCGCTCTGGAGCTGTACCGCCGCCAGGGCGCCTGGAAGGTGCGCGCGCTCGGCCAGGGCTACGCGGGCGGGCTCCCCGAGCTCCTGCGCGACCAGGGGCTCTCCGCGACCGACGCCGGCCGGCTGGCCGCCGCCCTGACCGCGCCGGCGCCCGGGACCGGGAGTGACGCACCGTCCGCACCGCCTGTTCCGTCGCAGGCCAGGGACCGCGTTCCGCCCCGGGAGCGGCCCCGGCCGGAGGCTGCCGCCGGCCGGCGCGCCGCGACGAGCCCTACGACGCCTCCGGCTCCTCCCACCGGCACGGCGCCGGCGGCGCCCCCGGCGCCCGTCGCGGGCGACGCCGCCGGCCGGACGTTGGAGGAGCGCCTGTACAACCAGGTCTGGGGCATGTTCGAGGACCTGTCCCGCGCCATCGCCGCCTACCGCAGCGCCGTCGACTTCGCCGAGTCCCGGCTCGACCGGGAGCTCGACGCCGTCCTCGCCGATCCGCGGACCCGGGTCGGCCCCGCCGCCGAGGCCGCCCGCGACCAGGCCAGGGCCCGCCAGGCCGAGCTCGTCGACCGGGCGCGTGCCGTCCTGGACCGGGACCTGGCCCAGCTGGCCGCGGAGCGCGACGTGGTGGAACCCGCCCTGCCGCCGCCCTTCGCGGGCTGGGAGAGCCCGGTGTGGCACGGCTGGACGGCACCCACCGAGCCCCCCATGGCGGTCCGGCTCGGCGACCTCCATCTGCCCGAGCGTCCCGAGCTGCGCATCCCCATGCTGGTGCGGCTCCCTTTGGAGCGGGGGCTGTGGGTCGACAGCGCGCAGGATCGGCGCGGGGCGGTGGACGTGGCCGTCGCCCTCGCCGCGCGGCTGCTCGCGTCCCATCCGGCGGGGGAGTTCGCCGTCCGCGTGGTGGACCCGGCCGGATCGGCCACCGGGGCGCTGGCCCCCTTCACCGACTCCGGCGCGCTGCGTGAACCGCCCGCCACGGGAGCCGCCGGGGTGGCCGCGCTGGTCGCCCGGCTGACGCAGCGCGTCGACCTGGTGCAGATGGCACTGGACGCGGGCGGCCCGGTGCAGCTGCCGCCCGGGTTCGACCCGGCCCGGCAGCTCCTGGTCGTCAACGACTTCCCGTACGGCTTCGACGACCGGACCATCACGCAGCTGCGCTACCTGGCCGACGAGGGCCCCCAGGTCGGCGTCCACCTGCTGCTCGTCGCCGACCGCGAGGACGCCCGGGAGTACGGCCGCGTCCTGGATCCCCTGTGGCGCTCGCTGCTGCGGCTGACCCCGTCGCCCGACGACCACCTGGCCGACCCGTGGGTCGGCCACGCCTGGACGTACGAACCCCCGCTGGCCCCGCCCGGCAGCCAGGTGGTGCCGCGGGTCCTGCGTCAGGTCGCGGCGGCGCGCCGTACCTACGACCGGGGCCGCCGCTGAGCGGCCGGCCGGCCACTGGTCGATCACCGTCCGACGGCGGTCACGGCCGGTCGGCGACGCCCTGCCCCGATCCCACCTGATTGACCATCACTTTACCGTCTTTACCTTTCCTTGGTATTTCGTGTACTGTTCTTTACGCGGAGGGGAGTACTCCTACGCGGTGCACCCGTCAGCACGGGAAAGAACAGCCCCGGGGCACCGGCCCGAGCGCGAGGCGCCAGGGTGGAGGAGACCTCCGGCAGCGGTCACGCTGACTCTTGCCAGCCCATCTGCCGGAGGCATCGCATGGATGTGTCCTTGAACCTCTGGGTGCTGACCATCGCCGGTCTCAGCGCCCTCATCGCCATCGACTTCTTCATCGGGCGCAAGCCCCATGACGTGTCGATCAAGGAGGCGGGGATCTGGACCGTCGTCTGGATCACCCTGGCCGCTCTCTTCGGCCTCGGCCTCCTGCTGTTCGCCGGGGGGCAGCACGCGGGCGAGTTCTTCGCCGGCTTCATCACCGAGAAGTCGCTCAGCGTCGACAACCTCTTCGTCTTCGTCCTGATCATGGCGAAGTTCTCGGTGCCCACCCAGTACCAGCAGCGCGTCCTGCTGATCGGCGTGCTGATCGCGCTGGTGCTGCGAGCCGGCTTCATCGCCGCCGGTGCGGCGATCATCGCCAACTTCGCCTGGATCTTCTACCTCTTCGGCGCCTTCCTCATCTGGACCGCCTGGAAGCTGATCCAGGAGGCCCGCGCAGGTGAGCAGGACGAGGAGTTCGAGGAGAACCGGCTGCTCAAGGCCGCCGAGCGACGCTTCGGCGTCGCCGACCGCTACCACGGCACCAAGCTGTTCATCCAGAAGAACGGCAAGCGGATCATGACCCCGATGCTCGTGGTCATGCTGGCGATCGGCACCACCGACGTGCTGTTCGCACTGGACTCCATCCCCGCGATCTTCGGCCTCACCCAGGACCCGTACATCGTCTTCACCGCGAACGCCTTCGCGCTGATGGGCCTGCGGCAGCTGTACTTCCTCATCGGCGGCCTGCTGCGGAAGCTGGTGCACCTGTCCTACGGGCTGTCGGTGATCCTCGGCTTCATCGGCGTCAAGCTGGTGCTGCACGCGCTGCACGAGTCGGGTGTCCATGTGCCCGAGATCAGCATCCCGTTCTCCCTCGGCTTCATCGTCCTGGTCCTCGCGGTCACCACGGTGACGAGCCTGAGGACGTCCAGGAAGCAGTCGGCGCCGGAGGAGCGCAGCCGCAGCGAGGAGGAGCGGCACATCGACGCCTGACCCGTCCCCGGGGCTCCGGCACCGGGAGGTCTCAGTTCGCGCGGGGTCCGTGGCCGACGGCCACGGACCCCGCCGCCGTCCCTGTGCCCGCGGCCTCCCGCGTCCTGGTGTCCTCGCGGCGCGGGTCCGGCAGCGCCGCGAAGCAGGCCGTGCTGAGCAGCGCGACCACCGCGACGTAGACGGCCACCCCCCAGGGCGCGCCGCCGTCCTCCCCCGACAGCCGGGTCGCCGCGACCGGGGTGAGGGCGCCGCCCAGGATGCCGCCGAGGTTGTAGCCGAGCGAGGCGCCGGTGCAGCGCACCCGCTGCGGGTAGAGCTCGGGCAGGTACGCCCCCAGCACCGCGAAGACCGCGATGAAGGCCAGCAGCTGTGCGGCGGACCCCAGGACGAGCGCCGACGGCGAGCCGGTGCCCAGCAGCCAGGCGTACGGGAAGATCACCGCCCCCATCGCCGCCGTCCCGGCGAGCGCCAGGGGCCGTCGCCCGCAGCGGTCCCCGAGCAGCCCCACCCAGGGCGTCGCCGCGCCCTTGACCACGACGGCCGCCAGCACGCAGCCGAGCACCACGGTGCGGTCCATGCCGAGCCGCTCGGTGGCGTACGAGAGCGACCACGTGGTCACGGTGTAGAAGACGGCGTAGCCGCAGGCCATCGCGCCCGCCGTGAGCAGCAGCAGCCGCCAGTGGCCGCGCAGCAGCTCCACCAGCGGCACCCGGGACAGCTCGCCGCGCTCCGCGGCCCGCGCGAACTGCGGGGTCTCCGGCAGCGCCGCCCGCAGGGCCAGCCCGGCCAGCGCCAGCGCCCCCGCGGCCCAGAACGGCACGCGCCACCCCCAGGAGCGGAACGCGGCGTCGCTCAGCCCCGCCGACAGCGCCAGCACGATCCCGTTCGCCACGACGAAGCCCACCGCCGGGCCGGTCTGCGGCAGGCTCGCCCACAGTCCCCGCCGCCGCGCCGGAGCGTGCTCCGCGGCCAGCAGCACCGCCCCGCCCCACTCGCCGCCGAGCCCGAGCCCCTGCAGGAAGCGCAGCGCCACCAGGATCACGGGCGCGGCCACCCCGATCGCGTCATAGGTGGGCACCAGGCCCACGGCGGTCGTCGCGGCCCCGGTCAGCAGCAGGGAGCCCATCAGCACCGGGCGCCGCCCGAGGCGGTCGCCGATGTGCCCGAACAGCACCGAGCCGAGCGGCCGTGCCACGAAGCCCACCGCGAAGGTGCCGAACGCCGCGAGCGTCCCGGCGACGGGGGAGAAGGCGGGGAAGAACAGCGGGCCCAGGACGAGGGCTGCCGCGGTGCCGTAGGCGAAGAAGTCGTAGAACTCGATCGCGGTCCCGGCCGCCGAGGCGGCGGCGATCCGGGTCATGGAGACATCAGTGCGCACGCCGGTCCAACGACCCGGGTGCGCGGGGGGTGGTGCCGCCGATACGGTGGCGCCACCCCCGCGGCCGGCGGTCACCAGCCGCGTTCGCGCCATTCGGCCAGGTGCGGCCGCTCGTCGCCGAGCGTGGTGTCCCGGCCGTGGCCGGGGTAGACCCAGGTCTCGTCGGGGAGGGTGTCGAAGAGCTTGGCCTTGACGCCCTCGAAGAGGCTCGAGAAGTGGTCGGGGTTGTCGTGGGTGTTGCCGACGCCGCCCGGGAACAGGCAGTCGCCGGTGAAGACGTGCGGATGGCCGTGCGGGTCGTCGTAGATCAGGACGATGCTGCCGGGGGTGTGGCCCACCAGGTGGCGGGCGGTGAGGGCGACCTGGCCGACGCTGATCGTGTCGCCGTCCTCGACGGGGACGTCGGTGCGCACCGGGATGCCCTCGGCGTCGTGCCGGCCGGCGTAGGTGCGGGCGCCGGTGGCGTCCACCACGGCCTGCAGGGCCTGCCAGTGGTCGCCGTGCCGGTGCGTGGTGACGACGGACGCGAGCCCGTCGCTGCCGGCCACCTCGATCAGCGTGTGCGCGTCGTTGGCCGCGTCGATGAGCAACTGCTCGTCCGTGGCGCGGCAGCGCAGCACGTAGGCGTTGTTGTCCATCGGGCCGACCGCGACCTTGGTGATGATGAGGTCCTTGAGTTCGTGCACGTCGGGCGCGCCGCCCACCCTGACCTCGCCGCTGTACGTCATGGCCTCAGCCTAGTGGTGGCAGCACCGGCAGGGGGACGTCCGGCTGAACGCTCAGCTGCTCGCCGGCGGAACGGCCGGTGACCCAGGCCAGCAGGGCGTGCCGGGTTCCGCTGACCGTCAGCTCGGGCTCCGGTGCGGCACCGATCACCCACTTCTCGCCGCTGTCCGTGTCGTGCAGGCGCACGGCGGCGACGCCCTCGCGGCCGGACAGGTCGTCGACGACGGCGGCGAGCTCACGGATCGAGAAGGGCACGGGGAAGTGCTCGCAGGTGTAGCCGATGCCGAGGTCGACGTGGTGGAAGTAGATCTCCATGAGGCGCACGTAGGGGATCTCGGCGGCGGCGATGACGTGGCCCGAGCGCATGACCACTTGCGACGCCCAGCACTGCGGCGGGGTCTCCTCGATCGCGGTCGCCAGCCGGGCGGTGGAGATGCGCAGGTCGTCCAGTTGCTCGGCGAGCGTGCGGCCGGCGCCGGCCTCGATGTCGCGGTCGCGGCTCTCGCCGCTGGCGTACTGGGCGACCTCCTCGCCGGTGCGGGCCCAGATGAGCAGGTTGACCAGTGAGTCGGCGTTGCGGGACAGGTGGGTCAGGACGTGGCCGCGGGTCCAGCCGGCGAGGCGGGACGGCTCGGCGAGGCTCGCGGGCGGGAGCGCGGACACGGCGTCGATCAGCCGTTCGGTGGCTTGGCGCAGTTCGGCCGCATCGTGCTCGGGGTCGGGTCGTTGGACAGACACGGGACCTCCTGGTCGCACACAGGTGCAGGATGGGTGCACGTGATCCCCGTCCTGCGGAAGACGCTAGCGCGGGACACTCGATCGGGTGAAGGTGCCGCACCAGCTGCGTAAATCGAATGTGCGTGCTATAGGCTCGTTCTCGTCGCAACCGGAAGAAATCCCGTCGGCGCCCCGTTTACGCTTTCTGGGGGGCGTTGCTGCTTGCACCCTGTCTGTTCTATGAAAGGTACGCACTGGCGTGGCCGATCGACTTACCGTCCGTGGCGCTCGCGAGCACAACCTGAAGAACGTCTCGCTCGACCTCCCACGGGACTCGCTCATCGTCTTCACCGGCCTGTCCGGCTCGGGGAAGTCGTCCCTGGCGTTCGACACGATCTTCGCCGAGGGGCAGCGCCGCTACGTGGAGTCGCTCTCCTCCTACGCCCGGCAATTCCTTGGACAGATGGACAAGCCGGACGTCGACTTCATCGAGGGCCTGTCGCCGGCCGTCTCGATCGACCAGAAGTCGACCTCCCGCAACCCGCGCTCGACCGTCGGCACCATCACCGAGGTCTACGACTACCTGCGTCTGCTCTTCGCCCGCATCGGCAAGCCGCACTGCCCCGAGTGCGGCCGCCCGATCTCGCGGCAGTCGCCGCAGGCGATCGTCGACCGGGTGCTGGAGCTGGAGGAGGGCTCCCGGTTCCAGGTGCTCTCCCCGCTCGTCCGTGAGCGCAAGGGCGAGTTCGCCGACCTCTTCGCCGACCTGCAGACCAAGGGCTACAGCCGGGCCCGGGTCGACGGCGCGACGGTCCAGCTGACCGAGCCGCCGAAGCTGAAGAAGCAGGAGAAGCACACCATCGAGGTGGTCGTGGACCGCCTCACCGTCAAGGAGAGCGCCAAGCGCCGGCTGACCGACTCGGTCGAGACCGCGCTCGGGCTGTCCGGCGGCATGGTCATCCTGGACTTCGTCGACCTCCCCGAGGACGACCCGCAGCGCGAGCGGATGTTCTCCGAGCACCTCTACTGCCCCTACGACGACCTGTCCTTCGAGGAGATGGAGCCGCGCTCCTTCTCCTTCAACTCGCCCTTCGGCGCCTGCCCGGACTGCACCGGCATCGGCACCCGCATGGAGGTCGACCCCGAGCTGGTCGTACCCGACGAGGACAAGTCCCTCGACGAGGGCGCCATCGCGCCCTGGTCACTCGGCCACACCCGGGACTACTTCCAGCGCCTGGTCGGCGCGCTCGCCGACGAGCTCGGCTTCCGCACCGACATCCCGTGGGCCGGGCTGCCCCAGCGGGCGAAGAAGGCCCTGCTCAACGGGCACCGGACGCAGATCGAGGTGCGGTACCGCAACCGCTACGGACGGGAGCGCTCCTACACCACCGCCTTCGAAGGGGCGATCCCCTTCGTCCGGCGGCGGCACTCGGAGTCCGAGAGCGACTCCAGCCGTGAGCGCTTCGAGGGCTACATGCGCGAGGTGCCCTGCCCGACCTGCCAGGGCACCCGGCTCAAGCCGATCGTGCTGGCCGTCACGGTCCAGGACAAGTCCATCGCGGACGTCTCCGCGATGTCGATCAGCGACTGCGCGGAGTTCCTGCGCGGGATGAAGCTGAGCGCACGCGAGAAGACCATCGCCGAGCGGGTGCTGAAGGAGGTCAACGAGCGGCTGCGCTTCCTGGTCGACGTCGGCCTGGACTACCTCTCGCTCAACCGTGCCGCGGGCACCCTGTCCGGCGGCGAGGCCCAGCGCATCCGGCTGGCCACGCAGATCGGCTCCGGCCTGGTCGGCGTGCTCTATGTGCTCGACGAGCCGTCCATCGGCCTGCACCAGCGGGACAACCACCGGCTCATCGAGACCCTGGTGCGGCTGCGCGACCTGGGCAACACCCTGATCGTGGTCGAGCACGACGAGGACACCATCAAGACCTCCGACTGGGTGGTCGACATCGGTCCCGGCGCCGGTGAGCACGGCGGCAAGGTGGTGCACAGCGGTTCCCTGAAGGATCTGCTGCGCAACGAGGAGTCGCTGACCGGTCAGTACCTGGCCGGCAAGCGCCAGATTCCGATCCCGCCGATGCGGCGCCCGCTCGAGGGCGGCCGGCAGCTGACGGTGCGCGGCGCCAAGGAGAACAACCTGCGGGACATCGACGTGTCCTTCCCGCTGGGAGTCTTCACCGCGGTCACCGGCGTCTCCGGCTCCGGCAAGTCCACCCTCGTCAACGACATCCTCTACACCCACCTGGCGCGTGAACTGAACGGCGCCAGGGGCGTCCCGGGCCGGCACACCCGGGTCGACGGGGACGACCTGGTCGACAAGGTGGTCCATGTCGACCAGTCGCCGATCGGCCGCACGCCGCGCTCCAACCCGGCGACGTACACCGGTGTCTTCGACCACGTCCGCCGGCTCTTCGCGGAGACCATGGAGGCGAAGGTGCGCGGCTATCTGCCGGGCCGCTTCTCCTTCAACGTCAAGGGCGGCCGCTGCGAGAACTGCTCCGGCGACGGCACCATCAAGATCGAGATGAACTTCCTCCCGGACGTCTACGTCCCGTGCGAGGTCTGCCACGGCGCCCGGTACAACCGGGAGACCCTGGAGGTCCACTACAAGGGCAAGTCCATCGCCGAGGTCCTGGACATGCCGATCTCCGAGGCGCTGGACTTCTTCGAGGCGGTGCCGACCATCGCGCGTCACCTGCGTACCCTCACCGAGGTCGGCCTGGGGTACGTACGCCTCGGCCAGTCGGCCACGACGCTCTCCGGTGGCGAGGCGCAGCGCGTCAAGCTCGCCTCGGAGCTGCAGAAGCGGTCCACCGGCCGCACGGTCTACGTCCTGGACGAGCCGACCACGGGTCTGCACTTCGAGGACATCAGCAAGCTGATCAAGGTGCTGTCCGGTCTGGTCGAGAAGGGCAACACCGTAATCGTCATCGAGCACAACCTCGATGTGATCAAGACCGCGGACTGGGTCATCGACATGGGCCCGGAGGGCGGCAGCGGCGGCGGACTGGTGATCGCGGAAGGCACGCCCGAGCAGGTGGCGGCGGTAGGAGCGAGCCACACCGGCAAGTTCCTGCGGGACATCCTCGGCTCCGAGCGGATCTCCGACGCCCCGCCGGTGCCGGCCGCCCGTAAGCGGACCAGCACCCGGAAGAAGGCCGCGGCCAAGGCCTGACCGTCCGCGCAGAGCTTCGGCACGTAAGGTCGGGTCCAAGGTCGACTTTTCCTCACGTGCCGAAGCGGAGTTCTGCAAATGGCTGACACCACCGGATTCCCTCCCTGCCGCCGGGCTGTCCTGAAGGGCGCGGCCGTTGCCGGGGTCGCGGGGCTGGGCCTCACCGCGTGCGGCGCGGGCTCCGAGGACGGCGCCGACTCCACCGGGCCGACCAGCCCCGTGGATCTCGGCGCGGCCTCTGAGGTGCCCGTCGGCGGCGCCAAGCTGTACACCGCCGCGAAGGTTGTCGTAGCCCAGCCCACCAAGGGCGTCTACAAGGCCTACAGCGCCGTGTGCACGCACCAGGGCTGCGTCTGCGACAAACTGACCGGCACGACCCTCTCCTGCCCCTGTCACGGCAGCGGTTTCAACGCCGCCACCGGCGCGGTCGAGAACGGCCCCGCCTCCCGGCCACTGCCGTCCGTCGGTATTCGGGTCGAGGCGGGCAAGCTGGTGGCGGGTCCGTCCGCCTGAGGCCACGGGAATGTCATCGCCAGTCAGTAGGGTGGGGGCATGGCCGACCCCTCCAGCTACCGCCCCCAACCGGGACAGATCCCGGACTCCCCAGGGGTGTACAAGTTCCGGGACCAGCACGGCCGGGTGATCTACGTCGGGAAGGCGAAGAGCCTGCGCCAGCGGCTCTCCTCCTACTTCCAGGACATCGCGAACCTGCACCAGCGCACCCGCACGATGGTCACCACCGCCGCCTCCGTGGAATGGACGGTGGTGACCACCGAGGTCGAGGCGCTGCAACTGGAGTACTCCTGGATCAAGGAGTTCGACCCCCGCTTCAACGTCAAGTACCGGGACGACAAGAGCTATCCGTCGCTCGCGGTGACCATGAACGAGGAATTCCCCCGCGTCCAGGTCATGCGCGGTCCCAAGCGCAAGGGTGTGCGCTACTTCGGCCCGTACGCGCACGCCTGGGCGATCCGCGAGACCGTGGACCTGCTGCTGCGGGTCTTCCCCGTGCGCACCTGCTCCTCCGGGGTGTTCAAGCGCTCCGCGCAGATCGGCCGCCCCTGCTTGCTCGGTTACATCGGCAAGTGCTCCGCGCCCTGCGTCGGCCGGGTCACCCCCGAGGAGCACCGCGAACTCGCCGAGGAGTTCTGCGACTTCATGGCCGGCCGCACCGGCACGTATCTGCGCCGCCTGGAGCAGCAGATGAAGGACGCGGCCGTGGCGATGGAGTACGAGAAGGCCGCCCGGCTGCGGGACGACATAGAGGCGCTCAGACGCGCCATGGAGAAGAACGCCGTCGTCCTGGCGGATGCGACCGACGCCGATCTGATCGCCGTCGCCGAGGACGAGCTGGAGGCGGCCGTCCAGATCTTCCACGTCCGCGACGGCCGGGTCCGCGGCCAGCGCGGCTGGGTCACCGACCGGGTCGAGGAGATCGGCACCCCCGAGCTCGTCGAGCACGCCCTCCAGCAGCTGTACGGCGAGGAGCGGGGCGACTCGGTGCCCAAGGAGGTGCTGGTCCCCGCCCTGCCCGAGCCGTACGAGCCGGTCCAGCAGTGGCTCAGCGAGCGCCGCGGTTCCCAGGTCAGCCTGCGCGTCCCGCAGCGCGGCGACAAGAAGGACCTGATGGCCACGGTGCAGCGCAACGCCGTGCAGGCGCTCGCGCTGCACAAGACCCGGCGCGCCTCCGACCTGACCACGCGCTCCCGCGCGCTGGAGGAGATCGCCGAGGCGCTCGGCCTGGACACGGCGCCGCTGCGCATCGAGTGCTTCGACATCTCCCACCTCCAGGGGGACGACGTCGTCGCCTCGATGGTGGTCTTCGAGGACGGCCTGGCCCGCAAGAGCGAGTACCGGCGCTTCCAGATCAAGAGCTTCGCCGGGCAGGACGACGTCCGCTCCATGCACGAGGTGGTCTCCCGGCGCTTCCGCCGCTACCTGCTGGAGAAGCAGCGGACCGGCGAGTGGGTCGACGGGAACGGCGACGGCGACGGCGCCGACGCCGCCGGTGCGGCGGACGGCGGCCCGGAGGTCGCGGGCGGCCCCATCGACCCGGATACCGGCAGGCCCCGCAAGTTCGCCTACCCGCCGCAACTGGTCGTCGTCGACGGCGGGGCGCCGCAGGTCGCGGCGGCCCGGCGGGCCCTGGAGGAACTGGGCGTGGAGGAGGTCGCCGTCTGCGGTCTCGCCAAGCGCCTGGAGGAGGTCTGGCTGCCCGGCGAGGACGACCCGGTCATCCTGCCGCGCACCAGCGAGGGCCTCTACCTGCTGCAGCGCGTCCGTGACGAGGCGCACCGCTTCGCCATCGCCTACCAGCGCAGCAAGCGGTCCAAGTCGATGAAGGCCGGTGCCCTGGACTCCGTCCCGGGCCTGGGCGAGAGCCGGCGGCAGGCGCTGCTGAAGCACTTCGGCTCGCTCAAGCGGCTGCGTGCGGCGACCGTCGAGCAGATCTGCGAGGTGCCCGGTGTGGGCCGGCGCACCGCGGAGGCGGTGCTCGTTGCCCTGGCCGGTGCCACCCCGGCCGGGCCGGCGGTGAACACGGCCACCGGAGAGATCATTGAGGAAGAAGAGGGGACGGCCGGTCCGGTGACCGTCTCCGCCGAACGGGGGAAGGGATCATGAACGAGAACGACGGAGGCGGATCACAGGTGACGACGGGCGGAGCGGGAGAGGCCGCGGAGGCGATCCCCGAACTCGTGATCATCTCGGGCATGTCCGGCGCCGGCCGCAGCCACGCCGCCAAGTGCCTGGAGGACCTCGGCTGGTTCGTCGTGGACAACCTGCCGCCGGCCCTCATTCCCACCATGGTGGACCTCGGCGCCCGCTCCCAGGGCAACGTGGCCCGGATCGCCGTCGTCGTGGACGTCCGCGGCCGGCGGTTCTTCGACAACCTGCGCGACTCCCTGGCGGACCTGGAGACCAAGGGCGTCAAGCGCCGCGTGCTCTTCCTGGAGGCCTCCGACGACACGCTGGTGCGCCGCTTCGAGTCCGTCCGCCGTCCCCACCCGCTGCAGGGCGACGGCCGGATCGTGGACGGCATCGCCAAGGAGCGCGAGCTGCTCAGCGAGCTGCGCGGCGATGCGGACCTGGTGATCGACACCTCCAGCCTCAACGTCCACGAACTGCGCGCCAAGATGGACGCCCAGTTCGCCGGCGAGGAGGAGCCGGAGCTGCGGGCCACGGTGATGTCCTTCGGCTTCAAGTACGGGCTCCCCGTCGACGCCGACCTCGTCGCCGACTGCCGCTTCCTGCCCAACCCGCACTGGGTCCCGGAGCTGCGTCCCTTCACCGGGCTCAACGACGAGGTCGCCACCTACGTCTTCAACCAGCCCGGCGCCAAGGAGTTCCTGGACCGGTACGCGGAGTTGCTGCACATCGTCAACGCGGGCTACCGGCGCGAGGGCAAGCGGTACGTGACCATCGCCGTCGGCTGCACCGGCGGCAAGCACCGGAGTGTGGCCATGTCCGAGCGGCTCGCCGCCCGGCTGTCCGCCGACGGAGTGGAGACGGTGGTCGTCCACCGGGACATGGGGCGCGAGTGAGGAAGACGACTCGGCGCTTGCGCCGGTCGGCACAACGCAGCGGCGCGGCGCCGAAGGTCGTGGCGCTCGGGGGCGGCCACGGACTGGCCGCCTCGCTGTCGGCGCTGCGCCGGATCACCCAGGACCTGACCGCCGTCGTCACCGTGGCCGACGACGGCGGCTCCAGCGGCCGCCTCCGGCAGGAGATGGGCGTACTGCCCCCCGGCGACCTGCGCAAGGCGCTCGCGGCGCTGTGCGGTGACGACGACTGGGGCCGGACCTGGTCGCAGGTCATCCAGCACCGCTTCGTCAGCCAGGGCGACCTGCACGGCCACGCGGTGGGCAATCTGCTGATCGTGGCGCTGTGGGAGCACCTCGGCGACCCGGTCGCCGCCCTGGAGTGGGTGGGCCGGCTGCTCGGCGCGCACGGCCGGGTGCTGCCGATGTCGGCCGTGCCGCTGGAGCTCACGGCGACCGTGCGCGGGCACGACCCGGAGAAGCCGGACGAGGTCTCCACCGTGCACGGCCAGGCGACCGTCGCGCTCACCCCCGGTGAGGTGCAGGAGGTCCAGCTGGTCCCGAACGACCCGCCGGCCGTTCCGGAGGCCGTGCAGTCCGTGCTGGACGCCGACTGGGTGGTGTTGGGACCCGGTTCCTGGTTCTCCTCGGTGATACCCCACCTCCTGGTGCCGGATCTGGTGTCCGCGCTGATGGAGACCCGGGCGCGGAAGGTGCTCGCGCTGAACCTCGCCCCGCAGCCGGGAGAGACCGAGGGCTTTTCTCCGCAGCGTCACTTGGAGGTTTTGGCCCGACACGCCCCTAAACTCACCATCGACGTGGTGCTGGCTGACGACGCCGCCGTACCCGACCGCGGAAGCCTGACAGAAGCTGCCGAGCGGTTGTCCGGAACGGTGGAGCTGGCCCGGGTCGCCGCGCCCGACGGGCCGCGGCACGACCCGGAGTTGCTGGCCGCCGCGTTCGACCGGATTTTTCGTATGCATGGAAGGATCGGCCCATGGCGATGACGCCAGCGGTGAAGGACGAGATCTCCCGGCTCCCCGTCACCCGGACCTGCTGCCGCAAGGCCGAGGTCTCGGCGATCCTCAGGTTCGCGGGGGGACTGCACCTGGTCAGCGGTCGCATCGTGATCGAGGCGGAGCTGGACACCGGGATCGCTGCTCGCAGGCTGCGCAAGGACATCCTGGAGATCTTCGGGCACTCCTCCGACCTCGTCGTCATGGCGCCCGGCGGGCTGCGCCGCGGCAGCCGGTTCGTCGTGCGGGTGGTCGCCGGCGGCGACCAGCTGGCCCGTCAGACCGGGCTCGTCGACGGCCGGGGCCGCCCCATCCGCGGACTGCCCCCGCAGGTGGTCTCCGGTGCGACGTGCGACGCCGAAGCGGCGTGGCGAGGGGCCTTCCTGGCCCACGGGTCGCTCACCGAGCCGGGCCGTTCCTCCTCCCTGGAGGTCACCTGCCCCGGCCCCGAGGCGGCCCTCGCGCTGGTCGGCGCCGCCCGCCGGCTGCAGATCGGGGCCAAGGCCCGCGAGGTGCGCAACGTCGATCGCGTGGTCGTCCGTGACGGTGACGCCATCGGCGCGCTGTTGACGCGCCTGGGCGCCCACGAGTCCGTGCTCGCCTGGGAGGAGCGCCGCATGCGGCGCGAGGTGCGCGCCACGGCCAACCGCCTCGCCAACTTCGACGACGCGAACCTGCGCCGCTCCGCCCGCGCGGCGGTCGCGGCGGGCGCCCGTGTCCAGCGCGCCCTGGAGATCCTCGGCGAGGAGGTGCCCGAGCACCTCGCGGCGGCCGGCCGGCTGCGGATGGACCACAAGCAGGCGTCGCTGGAGGAGCTCGGCTCGCTGGCGGAGCCGCCGCTCACCAAGGACGCGGTGGCGGGCCGCATCCGACGGCTGCTGGCGATGGCCGACAAGCGCGCGTCGGACATCGGCATCCCCGGTACGGAGTCCAACCTGACCGAGGAAATGGTCGGCTGACACCGGCCGCGAAGGCGGCGTCGGCCACGCCGGGCCCGGTTACCCGTCCGTAGGGCGGGCACCGGCGGTGCCGATGTCACCGCTGGGTTCCCGCCGGGGTAGGGTCGTCCTTGGTCGGGGACATCCCATACGTCGCAGCCGGAGCGAAATGGCATCCGGCACATCAGCGAGGAGATCGGTTCGTGACGATCCGCGTAGGCATCAACGGCTTTGGTCGCATCGGTCGTAACTTCTTCCGTGCCGCCCTGGAGCAGGGTGCGGACATCGAGATCGTGGCTGTCAACGACCTGGGCGACACCGCCACCACGGCACACCTGCTCAAGTACGACACGATCCTGGGCCGCCTCAAGGCCGAGGTCACCCACACCGCCGACTCCATCACGGTGGACGGCCACACCATCAAGGTGCTGTCGGAGCGCAACCCCTCCGACATCCCGTGGGGCGAGCTGGGCGTCGACATCGTGATCGAGTCCACCGGCATCTTCACCAAGGCCGCGGACGCCAAGAAGCACATCGAGGGTGGTGCCAAGAAGGTCATCATCTCGGCGCCGGCGTCCGACGAGGACATCACGATCGTGATGGGCGTCAACAACGACAAGTACGACCCGGCGAAGCACAACATCATCTCCAACGCCTCCTGCACCACCAACTGTGTGGCGCCGATGGCGAAGGTGCTGGACGAGAACTTCGGCATCGTCAAGGGCATGATGACCACGGTGCACGCGTACACGAACGACCAGCGCATCCTTGACTTCCCGCACAAGGACCTGCGTCGCGCCCGTGCCGCCGCCGAGAACATCATCCCGACCTCGACCGGTGCCGCGAAGGCCACCGCCCTGGTCCTCCCGCAGCTCAAGGGCAAGCTGGACGGCATCGCCATGCGCGTCCCGGTTCCGACCGGCTCCGTGACCGACCTGGTCATCGAGCTCGAGCGCGAGGTCACCAAGGACGAGGTCAACGCCGCCTTCCAGAAGGCCGCCGAGGGCCAGCTCAAGGGCATCCTGGAGTACACCGAGGACCCGATCGTGTCCTCGGACATCGTCAACTGGCCGGCCTCCTGCACCTTCGACTCCTCCCTGACGATGGCTCAGGGCAAGCAGGTCAAGGTCATCGGCTGGTACGACAACGAGTGGGGCTACTCCAACCGCCTCGTCGACCTGACCGTGTTCGTCGGCGGCCAGCTCTGACAAGGGCTCCTCAGCCCGCCATGCCATGAGGACAGGGTCCGAACGACGCAGTGTCGTCCGGGCCCTGTCCCATGACCTTTCCACGACTGCCCCATGACGCGAGCGCCGTGCCGCCACGCCGGCAGGGCCGAGGCAGGAGAGTCCTCACCATGAAGACGATCGACGAACTCATCGACGAGGGGGTCGGCGGCAAGCGCGTTTTCGTCCGCGCCGACCTCAATGTGCCGCTGTCCGGCGACACGATCACCGACGACGGCCGCATCCGCGCCGTCGTGCCGACCCTCACCAAGCTGGTCGGGGCCGGCGCCAAGGTGATCGTCGCCTCCCACCTGGGCCGCCCCAAGGGTGCGCCCGACCCGCAGTTCTCGCTGGCGCCGGTCGCCCGCCGGCTCGGTGAACTCCTCGGTACGCCGGTCGCGTTCGCGACCGACACCGTGGGGGAGAGCGCCCGGGCCGCGGTCGGCGCCCTCGCCGACGGCGGCGTCGCGCTGCTGGAGAACCTGCGCTTCAACGCGGGCGAGACCAGCAAGGACGACGCTGAGCGCGGCGCCTTCGCCGACCGGCTGGCCGAGCTCGCGGAGCTCTACGTCGGCGACGGCTTCGGTGCCGTGCACCGCAAGCACGCCTCCGTCTACGACCTGCCGGCCCGGCTGCCGCACGCCGCGGGCCTGCTGATCGCCACCGAGGTCGGCGTGCTGAAGAAGCTCACCGAGGACGTGGCCCGCCCGTACGCGGTGGTGCTCGGCGGCGCCAAGGTGTCCGACAAGCTGGGCGTGATCGACCACCTGCTGGACCGCGCCGACCGCATCCTGATCGGCGGCGGCATGCTCTTCACGTTCCTCAAGGCCCAGGGCCACGAGGTCGGCAAGAGCCTGGTGCAGGACGACCAGCTCGGGATCGTCGCGGAGTACCTGGAGCGGGCGAAGGCCAAGGGCGTGGAGTTCGTGCTGCCCGTGGACGTCGTCGGCGCCCCGTCCTTCCCCGACCTGAAGAACCCGGTCGCCGGCAACCCCGTGACCGTCCCCGTCGACGCCTTCCCCGGCGACCTGATGGGCCTCGACATCGGTCCGGAGACCCGCAAGCTCTTCGCTTCGAAGCTCGCCGACACGGCCACCGTCTTCTGGAACGGGCCCATGGGCGTCTTCGAGCACCCCGACTACGCCGAGGGCACCCGCGCGGTCGCCCAGGCCCTCCTCGACAGCCCCGCGTTCACCGTCGTCGGCGGCGGCGACTCCGCCGCGGCCGTGCGCATCCTGGGCTTCGACGAGAACGCCTTCGGCCACATCTCGACCGGTGGCGGCGCGAGCCTCGAGTACCTCGAGGGCAAGACGCTCCCCGGCCTCGCCGCACTGGAGGACTGACCGATGACCCCGCGCACGCCGATCATGGCGGGCAACTGGAAGATGAACCTCAACCACCTCGAGGCTCTCGCCCACGTCCAGAAGCTCGCTTTCGCGCTCAACGAGAAGGACTTCGACGCCGTCGAGGTCGTCGTCCTGCCGCCGTTCACCGACCTCAGGGGCGTGCAGACCCTGATCGAGGCGGACAAGCTGAAGATCAAGTACGGTGCGCAGGACCTGTCCGCGCACGAGTCCGGCGCGTACACCGGTGAGGTCTCCGGCTCGATGCTCGCCAAGCTGAAGTGCTCGTACGTGGTCATCGGCCACTCCGAGCGCCGCCAGTACCACGGCGAGAACGAGGAGATCGTCAACGCCAAGGTCAAGGCCGCCCTCCGGCACGACCTGACCCCCATCGTCTGCGTCGGCGAGGGCCTGGACGTCCGCAAGGCCGGCAACCAGGTGTCCTTCACCCTCGCCCAGCTCGACGGTGCCCTGAAGGACATCCCGGCCGAGCAGGCGAAGACCCTGGTCATCGCGTACGAGCCGGTGTGGGCCATCGGCACCGGCGAGGTCGCCACCCCCGAGGACGCCCAGGAGGTCTGCGGGGCGATCCGCGGACGGCTTGCCGAGCTGTACGACCAGGAGCTGGCCGACGCGGTCCGCATCCAGTACGGCGGCTCCGTGAAGAGCGGCAACGTCGCGGCGATCATGGCGCAGCCCGACGTGGACGGCGCCCTGGTGGGCGGCGCGTCGCTCGACGCGGAGGAGTTCGTCAAGATCGTCCGTTTCCGCGACCAGTAACGCGATCACGCGTTCCCACGGGCAGTAGGCTGTCGGGCCCTGCCCGAAGTACTCTGTCGGGGGCCGGAGGGCTGCACGCCAGCCGACCGGCCCCCGCCTCGTCCTAGGTCACCGAGAGAGTTGGTCCAGCTGTGGTCATCGGGTTCTCCATCGCCCTCATCATCTTCAGCCTGCTGCTGTTGCTGCTCGTGCTGATGCACAAGGGCAAGGGCGGCGGCCTGTCCGACATGTTCGGCGGCGGCATGCAGTCGTCCGTCGGCGGTTCCTCGGTGGCCGAGCGCAACCTGGACCGGATCACGGTTGTGGTCGGTCTGCTGTGGTTTGCGTGCATTGTCGCCCTCGGTCTTCTGCTCAAGTTCCAGAAGTGACCGACTCCCGCGTATCCGGGGAGAACTGACGCCTTGTCGCCGACGCGACTTATCATGGAAGCGCGTCTTGGGATACGGTGCCCTCTCCCCGCCGCCGCGGGGTGAACCGGTCTCCGTAAACTGGGCGACCTCGCAGCACGATCACGCAGGGAGTTACGACCGTGGCAAGTGGCAACGCGATCCGTGGCAGTCGGGTCGGGGCGGGGCCGATGGGAGAGGCCGAGCGGGGCGAGTCCGCGCCGCGTCTGCGCATCTCCTTCTGGTGCTCCAACGGGCACGAGACCCAGCCGAGTTTCGCGAGCGACGCACAGATCCCGGACACCTGGGACTGCCCGCGCTGCGGCTTCCCGGCCGGGCAGGACGAGGAGAACCCGCCGGCCCCCCCGCGCACCGAGCCGTACAAGACGCACCTCGCGTATGTGCGGGAGCGCCGCAGCGCGGCCGACGGCGAAGCGATCCTCGCCGAGGCGCTCGCCAAGCTCCGGGGCGAGATCTGAGCGGTTCCCGCTGCACGTCCGGCAGGACATTCACCACGGGCCCGGCCCGCGAACAGGAGATCCTCCTTTCGCGGTCCGGGCCGTCGCGTTCGGTCGACACTGGGTAACGGGACCGTATACTCGCGGTTGTGGCTCTGGTGATCGGCATCGATGCGGGCGGAACGCGGACCCGGGCGTATCTCGCCGACGCGGCTCCCGAGGGGCAGGTTCTCGGCGAGGGCGAGGGCGGACCCGGCAACGCGATGAGCGTCGAGCGGGTGGCGCTCACGCAGCACCTCGCGGACGCGCTCAGGAGCGCGGTCCCGGAGGACCGCAGGGGTGAGGTCACGGCCGTCGTCGGCGGCTTCGCCGGCGCCGCCCTGGACACCGGTCCCGAGGTCGGGCGGCGGCTCGCCGCCTCGTGTCTGCGGGCCGCGCTGGACAGTACGGGGATCGGCGCCCTGGATGTGACCGTCTGCGGCGACATCGAGGTCGCCTTCGCCTCCGCCCCGGGCGTTCCCGCCGACGGCATGGCGCTGGTCGCCGGCACCGGAGCGGTCGCCGCCCGGATCGAGAAGCGCCGCCAGACCCTGCTGGCGGACGGCAACGGCTGGCTCATCGGCGACGAGGGCAGCGGGTTCTGGCTCGGCCGCGAGGTGATGCGCGCCGCGGTGCGCGCCCTGGACGGCCGTGGCCCCTGGACGACGCTCGTGGAGGCCGTCCTGTCCCACTACCTGGACTCCCCGGGCGGCCCGTACCTGGCCCAGGAGCGCCCCAGCGACAACGAGTGCCATGTGCTGCGCAACCGTCTGGTGCCCTATGTCTACGCCGAACCACCGGTCCGGCTCGCCCGGCTGAGCCCGCTGGCCGTGGCCGCCGACCGCGACGGCGACGAGGTGGCCGGCAACCTGCTGGACGACGCCGCCGACGAACTCGCGGCGACCGTCGCCGCCCTGGACCCGCAGGCGGGCGAGCCGCTGGTCGTCACCGGCGGCCTGCTGGGCCCCTCCGGGCCGCTGCTGGGCCGCGTGTCGGCCCGCGCGGAGGAGATGGACCTGCACGTCCTGCCGGTGCGGGACGGCGGTGCGGGCGCTCTGGCGCTGGCCCGCATGCAGGTGCAGGGGGATTGACGTGGACTAGACCTCTCGTCCATCGTGGCCGTGGACATCCAGTGGATCACCGGACTCAGGGGGAACCGGCCATGGCCGACGACGTGACGACGAGTGCTGCCCGGTTCGCCGAGGAGGCCCGTGCAGCCATCGACCGGGTGGTCGAGGCGAACCACGACTCGGTGGCGGCGGCGGCCCGGCTGATCGCCGACTGCGTGGCTGCCGACGGCGTGCTCCAGGCCTTCGGCACCGGGCACTCGCAGGCCACCGCGCTGGAGATCGCGGGCCGGGCCGGGGGACTGATCCCCACCAACCGCATCGCGCTCAACGATCTCGTCCTGCGCGGCGGCGACGACCGCTCGGTGCTCACCGACCCCCTGCTGGAGCGCTCGCCGGGCCTGGCCAAGCGGCTGTACGAGCTGACCGCGCCGCGGCCGGGCGACCTGTTCGTGATCATCTCCAACTCCGGGGTCAACAACTCGATCGTCGACATGGCCCTGCACGTCAAGGCCGAGGGCCACCCCCTGATCGCGCTCACCTCCCTGGAACACACCCGTGCCGTGCCCGCGCTGCACCCCAGCGGCAAGCGGCTGGCCGACCTCGCCGACGCGGTCCTCGACAACGGCGCCCCCTTCGGCGACGCGCTGCTGCCGCTGCCCGGCGGCGGGGCGCTGTGCGGGGTCTCCACCATCACCTCCGCGATGCTCGTCCAGATGACCGTGGCCGAGGCCGTCGGCCTGCTCACGGCGGAGGGGTTCGAGGCGCCGGTGTACGTCTCGGCGAACGTGCCGGGCGGCTTCGAGCGCAATCTCGTCCTGGAGGAGCACTACGGCGAGCGACTGCACCGCGCGGGCGCCTGACCCCGTCCCACCTGTTCCGCCTGTGCCACCTGTTCCGCCTGGTCCATCTGCTCCGCCTTTCGGGCCCTCGACCTGCGCGGACGGTGCGTTGTCAGTGGCTCCGGCTACGGTCTGTGACAGCTGACCGAAGACCGGTGGGGGTGGATCCATGAGTGGCATGAGCGTGCCGGCGGGGGAGCGCGCGCCCGCGTGGCGTGGCGGGTTCGGACGACTGTGGACGGCCGCCGCGGTCTCGCGCTTCGGCGACGGGCTCCGGGGCGCGGCCCTGCCGCTGCTCGCGGTGGGACTCACCGACTCGCCGCTGCTGGTCTCCCTGGTCACCGCCGCCGGATTCCTGCCCTGGCTGCTCTTCGGCCTGCTGGGCGGTGCCGTCGCCGACCGCGTGGACCAGCGGCGGGCCATGTGGGCGGTGGACGCGGTGCGCGCGGCGCTGGTGGCGGCCTTCGCGGTGGCCGTGTGGCGGGGCGCCGCGGACATCGGGCTGCTGCTCGTCCTGGCCTTTTCGCTGACCACGCTGCAGACGCTCTTCGACAACGCCGCGACCGCCCTGCTGCCCTCGGTCGTCCCCGGGGACGCCCTGGGGCGTGCCAACGCCCGGCTGATGACCGGCCAGACCGTGGCGGGCACCTTCCTCGGGGCACCGCTGGTGCCCGTGCTGCTCGGCCTGACAGCCGCCGCGCCGTTCGCCGCGGACGCAGTGACCTACGCCGCCGCGGCCGCGCTGGTGGCCTCGCTGCGGCGGCCCGCGCCCGTTCGGCCGCCGCGCGCCGTGGGCCGCACACTGCGCCAGGACATCGCCGAGGGGATACGCGCCCTGCGGCGGGACCGGGTCCTGCGGGCGCTGTGCGTGGCGAACACCGTCGCCAACACCGGAGTCGGCGCGGTCATCGCCACCCTCGTGCTCCTGGTGACCGGCCGGCTGCACGCCGGGCATGCCGGCTACGTCGCCGTCCTCGTCGCGTACGGCGTGGGCAGCGTGGCCGGGGGAGCGCTTGCCGGGCGGTGGTCCGCGCTGTTCGGCGGGCGCGGCCGGGCGCTGATACCGGGGCTCGCCGTCCAGGCCGGGTGCCTGGTCGTGCTCGGCGCGGCGCGGTCGCTCGCGGTCGCCGTCACCGTCATGGCGGTGTTCGGTGCCCTGGGCATGGTCTGGAACGTCAACGAGGCCACGCTGGTCCAGCGACGCACCCCCGAGGCCCTGCTGGGCCGGGTCAGCGCCGCCATGCGCACCCTGGCCGTGGCCGGGGCGCCACTGGGCGCACTGGCGGGCGGCGTTGCCGCGGGGGCCTGGGGCCTGGGCACCCCGCCGCTGCTGGCCGCCGCGTTGTTCGGATGCGCGTCGGTCGCGTTGACACCCGTCGTCACCACGCCAGAGGCCGGGGGTGAATCTCCTGCGGGCACAGGATCAACTAGTTTGGACCTGCAGCACGGAGGACGAGGAGAAGTGGACTGATGTCCGGAACCAACACGCAGGGCCGTACCCGTCTCGACCAGCGGCCGGAGTGGCAGGCGCTCGCCAGGCACCGCGAGGAGATGGGCTCCGCCCACCTGCGGGAGCTGTTCGCCGCCGACCCCGGCCGCGCCGAGCGCTACACCCTCCAGGTGGGCGACCTCCATCTGGACTACTCCAAGAACCTGGTCACCGACGAGACGCTGGACCTGCTGCGCGAACTGGCCGCCGCCACCGGCGTCACCGAGCTGCGGGACGCGATGTTCCGCGGCGAGCGCATCAACGTCACCGAGAACCGCGCGGTGCTCCACACGGCACTGCGCGCCCCGAAGTCGGCCGTGGTCGAGGTCGACGGCGAGAACGTCATCCCGGCCGTCCACCAGGTGCTGGCGAAGATGGCGGACTTCGCGGGCGCCGTGCGCTCCGGCAAGTGGGTCGGGTCGACCGGACGCCGCATCAAGAACGTGGTGAACATCGGCATCGGCGGCTCCGACCTCGGCCCCGCCATGGCGTACGAGGCCCTGCGGGCCTACAGCGACCGCTCGCTGACCTTCCGTTTCGTCTCCAACGTGGACGGCTCGGACCTGCACGAGGCGGTGCGCGACCTGGACCCGGCGGAGACGCTGTTCATCGTCGCGTCCAAGACGTTCACCACCATCGAGACCATCACCAACGCCACCTCCGCGCGCGAGTGGCTGCTGGACGGCCTCGGCAAGTCGGGCACCCGGGCCGACGCCGAGGACTCGCCGGTCCGCTTCCACTTCGTGGCGCTGTCCACCAACGCCGACGAGGTCTCCAAGTTCGGCATCGACACGGCCAACATGTTCGAGTTCTGGGACTGGGTCGGCGGCCGTTACTCCTACGACTCCGCCATCGGCCTGTCGCTGATGATCGCCATCGGCCCGGACCACTTCCGCGAGATGCTGGCCGGCTTCCACCTGGTCGACGAGCACTTCCGCACCGCCCCGCCGGAGCAGAACGTGCCCATGCTGCTGGGCCTGCTCGGCGTCTGGTACGGCCAGTTCTTCGACGCCCAGTCGCACGCGGTGCTGCCCTACAGCCACTACCTGTCGAAGTTCCCCGCCTACCTGCAGCAGCTCGACATGGAGTCCAACGGCAAGTCCGTGGACCGGGACGGAAACCCCGTCACCTGGCAGACCGGCCCGGTGGTCTGGGGCACGCCCGGCACCAACGGTCAGCACGCCTACTACCAGCTGCTGCACCAGGGCACGAAGTTCATCCCCGCGGACTTCATCGGCTTCGCCCGGCCGCTGGGCGAGCTCGAACCGCGACTGGCCGCCCAGCACGACCTGCTGATGGCGAACTTCTTCGCCCAGACCCAGGCGCTGGCCTTCGGCAAGACCAGCGACGAGGTCCGCGCCGAGGGCGTGGCCGAGGCGCAGGTGCCGCACCGCACGTTCCGCGGCAACCACCCGACCACCACGATCCTGGCGACCGAGCTGACCCCCTCGGTGCTCGGCCAGCTCGTGGCGCTGTACGAGCAGAAGGTCTTCGTCCAAGGCGCGGTCTGGAACATCGACTCGTTCGACCAATGGGGCGTCGAGCTCGGCAAGGTGCTGGCCAAGCGCGTGGAGCCCGCCCTGACCGAAGGCGCGGACGTCGAGGGCCTGGACGCCTCCACCAAGGGGCTGGTCGCCGACTACCGCTCCCTGCGCGGCCGCTGAGACACCGACAGCACCGGGACACCAAGAACGCCGGGCGGGCCCCCCAGGGAGGGAGCCCGCCCGGCGTTCGTGTTCCGGACCGTACGGCGACGTCTACAGCGACGCCGGCGGGTAGAGCTGCGGAGGCAGCTTCGCCGCCGCGGTGCGGTCCAGCAGCCAGAGCGTGCGCGACCGGCCGCGGGCGCCCGCAGCCGGGGCCTGGACCTCGCCGGACCCCGACAGGGCCACGGCGACGGCACCGGCCTTGTCCTCCCCCGCGGCCAGCAGCCACACCTCACGGGCGGCGCGGATCGCGGGGAGGGTGAGCGAGACACGCGTCGGCGGCGGCTTCGGCGAGCCGTGGACGCCGACGACGGTGCGCTCGGTCTCGCGGACCCCCGGATGCCCGGGGAACAGCGAGGCCACATGGGTGTCCGGTCCGACGCCCAGCATCAGGACGTCGAACGAGGGCACCCGGGCGTGGTCCTCGGGGCCCGCGGCCCTCGCCAGTTCCTCGGCGTAGGCCTCGGCCGCCGCGTCCGCGTCGTTGCCGTAGGGGCCGTCCGACACGGGCATGGTGTGCACCCGCGCCGGGTCGACCGGGACGGCGTCGAGCAGGGCCTCCCGGGCCTGGGTGTCGTTGCGTTCCGGATCGCCCGCGGGCAGGAAGCGCTCGTCGCCCCACCACAGGTCCAGCCGCGCCCAGTCGATCGCGTCCCGGGCCGGCGAGCCGGCCAGTGCGGCGAGCAGGGCGTTGCCGTTGCGGCCACCGGTCAGCACGACCGAGGCGGTGCCCCGGGCGGCCTGGGCGTCCACGACCCGCGTGATCAGCCGGGCCGCCACGGCCTGCGCCATCAGCTCCTTGTCCCGGTGGACCACGACCTGGGGGGCGCTCACTTCGCCGCCGCCCTCTTGCCGGCCGGGGCCTTGCGGCCCGCGTTCGAGGCGGCGGCCTTGGCGTCGCCGGCCTTGCCGGCCGTCGCGTCCGCCTCGGCGATCCGCGCCTCCGCCTCGTCGGGGGTCACGGTCTCCTCGGTCTGGGCCAGCCGGTCCACACCGAACTTGACCGCGGCCGCGTACGCCTCGTCCGGATCCAGCCGCCGCAGTTCCTCGGCGATCAGGTCCGAGGTCGCCCGGCGCTGCAGCGCCACGTGCCGGTCGGGCTGGCCGGGGATGGCCAGCTCGGCCAGCGAGCCGCTGGGCCGGTCCAGGCAGATCTCGCCCTCCGAGGTCGCCAGCCGTACGGCCGTGATCCCGGGACCCTCCGACACCTTGCGCCGGACGGGGACGCCCAGTCGCCGCGCGAGCCACAGCCCGAGCAGTTCCGTGCTGGGGTTGTCGGTCTCGCCCTCGACGACGGCGCCCTTGACCGCGGCCTGCTTCTGGTCCAGCGCCGCGGCGAGCACGCTGCGCCACGGGGTGATGCGGGTCCAGGCCAGGTCCGTGTCGCCCGGGGTGTAGGTCTCGGCCCGCAGCCCGAGGGCCGCCACCGGGTCCTCGGTCTGCGCCGCGTCGGTGATCCGCCGCTGCGCGAGTGCGCCCAGCGGGTCCGCCGCGGGGTTCACCGGAGCCTCGTCCGGCCACCAGACCACGACCGGTGCGTCCGGCAGCAGCAGCGGCAGGACGACGCTCTCGGCGTGGTCGGCGAGTTCGCCGTGCAGCCGCAGCAGCACGGTCTCGCCGATGCCGGTCTCGCCGCCGACCCGCACCTCGGCGTCCAGGCGGGCGCTCTTGCGCTCGCGCGCGGAGCGTCCGGGACGCTTGATGACGACCAGGATGCGCGACGGGTGCTCGCGCGAGGCGTCCGAGGCGGACTTGAGCGCGTCGTAGTGGTTGCCCTCGTCGGTCACTATGACGAGGGTCAGCACCATGCCGACGGCCGGGCTGCCGGTCGCCCGACGCGCCTTGACGAGCGCAGAGTTGATCTTGCTGGAGTTGGTCTCCGTGAGGTCGATGTTCATGGCCGGCGCCAGCTCCTGCCGTCTCGTGCGAGCATCTCGTCCGCCGCCTTGGGACCCCATGTGCCCGCCGTGTACTGCTCGGGCTTGCCGTGCCGGTCCCAGTACTCCTCGATCGGGTCGAGGATGTGCCAGGACTGCTCGACCTCCTGGGTACGGGGGAAGAGGTTCGCGTCGCCGAGCAGCACGTCGAGGATGAGCCGCTCGTACGCCTCCGGGCTGGACTCGGTGAAGGACTCGCCGTAGGCGAAGTCCATGGTCACGTCCCGGATCTCCATCGAGGTGCCGGGCACCTTCGAACCGAAGCGGATGGTGATGCCCTCGTCCGGCTGCACGCGGATGACCAGGGCGTTCTGCCCCAGCTCCTCGGTCGCGGTGTTGTCGAACGGCGAGTGCGGGGCGCGCTGGAAGACCACCGCGATCTCCGTGACCCGCCGGCCGAGCCGCTTGCCGGTGCGCAGGTAGAAGGGCACGCCCGCCCAGCGGCGGTTGTCGATCTCCAGCTTGATGGCGGCGAAGGTGTCGGTCTTGGACTTGGGGTCGATGCCCTCCTCCTCCAGGTAGCCGAGCACCTCCTCGCCGCCCTGCCAGCCGTGCGCGTACTGCCCGCGCACCGTGTGCTTGCCGAGGTCGGCGGGGAGCTTGACCGCCTGCAGCACCTTGAGCTTCTCCTGCACGAGCGAGCTCGCCTCGAAGGAGGCGGGCTCCTCCATGGCGGTCAGCGCCAGCAGCTGGAGCAGGTGGTTCTGGATGACGTCGCGGGCGGCGCCGATCCCGTCGTAGTAACCCGCGCGACCGCCGATGCCGATGTCCTCGGCCATGGTGATCTGCACATGGTCCACGTACGAGCGGTTCCACAGCGGTTCGAACATCGTGTTGGCGAAGCGCAGCGCCAGGATGTTCTGGACCGTCTCCTTGCCCAGGTAGTGGTCGATGCGGAAGACGTCCTGGGAGCGGAAGACCTGGTGGACGACGCGGTTGAGCTCCTGCGCGCTGGCCAGGTCGTGCCCGAAGGGCTTCTCGATGACCGCCCGGCGCCACGATCCCTCGGGCGGGTCGGACAGCCGGTGCTTCTTGAGCTGCTGCACCACGCTGGGGAAGAACTTCGGAGGCACGGAGAGGTAGAAGGCGAAGTTGCCGCCCGTGCCCCGGGCCTTGTCCAGTTCGTCCACGGTGGCGCGGAGCTTCTCGAACGCCTCGTCGTCGCCGAAGTCGCCCGGCACGAAGCGCATGCCCTCGGCGAGCTGCTGCCAGACCTCCTCGCGGAAGGGGGTGCGCGCGTGCTCCTTCACCGAGTCGTGCACGACCTGGGCGAAGTCCTCGTCCGCCCAGTCGCGGCGGGCGAAGCCGACGAGCGAGAAGCCCGGCGGCAGCAGCCCGCGGTTGGCGAGGTCGTAGACGGCGGGCATCAGCTTTTTGCGTGACAAATCGCCCGTGACCCCGAAGATCACCAGGCCCGACGGCCCCGCGATACGCGGGAGCCGTCGGTCCACCGGGTCACGCAGCGGGTTGGCGCTGCTCAACGTGGTTACGCCTCCTTCGGCGCCAGGCGCTCGAGCTCCGCCTTGGTCGAGTCCAGCAACTCGTTCCAGGACGTCTCGAACTTCTCGACGCCCTCGTCCTCCAGCAGCTGGACGACGTCGTCGTACGAGATGCCGAGCGCGCCGACCGCGTCGAGCTCGGCCTTGGCCTGCGCGTACGTGCCCCGGATGGTGTCGCCGGTGATCTCGCCGTGGTCGGCGACGGCCTCCAGCGTGGCCTCCGGCATGGTGTTGACGACGCCGGGGGCGACCAGCTCGGTCACGTACATGGTGTCCGGGTAGGCCGGGTCCTTCACACCGGTGGAGGCCCACAGCGGGCGCTGCTTGTGCGCACCGTCGTGCTCCAGGGCCTTCCAGCGGTCGGAGGAGAAGACCTCCTCGTAGGCCTGGTAGGCCAGCCGGGCGTTGGCGACGGCGGCCTTGCCCTTGAGGCCCTTGGCCTCGTCGGTGCCGATCTTCTCCAGGCGCTTGTCGATCTCGCTGTCCACGCGGGACACGAAGAAGGACGCCACCGAACGGATCAGGGACAGGTCCAGGCCCGCGGCCTTGGCCGTCTCCAGGCCCGTCAGGTAGGCGTCCATGACCTCGCGGTAGCGCTCCAGCGAGAAGATCAGCGTGACGTTGACGCTGATGCCCTTGCCGATCACCTCGGCGATGGCCGGCAGGCCCGCCTTGGTCGCCGGGATCTTGATCAGGGTGTTCGGGCGGTCCACCAGCCAGGCCAGCTGCTTGGCCTCGGCGATGGTGGCCGCCGTGTTGTGGGCCAGACGCGGGTCGACCTCGATCGACACCCGGCCGTCCTGGCCGCCGGTGGCGTCGTACACCGGGCGCAGCACGTCGGCGGCGTCCCGGACGTCGGCGGTGGTGATCATGCGCACGGCCTCGTCCACCGTCAGCCGGCGGGCCGCGAGGTCGGTCACCTGCGGCTCGTAGCCGTCACCGCCGGCGATCGCCTTCTGGAAGATGGACGGGTTGGTGGTGACGCCCACCACGTGGCTCTGGTCCAGGAGCTCGGCCAGGTTGCCGGAGGTGATCCGCTTGCGGGACAGGTCGTCGAGCCAGATCGCCACGCCCTCGTCGGAGAGGCGCCTGAGTGCGTCTGTCATGAGTCTTGCATCTCCTCGATACGTCGTATGCGTCTGTGCGTCAGCGGGTCGCGGCGGCGATCGAGTCGCGCGCGGCGGCGGCGACCGCCTCGGAGGTCAGGCCGAACTCGCGGTACAGGACCTTGTAATCGGCGCTTGCCCCGAAGTGCTCCAGGGACACAATCCGGCCGGCGTCGCCGACAAAGCGGTACCAGGTCAGGGCGATGCCCGCCTCCACGGCGACGCGCGCCTTGACGTCCGGGAGGAGGACGCTGTCGCGGTACGCCTGGTCCTGCTCCTCGAACCACTCCACGGACGGCATGGACACGACGCGCGCCTGGATCCCTTCGCCCTGGAGCTGCTCGCGGGCCTCGACGGCCAGCTGCACTTCGGAGCCGGTGGCGATCAGGATGACCTGCGGCCGGCCGCCCTCGGCGTCCAGGAGTACGTAGCCGCCCTTGGCCGCGTTCACGTCGGCCGGGTACGTCGGGACGTTCTGCCGGGTGAGCGCCAGGCCGTGCGGGGCGGGCTTGGCCGTGTGGCGGCGGGTGATCTCCGCCCACACGATGGCGGTCTCGTTGGCGTCGGCCGGCCGGACCACGTTCAGGCCCGGGATGGCGCGCAGCGCGGACAGGTGCTCGACCGGCTGGTGGGTCGGGCCGTCCTCGCCCAGGCCGATGGAGTCGTGCGTCCACACGTAGGTGGTCGGCAGCTTCATGAGCGCGGCCAGACGCACGGCCGGGCGCATGTAGTCGGAGAAGACCAGGAAGGTGCCGCCGTAGATCCGGGTGTTGCCGTGCAGCGCGATGCCGTTCATCGTCGAGCCCATGGCGTGCTCGCGGATGCCGTAGTGCACCGTGCGGCCGTACGGGTTCGCCTCCGGCAGCGGGTTGTCCGCGGGCAGGAAGGACGACGAGGCGTCGATGGTGGTGTTGTTCGAGCCGGCGAGGTCGGCGGAGCCGCCCCACAGCTCGGGCAGGACGGCGCCGAGCGCCTTCAGCACCTCGCCGGAGGCCTTGCGGGTCGCCACGGCCTTGCCCGCGGGGAACTCCGGGATCGCCTCTTCCCATCCGGCCGGCAGCTCGCCCGCCTGGATGCGGTCGAAGGTCGCGGCGCGCTCGGGGTTGGCCGCACGCCACTCCTCGAAGCGCTTGGTCCACTCCGCGTGGGCCTCGCGGCCGCGGTCGCCGACCTTGCGGGCGTGCGCCAGCACCTCGGGTGCCACCTCGAAGTGCTGCTCCGGGTCGAAGCCGAGGACCTGCTTGGTCGCCGCGACCTCGGCCTCGCCGAGCGCCGAGCCGTGAGCGGCCTCGGTGTTCTGCGCGTTCGGGGCCGGCCAGGCGATGATCGTGCGGGCGGCGATGATCGACGGGCGGTCGGTGACGGCCTGCGCCGCCTTGAGCGCCGCGTACAGCTTCTGGGTGTCGAAGTCGCCCGACGGGTCCTGCTCGATGCGCTGCACGTGCCAGCCGTAGGCCTCGTAGCGCTTCAGGACGTCCTCGGAGAAGGCGGTCGCCGTGTCGCCCTCGATGGAGATGTGGTTGTCGTCGTACAGCGCGACCAGGTTGCCGAGCTTCTGGTGCCCGGCCAGCGAGGAGGCCTCCGCGGAGATGCCCTCCTCCAGGTCGCCGTCGGAGACGATGGCCCAGATCGTGTGGTCGAACACCGACTCGCCGGGTGCCGCGTCCGGGTCGAACAGGCCGCGCTCGTAGCGGGCCGCCATCGCCATGCCCACCGCGTTGCCGACACCCTGGCCGAGCGGGCCGGTGGTGGTCTCCACGCCGGTGGTGTGGCCGTGCTCCGGGTGACCGGGGGTACGGGAGTCCCAGGTACGGAAGGCCTTCAGGTCGTCAAGTTCCAGTCCGTACCCGGACAGGAACAGCTGCGTGTACAGCGTCAGGGACGTGTGGCCGGGCGACAGGACGAAGCGGTCCCTGCCCACCCACGAGGCGTCCGCGGGGTCGTGCCGCATCAGCTTCTGGAACAGCAGGTAGGCCGCGGGGGCCAGGCTCATGGCCGTCCCCGGATGGCCGTTGCCGACCTTCTGCACGGCATCCATCGCCAGGACACGCGCGGTGTCGACCGCACGCCCGTCCAGCTCGCTCCACTCCAGCTCGGTGGTCGCCTCGGTGCTCACCTGAGAGGGCTCCTCTCCACATGTCATACGCCGGTGACGATGTGCACACCGGGCGTTGCCGAGCCTACCCCCGCAAGGGTGTGCGCCTTTTCGAATGTCGGCGCGACGGGCCCGGTCGCCTCGGGGAACCGATGCGCGGGCAGGCGCATTCCCACCCGGCACCGGCGCTGTCACCAGCGTCCCCCGCCCGGCCGCACTTCGCCTGTTGAAGCGACTCGAAGCCTGCCGCAGCCCGTTGAACCCCCGTTGAACATCGAACAGCCTCAGGTGACCCGGCCCTTGCGCCGGGGAAACGCCCGGGCGTCAACACGTGGCACCCCCGGCGCGGTCGGAGTATCCGCTACGTCTAGAGTGGCGTGGTACGCGCAAGCGGAGCCGCTTGCTGGACTTTTCCTCAGGGGTGTTCGTGACGGCCGTCGAATCCCGGCCCGCCGGAGCCATCGGGTCGATCAACGGTCACCGGCCGTTCGGTGCCCGTGTCATGGCCTTCGTGGCGCTGACCAAGCCGCGCATCATCGAGCTGCTGCTCATCACGACGGTTCCGGTCATGTTCCTGGCGGCGGGCGGCGTTCCCGACCTGTGGCTCGTCGCGGCGACGATGGTCGGCGGCTACATGTCCGCCGGCGGTGCCAACGCGCTGAACATGTACATCGACCGCGACATCGACGCGCTCATGCACCGGACGGAGCAGCGCCCGCTGGTGACCGGCATGGTCGCGCCGTGGGAGTGCCTGGTCTTCGGCATCGCTCTTTCGGTGGTCTCGACCGCGTGGTTCTGGCTGCTGGTCAACCCGCTGTCGGCGGTGCTGTCGCTGGTGGCCATCCTCTACTACGTCTTCGTGTACACCCTGGGGCTGAAGCGCCGTACCGCGCAGAACATCGTGTGGGGCGGGATCGCCGGCTGCATGCAGGTGCTCATCGGCTGGTCCGCGGTGCGCGACGAGCTGGCGTGGGCGCCCTTCGTCCTCTTCCTCGTCCTCTTCTTCTGGACGCCGCCGCACTACTGGCCGCTGTCGATGAAGGTGAAGGACGACTACGCGCGCGTGGGCGTCCCCATGCTGCCGGTGGTCGCGGGCAACGTGGTCGTGGGCCGGCAGATCGTCGTCTACAGCTGGGCGATGGTGCTGGTGTCGCTCACCCTGTGGTGGCCGCTCGGCGCCACGGGATGGTTCTACGCCGCGGCCGCCGTGGTGCTCGGTGCCTTCTGGCTCGTCGAGGCGCACGCCCTGTACGGCCGTGCCAAGGCGGGCGTGGTCGGGGCCAAGCTCAAGGAGATGCGGCTGTTCCACTGGTCCATCACCTACGCGACGCTGCTGTTCGTGGCTGTCGCCGTGGATCCCTTCCTCCGTTGATTACCGGCGGGTAGCATTCCTGTCATGGCAGACACCCAGGCAGTGGACACCCCGGTCGCCGACCCGAAGGCGCACGCCCGCGCCGAGCGGCGGGCCGCCCGGCTGGCCAAGCGGATCGACCGGTTCGCCGGCGGTCACGGCGGTGCCGAGGGCCAGATCGCGTACATCGGCGAGGCCGGCACCCGCATCGTGCTGGTCGGCGAGGACGGCGGCTGGGGCGACCTCGTCGCCCCCTCCTTCGACGTCGCGCGACGGGCCGTGGAGCTCTCCGGCATCACGCTGCACGAGTCCTTCGACGGCGACCTCGCGGCCAAGGTCCGCACGGGCCGCTACGAGTGGCGCCGCATGGCCGGAATCCAGATCGGCGGCCCCGCCAACACCTGACGCCGGGCCCGCCCGTTAGGACCATGGAACGGTTCCTGAACGGCGGGTACGAGGAGGCGTGTGCGGGTGGACGCGGAAGAACGGCACGAAAGGCGGCTGACGGCCCGCCAGGACGCGGCGCGGCTCACCGCCGACGGCGTACGGGCCGTCGCGGTCAGCTGGGTCGACAACGCGGGCATCAGCCGGGTCAAGACGGTGCCCACCGCCCGGCTCGCGGACGCGGCGCACCGCGGGATCGGCATGTCACCGGTCTTCGACGTCTTCACCTCCGACGACGTCGTCACCACCTCCGAGCACATCGGGGGCCCCGACGGCGACCTGCGGCTCTTCCCCGACCTCGACCGGCTCACCGTGCTGGCCGCGCAGCCCGGCTGGGCCTGGGCCCCGGCCGACCGCTACGACCAGCAGGGGCGGCCGCACCCCGCCTGCCAGCGGCAGTTCGCCCGGCGCATGACCGACCGGGCCGCCGCTCACGGCCTGGAGTTGCGGATGGGCTTCGAGACCGAGTGGACCGTCGTCCGCGACGACGCCGGTCCCGGGGCCGGCGACGTCGCGGGCCGCGGACCCGCGTACGGACTGACCCGGGTCACCGAGCAGTCCGCCTACCTGCTCGCCCTCCACGACGCCCTCGACGCGCAGCGCGTGGACGTCCTGCAGATCCACCCGGAGTACGCGCCCGGGCAGTTCGAAATCTCCACCGCGCCCGCCGGCCCCGTCGGGGCGGCCGACGACCTCGTCCTGGTCCGCGAGACCGTACGGGCCGTCAGCGCGGCCCACGGTCTGCGCGCCTCATTCGCCCCCACCGTCGTCGCCGGCCAGGTCGGCAACGGCTGCCACCTGCACCTGAGCCTGCGCGAGCACGGGCACAACCTGCACCGCGACCCCATCGGCCGGTACGGTCTGGCCGCGACCGCTGACAGCTTCCTCGGCGCCGTCCTGGACGCGCTGCCCGCGCTGTGCGCCATCGGGGCGCCCTCCCCGGCGAGCTATCTGCGCCTGGTCCCCTCGCACTGGGCCGGCGCGCACCGCTGCTGGGGCGTGGAGAACCGCGAGGCGGCGCTGCGCCTGGTGGTCGGCGAGCCCGACGACCCCGACGGCGGGCACGCCGAGCTCAAGCCCTTCGACGCGGCCGCCAACCCCTACCTGGTGGCCGGCGCCGTCATCGCGGCGGGCCTGCGGGGCGTGCTCGACGGCGGACCGGCACTGCCGGAGCCCGTGACCGGCGATCCGGCCGGGCGGGGCGACCTGGAGCGGCTGCCGAGGTCGCTGGGCGAGGCCGTCGGGCACTTCGTCCGCGACGACGCGCTGCGCGAGGCGCTCGGCGAGGAACTGTGCGGCGCGATCGTGGCCGTGCGGCGGGCCGAGTCCGAGGCACTGGCCGAACTCGGGCCCGAGGAGCTCGCCGAGGCCACCCGGTGGCGCTGGTGATCGAGCTGCCGCCGCTGGTCGACCAGCACTGCCACGGCGTCGTCCGGGGCGACCTCGGCATCGCCTCCTTCGAGACGTATCTCACGGAGTCCGACGCGCCCGCAGCGCCCGGCACCACCTTCTTCGACACCCAGACCGGCTTCGCCGTGCGCCGCTGGTGCCCGCCGCTGCTCGGGCTGGAGCCGCACTGCCCGCCGGCCCACTACCTGGCGCGGCGGCGGGAGCTCGGCGCGTACGAGACGGCGCGGCTGCTGCTGCGGGGCACCGGCATCGGGACGTACCTGGTGGACACCGGGCTGCCCGGCGACCTGATGACGCCGGAGGAACTGGCCGCGGCGGGCGGCGGCGCGGAGGCCCACGAGATCGTCCGGCTGGAGCGGCTCGCGGAGCGGGTCGCCGACACCAGCGCCGGCGGGGAGGCCTACGCCTCCGGTGTCGCGGAGGCCGTCCACGAGGCGGCGTCGACCGCGCTCGGCTTCAAGTCGATCGCCGCCTACCGCCACGGCCTCGCCCTGGCACCCGAACCCCCGGACCCCGCGGACGTGGTGCGCGCCGCCGCGGCCTGGCTCGAAGCGCGGCACGAACACGGCAGCCGGCTCACCGACCCCGTGCTGATCCGGCACCTGCTGTGGACGGCCGTCGCCACGGGCCTGCCGCTGCAGCTCCACACCGGTTTCGGCGACCCCGACCTGCGGCTCGACCACGCGGACCCGGCCCTGCTGACGGACTTCGCCCGGGCCACCGCGGGCCTCGGCACGGACCTGGTGCTGCTGCACTGCTACCCGTACCACCGGCAGGCCGCCTACCTCGCGAACGTCTTCCCGCACGTCCACGCCGACGTGGGGCTGGCCCTGACCCACGTCGGCCCCCGGGCGGGCGCGGTGCTCGCGGAGTTCCTGGAGCTGGCGCCGTTCGGCAAGCTGCTCTTCTCCACGGACGCCTACGGGCTCCCCGAGCTCTACGTCGTGGGCGCCGAGGCCTTCCGCACCGCGGTGCGGGAGGTGCTGGGGGGCTGGGTCGCCGACGGCGCCTGTTCCGCCGCCGACGCGCGCCGCGTCGCCGCCCTGGTCGCGGCGGACAATGCCCGCCGGGTCTACCGGTTGGGCTGACGCGGTGCCGGGCGCGTCATGCGGCGGGGGCGGGTTCCGGAGCGGAGACGGCCGCGGGTGCGGGGCGCGCAGGACCGCGGTCGACACCGGGGTGGAGCTCAGCGCCGTGGTGCGGGAGGTGCTGGGTCGCCGACGGCGCGTGTTCCGCCGCCGACGCGCGCCGCGTCGCCGCCCTGGTCGCGGCGGACACTGCCCGCCAGGCTTGCGGGTTGGGCTGACGCGGTGCCGGGTCCGTTACGCGGCCGGGGCGGGTTCCGGAGCGGAGACGGCTGCGGGGGCGGGGGCGGCGCCGGGCTCGGTCAGGGGGCGTTCGCGCAGTGAGAGCAGGACGCGCAGGACCGCGATCCACACCAGGGTGGAGCCCAGCATGTGCGCGGCGACCAGGGCCTCGGGGAGCTTCGTGAAGTACTGGACGTAGCCGATGACACCCTGCGCCAGCAGCACGACGACGAGGTCACGGACCCGCGCCCGCGGCCCCGCCGGGGCGTCGACGGCGCGCAGCACGAACCACAGGGCCACGGTCAGCCCGCACACGACCCAGGCCAGGTCGGCGTGGAGCTGCGCGATGGTCTCCCACTTCACCTGGACGCGCGGCACATCGCTGCTGTCGCCCGCGTGCGGACCCGCGCCCGTCACCAGCGTGCCGACCGCGATGAGCACGGCGGAGGCGACGACCAGCAGCCAGGTCAGCTGCCGCACCGGCTTGCCGACCAGCGGGCGGGGACCCGCGTCGCCCTCGCCGGCCCGCTGCCAGGTGAGCAGCGCGACCGCGATGAGGGCGCTGGACAGCAGGAAGTGCGAGGCGACGGTGTACGGGTTGAGCCCGGTCAGCACCGTGATGCCGCCCAGCACCGCGTTGCCCATGACGACCCAGAACTGCGCCCAGCCCAGGCGGGTCAGCCCGCGCCGCCACGGCTGCGCGGCGCGCGCCGCGACGATGGCCCAGCCAACGGCGGCGCACAGCACGTACGTCAGCATGCGGTTGGTGAACTCGATCGCCCCGTGCACGCCCATGGCACCGGTCGCGGTGAGGCTGTCGGCCGTGCACTTGGGCCAGGTCGGGCAGCCGAGCCCCGAGCTGGTCAGCCGGACGGCGCCGCCGGTCACCACGATGACCACGCTCATCACGAGCGCCGCCAGGGCAGCCCGCCGGACCGTCGCGGGGGACGGGGTCCAGCGCTGGGCGATGAAGGCCAGCGGGTTTCGCACGGCTTGGCCTGCTTGGCTGAGATTCGGCACGGCCACCATCGTAGGCGCCCCCTTGTGCAATCCTTCACGAGGGGGACGGCCAGGGGGAGGGGATCGGGCCATGAGCGGGGTCGACCGGCGGAAACTGATCTACGGGGGCGCCGCCGCGGCGTTGACGGGCATCGGCGCGACCGCCTGCAGCGCGGCCGGTACGCCCGCCGCCGAGGCCGTGCCGCGGCCGAGGAGCACCACCCACCCCGGTGTGGTCGACGTCGTCGCCGACTTCGGCGCCAAGGGCGACGGCACCACCGACGACAGCCGCGCCTTCGCCGACGCCTACCGCTACGCCGAGTCCCGCCTGGACGACCACACCGGCCGTACGGTGATCGACGTCCCGCCCGGCAAGTACCTGATCACCGAGCCCGGCGCGCTGCTGGCCGGGGACAACCCCCGCAACCGGGCCAACGGTCTGCGCTTCCGGGGCGCCGGCCTGCGCATCAGCGAGATCGTCTTCGCGCCGGAGAAGGCCGACGGCGCCTTCCTGTGCGTCAACGACGACATGTGGCAGAACATCGCCTTCGAGGGCCTGCGCTTCACCTCCGGCACCCCCGGCGCCTCGTTCTTCTCCTCCTACTCCACCGGCGGCGCGGCGAACTACCGCTTCGGCGACTGCGAGTGGATGGGGGAGTGGGAGTACGGCATCGCCCTGGACGGCACCAACACCAACTCCGAGATGCGCTGGGAGGCGTGCCGGGTCGGCGGCGCCTACCGGAAGGCGTTCCTGTACTCGGGACTCTCCAGGCGCTCGGCCCATCCGGAGCAGCAGGACCAGTTCCTCAACTACTGGTTCACCGACATGAACGTCACCTACGAGTGGGGCAACTTCCTGGAGTTCCCCTACGGCGGCTCCGTCACCTGCCGCGCCGGGAGCTACGTCGTCACCGGCCGCCGCCCGGAACCGCACCCCGACTACGGGTACGAGAGCGCCTTCTTCCGCTTCCCCCGGTCACAGCACTTCAGCTCGGTCCAGCGCTTCCACGCCGAGGACATCCGCTTCGAGCTGCGCGGCCCGGACACCGTCGTCATCGACTGCGAGTGGGCGGGCGGCACCGTCCACTTCAACGACTGCGACGACACCGCCAACGCCTTCAAGTCCTTCGCCCCCGGTCTGCGCGCCCACCGCTACACCCTCGGCCCGCGCGGACCCCTGGTCCGGTACGACTCCTGCCAGCTCACCGGCGCGCACCAGTTCCGCACGCAGGCCGAGGAGCGGCCACCGGTGTGCGTCCGCTACGACATGTGCCTGCTGGCGAGCCACGGTCCCGAGGACGGGTTCCTGGCCCTCGGCGAGGGGCAGGACGGCGGCTTCGCGCGCTTCGTGGACTGCGTCACGCCCGCGTGAGTCAGGCGCCCACGGTGCCGTCGACGCCCTCACGGAGGAAGTCGGCGTGCCCGTTGTGGCGGCCGTACTCCAGCAGGACGTGCACCATGACCATCCGCAGCGACACGTCCTCCCCCCAGCGGGGCTGATGCCCGGCCAGGTCGAGCGAGGCGGCCTCGCGCTCGATGCGGCGGGAGTTCTCCACCTCGGCCTCCCACGCCCCGAAGGCCTCGGCGCGGGTCGACGCGCTCGCGTCGTACGCCGCCTGGAAGTCGATCCGGTCGGACCAGACCATGGGGGCGTCGTGATCCTCGAACACCCGGCGGAACCAGGCGCGTTCGACCTCGGCCATGTGCCGGACCAGGCCGAGCAGGGACAGCGTGGACGGCGGCATGGACCGCCGGCGCAGTTCCTCGTCGGTGAGGCCCTCGCACTTCATCGCGAGCGTCGCCCGGTGGTAGTCCAGGAACGCGCGCAGCGTCTCGCGCTCGTCGCCGAGGCTCGGCGGTCCGACGCGGTGGTCCGCGGTCACAAGTGGGTCCCCCGTTCCGGTGATCATCAGGTCCGGAGACTACTCCCAGCGGAACCAGCGTGCCGCGGCGCCCAGGCCCAGCACCGCCCAGACGGCGAGGATGCCGAGGTCGCCCCAGGGCAGTCCGGCGCCGTGCTGGAGGACGTCCCGCAGGCCGTCCGACAGGGCGGAGACCGGCAGCAGTTCGAGCACGGAGCGGACGCCGTCCGGGAACCTGTCCAGCGGCACGACGACCCCGCCGCACACGAGCAGCAGGAGGAAGACCAGGTTGGCGGCGGCCAGCGTGGCCTCCGCCTTGAGGGTGCCGGCCATGAGCAGGCCGAGTCCGGAGAACGCGGCGGTGCCCAGGACCAGGAGCAGCAGCACGGACAGCGGGTCGCCGTGCGGGGACCAGCCCAGCGCGAACGCGATGGCCGTCAGCAGCACGACCTGCAGCACCTCGGTGACCAGCACGGACCCGGTCTTGGCGGTCATCAGCGCCCAGCGCGGCAGCGGGGAGGCGGCGAGCCGCTTCAGCACGCCGTAGCGGCGCTCGAAGCCGGTCGCGATCGCCTGGCCGGTGAAGGCGGTCGACATCACGGCCAGGGCCAGGACGCCCGGGGCCAGGAAGTCGACGGCCTTGCCGGCGCCGGTGTCGACGACGTCCACGGTGGAGAAGAGCACCAGCAGCAGGGTGGGGATGACGACGGTGAGCAGCAACTGCTCGCCGTTGCGCAGCAGCATCCGCGTCTCCAGGGCGGTCTGCGCGCCGATCATGCGGCCCAGCGGGGCGGAGCCGGGGGCTGGGGTGAAGGTCCCGGTGGCGGTCACGAACGCAGCTCCTTGCCGGTCAGCTCCAGGAAGACGTCCTCCAGGGTGCGCCGCTCGACCGCGAGCCGGTCGGGCATCACGCCGTGCTGGGCGCACCAGGAGGTGACGGTGGCCAGCATCTGCGGGTCGACCTTGCCCTCGATGCGGTAGCTGCCCGGGGTGAGCTCGGCCGCGGCCGAGTCGGAGGGCAGCGCCTTGAGGAGCGAGGCGAGGTCCAGGCCGGGGCGGCCGTTGAAGCGGAGGGTGTTCTCGGCGCCGCCGCGGCACAGCTCCTCGGGGGTGCCGCTCGCTATCACCCGGCCCTGGTCGATGATCGCCACGTCGTCGGCGAGCTGTTCCGCCTCGTCCATGAAGTGCGTGGTCAGGACGACGGTGACGCCGTCGGCACGCAGCTCCCTGATCAGGTCCCAGGTGACGCGGCGGGCCTGCGGGTCCAGGCCCGCGGTCGGCTCGTCGAGGAAGACCAGCTCGGGGCGGCCCACGACCGCCATGGCGAGCGCGAGGCGCTGCTGCTGGCCGCCGGAGAGCCGGCGGTACGTGGTGCGGCCGCAGGACTCCAGGCCCAGCCGCTCGATGAGCAGGGCCGGGTCGACGGGGTCGGCGTGCAGTCTGGCCGTGTGCCGCAGCATCTCCTCGGCGCGGGCGCCCGCGTACACGCCGCCGGACTGGAGCATCACGCCGATCCGCGGCCGCAGCGCGGCGGCGTCGCGCAGCGGGTCCATGCCCAGCACGCGCACGCGGCCGCCGTCCGGACGGCGGTATCCCTCGCAGGTTTCGACGGTGGTGGTCTTCCCGGCGCCGTTCGGGCCGAGCACGGCCGTCACGGTGCCCCGGGCGACGGACAGGTCGAGCCCGTCCACCGCGGTCTTCGCGCCGTACCGCTTGACCAGTCCGGTCAGCTCGACCGCGGGGTCCATTCGCATGACGGGCAGTCTACGAACCCGGCGGGCCGCTCCGGCCGGGAGGGCCGTCGCGGGTGCCGGATCCGGTCGGTGCCGTGCGGGCCTACGGGGCCCGTTCGAGGGTCGGGGGAGCGCCGCTGCCCTGGTGGGAGCCTCGCACGGGGGGTGGGCCGGCCGCAGCCGGGAAGATCGTTTTCGCAGGTCAGGTTAGGTTTCCCTAAGTGACACAGCCCACCGATCACCCAGTGGACGCCGCTTGCCTCTGCCGGATGAATTACGCAACACTGGGCTTGTGAAATACGGGTCCGAGGCTCAGGAGGAGCAGACGACCGGGGAGCGGAGCACCCGCAACCGGGTCGCCAGGTCCGTCCTGCTCCACGGGCCGTCGACCGCAGCGGACGTGGCGGAACGGCTGGGCCTGACGCAGGCGGCGGTCCGGCGTCATCTGGACGCCCTCGTCGCCGAGGGCATGGTGGAGCCGCGCGAGAAGCGGGTCTACGGTACCCGCGGCCGCGGACGCCCAGCGAAGGTCTTCGCGCTCACCGACTGCGGACGCGACACCTTCGACCAGGCCTACGACCAGCTCGCCGCGGACGCGATGCGCTGGATCGCGGAGTCCGCCGGCGGCGGGCCGCAGGGGGAAGCCGCGGTGTCGGCCTTCGCCCGCGCCCGGGTCGCCGCGCAGGCCGAGCGCTACCGGGCGGTCGTCGAGGCCGCCGATCCCGAGGAGCGCACGCAGGCGCTCGCCAGGGCGCTGAGCCAGGACGGGTACGCTGCCACGACGCGCGGCGCGCCCGCCTCCGCCGGTGAGCAGCTCTGTCAGCACCACTGCCCGGTGGCCCACATCGCCGAGCAGTTCCCGCAGCTGTGCGAGGCGGAGGCCGAGGTCTTCTCCCGCCTGCTCGGAACCCATGTACAACGGCTGGCCACCATCGCCCACGGCGACGGTGTCTGCACCACCTTCGTGCCGAAGGCCGGCCCGCAATCCCACAACGCAAGCAACGCCGGGAGGAACCCCGCATGACTGCCCCCCTGGAGACGGCTCACCCTGAACTCGAGGGTCTGGGCACCTACGAATACGGCTGGGCCGACTCCGACGTCGCCGGCGCCGCGGCCCGCCGCGGGCTCAGCGAAGAGGTCGTCCGCGACATCTCGGCGAAGAAGAACGAGCCCGAGTGGATGCTCAAGCTGCGGCTGAAGGGTCTGAAGCTCTTCGGGAAGAAGCCGATGCCGACCTGGGGTTCGGACCTCTCGGACATCGACTTCGACAACATCAAGTACTTCGTGCGGTCCACCGAGAAGCAGGCGGAGTCCTGGGAGGACCTGCCCGAGGACATCAAGAACACCTACGACCGGCTCGGCATCCCCGAGGCGGAGAAGCAGCGCCTGGTCGCCGGTGTCGCCGCGCAGTACGAGTCCGAGGTCGTCTACCACCAGATCCGCGAGGACCTGGAGGAGCAGGGCGTCATCTTCCTGGACACCGACACCGCGCTCAAGGAGCACCCGGAGCTCTTCCAGGAGTACTTCGGCACCGTCATCCCCGCGGGTGACAACAAGTTCGCCTCGCTGAACACGGCCGTGTGGTCCGGCGGTTCCTTCATCTACGTGCCGAAGGGCGTGCACGTCGAGATCCCGCTGCAGGCCTACTTCCGGATCAACACCGAGAACATGGGCCAGTTCGAGCGGACGCTGATCATCGTCGACGAGGACGCCTACGTCCACTACGTCGAGGGCTGCACCGCGCCGATCTACAAGTCGGACTCGCTGCACAGCGCCGTCGTCGAGATCATCGTGAAGAAGGGCGGCCGCTGCCGCTACACGACCATCCAGAACTGGTCGAACAACGTCTACAACCTGGTCACCAAGCGCGCCGTCGCGTACGAGGGCGCCACCATGGAGTGGGTCGACGGCAACATCGGCTCCAAGGTGACCATGAAGTACCCGGCCGTCTACCTGATGGGCGAGCACGCCAAGGGCGAGACGCTGTCCATCGCCTTCGCGGGCGAGGGCCAGCACCAGGACGCCGGCGCCAAGATGGTGCACATGGCGCCGAACACCTCGTCGTCGATCGTCTCCAAGTCGGTGGCGCGCGGCGGCGGCCGCACCTCCTACCGCGGTCTGATCGAGATCGGCGAGGGTGCCCACGGCTCCAAGTCCAACGTGCTGTGCGACGCGCTGCTGGTGGACACCATCTCCCGCTCGGACACCTACCCGTACGTGGACGTCCGCGAGGACGACGTGTCCATGGGCCACGAGGCGACGGTCTCCAAGGTCAGCGAGGACCAGCTCTTCTACCTGATGAGCCGCGGTCTGGAGGAGAACGAGGCGATGGCCACGATCGTCCGCGGTTTCGTGGAGCCGATCGCGCGTGAGCTGCCGATGGAGTACGCGCTGGAGCTCAACCGGCTCATCGAGCTGCAGATGGAGGGCTCGGTCGGCTGACGCCGAACCCGCATCTCCGCCAACTCCGGTACCCACGAATCGGTGCCCCTGCGGGGCCGTGAGCGAGCCGAAGGGCGCGCCGGTGCCGAAAGCGACGAGACCAAGCGAGGAACGAGCGCAGTGTCGAGGAGCGTCGGCACCGGGCCGAAGCGCCCGGAGGCGAGCGAACACAATAAGGCAGAAAGAGGCAGTAACACAGCCATGGCTGAAACCATCCCGGCCGCCGGTGCCACCACCGAAGGGGCCATCCAGGTCGGCCAGCCCCGGGACGCGCGGGTCAGCGCGCCCGCGTCCTACGACGTGGCCGACTTCCCCGTGCCGAACGGCCGTGAGGAGGAATGGCGCTTCACCCCGCTGGAACGGCTGCGCGGTCTGCACGACGGCACCGCCGTGGCGACCGGTGGCGGCGTCAGGGTCGAGGTGAGCGCCCCCGAGGGCGTCACCGTCGAGACCGTCGGCCGGGACGACGCCCGCGTCGGCAAGGCGGGCAAGCCGGTGGACCGGGTCGCCGCGCAGGCGTACAGCTCCTTCGAGAAGGCCGGCATCGTCTCCATCCCCAAGGACGCGGTGCTCACCGAGCCGGTGCGGATCGCGGTGCACGGCGAGGGCGGTGTGGCCTTCGGCCACCAGGTCGTCGAGGTCGGCGCCTTCGCCGAGGCGGTCGTGGTCCTGGACCACACCGGTGACGCCACCGTCGCCGCCAACGTCGAGTACCTGATCGGCGACGGCGCGAAGCTCACCGTGGTCTCCATCCAGGACTGGGACGACACCGCGGTGCACGCCGCCCAGCACACCGCGCTGATCGGCCGTGACGCGACCTTCAAGTCCGTCGTGGTCACCTTCGGCGGCGACCTGGTACGGCTGCACCCGCGGGTGGTCTACGGGGCCCCCGGCGGCGAGGCGGAGCTGTACGGCGTGTACTTCACCGATCGCGGCCAGCACCAGGAGCACCGCCTCTTCATCGACCACGACACCCCGCACTGCCGTTCCAACGTGGCCTACAAGGGCGCGCTGCAGGGCCAGGACGCGCACGCGGTGTGGATCGGCGACGTGCTCATCCGCGCCGAGGCCGAGGGCACGGACACCTACGAGCTCAACCGCAACCTGGTGCTCACCGACGGCGCCCGGGTCGACTCCGTGCCGAACCTGGAGATCGAGACCGGCGAGATCGTCGGCGCCGGCCACGCCTCGGCGACCGGCCGGTTCGAGGACGAGCAGCTGTTCTACCTGATGGCCCGCGGCATTCCGGCCGACGAGGCCCGCCGGCTGGTCGTGCGCGGCTTCTTCGCCGAGCTGATCCAGCAGATCGGCGTGGCGGACCTGGAGGAGCGCCTGCTGGAGAAGATCGACGCGGAGCTGGAGGCGTCCGTCGTATGACCACCCCTGGAGGCTTCGTCCGCGTCTGCGCGCTGAGCGAGCTGGAGGAGGACACGCCGAGGCGTGTCGAGCTCGACGGCGTTGCGGTGTCGGTCGTCCGCACCGAGGGCGAGGTGTTCGCGATCAACGACATCTGCTCGCACGCGAACGTCTCGCTGTCCGAGGGCGAGGTGGAGGACTGCCAGATCGAGTGCTGGCTGCACGGCTCGTCCTTCGACCTGCGCACCGGCAAGCCGTCCGGGCTGCCCGCCACGCGGCCCGTCCCCGTATACCCCGTACAGATCCAAGGGGACGATGTGCTCGTCTCCGTCACCCAGGAGTCCTGAGGCACCCATGGCAACGCTTGAGATCCACGACCTGCACGTTTCCGTCGAGGCCGAGGGCGGTCCGCGCGAGATCCTCCGCGGCGTCGACCTGACCGTGAAGCAGGGCGAGACGCACGCCATCATGGGCCCCAACGGCTCCGGCAAGTCGACCCTCGCCTACTCGCTGGCCGGGCACCCGAAGTACACCGTCACCGGTGGCACCGTCACCCTCGACGGCGAGGACGTGCTGGCCATGTCCGTCGACCAGCGGGCCCGCGCGGGTGTCTTCCTCGCCATGCAGTACCCCGTCGAGGTGCCCGGCGTCTCGGTCTCCAACTTCCTGCGCACCTCGGCCACCGCCATCCGCGGCGAGGCCCCCAAGCTGCGCACCTGGGTGAAGGAGGTCAAGGAGGCCATGGAGCGCCTGCACATGGACCCCGCCTTCGCCGAGCGCAACGTCAACGAGGGCTTCTCCGGCGGTGAGAAGAAGCGCCACGAGATCCTCCAGCTCGAACTGCTCAAGCCGAAGATCGCGATCCTGGACGAGACCGACTCCGGCCTGGACGTCGACGCCCTGCGCGTCGTCTCCGAGGGCGTCAACCGCGTGCGCGAGAGCGGTGAGGTCGGCACGCTGCTGATCACCCACTACACGCGCATCCTGCGCTACATCAAGCCCGACTACGTCCACGTCTTCGCCGCGGGCCGGATCGCCGAGTCCGGTGGCCCCGAGCTGGCGGACAAGCTGGAGGCCGAGGGCTACGAGGCCTACACGAAGGGAGGCGTATCCGCGTGACACCGCAGCTGCCGGGCCTGCTCGACACCGAGGCCATCCGCAAGGACTTCCCGGTGCTCGACCGGCTCGTCCACGAGAGCAAGAAGCTCGTCTACCTGGACAACGCGGCGACCTCCCAGAAGCCGCGCCAGGTCCTGGACGCCCTGAGCGAGTACTACGAGCGCTACAACGCCAACGTCCACCGTGGCGTGCACACGCTCGCCGAGGAGGCCACGGCGCTGTACGAGGGTGCCCGCGACAAGATCGCCGCCTTCATCAACGCTCCCAGCCGCGACGAGGTCATATTCACCAAGAACGCCTCGGAGTCGCTGAACCTGGTCGCCAACATGCTGGGCTGGGCCGACGAGCCCTACCGCGTGGACCGCGACACCGAGATCGTCATCACGGAGATGGAGCACCACTCCAACATCGTCCCGTGGCAGCTGCTCTCGCAGCGCACCGGTGCGCAGCTGAAGTGGTTCGGGCTGACCGACGACGGCCGGCTCGACCTGAGCACCATCGAGCAGGTCATCACCGAGAAAACGAAGATCGTCTCCTTCGTGCTGGTCTCCAACATCCTGGGCACGATCAACCCGGTCGAGGCGATCGTGCGCCGCGCCCAGGAGGTCGGCGCCCTGGTGCTGATCGACGCCTCGCAGGCCGCGCCGCACATGGTGCTGGACGTGCAGGCGCTCCAGGCCGACTTCGTGGCCTTCACCGGTCACAAGATGCTCGGCCCGACCGGCATTGGCGTGCTGTGGGGCCGCCAGGAGCTGCTGGAGGACCTCCCGCCGTTCCTGGGCGGCGGCGAGATGATCGAGACCGTGTCGATGCACTCGTCGACCTACGCGCCCGCGCCGCACAAGTTCGAGGCGGGCACGCCCCCGATCGCCCAGGCGATCGGCCTCGGCGCGGCCGTGGACTACCTGTCGGCCCTGGGCATGGACAAGGTCGAGGCGCACGAGCACGCCCTCACCGCGTACGCGCTGCGCCGGCTGAAGGAGGTGCCCGAGCTGAAGATCATCGGCCCGGACACCCCCGAGGGCCGCGGTTCCGCGATCTCCTTCACCCTGGGTGACATCCACCCGCACGACGTGGGCCAGGTCCTGGACGAGCACGGCATCGCCGTGCGCGTCGGACACCACTGCGCGCGGCCGGTCTGCCTGCGGTACGGAATTCCCGCGACCACGCGAGCGTCGTTCTATCTGTACTCCACCCCGGCCGAGGTCGACGCGCTGGTCGAGGGCCTGGAGCACGTACGGAACTTCTTCGGCTGAGGACGGACGGCGAGCCTGTGAAGCTGGATTCGATGTACCAGGAAGTCATCCTGGACCACTACAAGAACCCGCACGGACGGGGCCTGCGCGACGGCGATGTCGAGGTGCACCACGTCAATCCGACGTGCGGCGACGAGATCACGCTGCGCGTGCGGCTGGACGGCACGTCCATCCAGGACATCAGCTACGAGGGCCAGGGCTGCTCCATCAGCCAGGCCAGCGCCTCCGTGCTCAACGAACTCCTGGTCGGCCGGCAGGTCGACGAGGCGGTGAAGGTCCAGGAGGTCTTCCTGGAGCTGATGCAGTCCAAGGGCAAGCTGGAGCCCGACGACGCGATGGAGGACGTTCTGGAGGACGCGGTCGCGTTCGCCGGCGTCTCCAAGTACCCGGCGCGCGTGAAGTGCGCCCTGCTGAGCTGGATGGCGTGGAAGGACGCCACCGCCCAGGCTCTGGGCGATGGCGCGGCGAGGGAGTCCGCATGAGCGACAACGCAGAAGTCATGACCACGAAGCCGGCGAGCGAGGAGGAGATCCGCGAGGCCCTCTACGACGTCGTCGACCCCGAGCTGGGCATCGACGTCGTCAACCTCGGGCTGATCTACGGCATCCACATCGACGACACCAACGTCGTCACCCTCGACATGACGCTCACGTCCGCGGCCTGCCCGCTGACCGACGTCATCGAGGACCAGGCCAAGTCGGCCACCGAGGGCATCGTCAACGACCTCAAGATCAACTGGGTCTGGATGCCGCCGTGGGGCCCCGACAAGATCACCGACGACGGCCGCGAGCAGCTGCGCGCGCTCGGCTTCAACGTCTGACCCGCGCGGGACCGCGACGGCGGGGCGCCACTCCTCGGAGTGGCGCCCCGCCGTCGTATGTACGGGCGTACGCATCGATGTGTACGCTCGTACACATGGCATACGCATTGCTGGGCGGCGCGATCCTCGCCGAAGTGCTCGGGACGACCTCGATGAAGTACAGCGACGGCTTCACCAGGCTGTGGCCGTCGCTGGGCACGGCCGTCGGCTACCTCATCGCCTTCGCGTTCCTGGCGCAGACCCTCAAGACCCTCTCCGTCGGCACCGCCTACGCCATCTGGTCCGGGGTCGGCACCGCGGCCATCGCCGGCATCGGCATGGTCTTCCTCGGGGAGGCCGCGACCGCGGCCAAGCTGACAGGGGTCGTCCTGGTCATCGCCGGAGTCGTGGTGCTCAACCTCGGCGGCGGCCACTGATGGTCCGCCGGTACGACCCCGACCGCCGCCAGCGCATCATCGACGCCGCGATCCGGGTGGTCGGCGACCGCGGCATCGCGGGGCTCGGCCACCGCGCGGTGGCCGCCGAGGCCGATGTGCCGCTCGGCTCGACCACGTACCACTTCGCCACCCTCGACGACCTGCTGGTGGCAGCGCTGGCGCAGTGCAACGAGACGTACTTCCGGGAGGCCGAGGAGCGCGCCCTGTTCTCCGGCCCCGACGGCGACCTGGCCGCGGAGCTGGCCCGGTTCGCCGAGGAGGCGGTCACCCGGGACCGCCCCCGTGCGCAACTGGAGTACGAGCTCTACCTCGCCGCACTCCGCCACGAGGCGGTACGCCCGGTCGCCGCGGAGTGGGTGGACCGCATGGCCGGCCTCCTGGCCCGCAGGACCGACCCCGTCACCGCCCGCGCGCTGGCCGCGCTCGTCGACGGGATGTGCCTCCAGGCCCTGCTCACCGGCGGGGACATCGACCGCGAGGAGGCGCGTGCGATCTTCGCACGGGTCATCGGCGCGCCGGATCGGACCCGCTGACCTATACCGGACGCGACCTGATCCGGCACCGCCCCCCGCGGCATTCGTGTCTTCAGGTGATCGATTCTTGTAGAGCGTCGATCGGAGGACAGTATGAAACAGGCGATGAAGGACATACCGAAGGTGGTGTGGCTCCTCGCGACCGGAATGTTCTTCGTCGCGGCGGTGAGTTTCACCTTCGTCTACCTCTTCGTCTACCTGACGGGCCCCCGCGGACTCAGCACCTCCCAGGCCGGCCTGATCGCCGGCGCCGGAGGCATCGGCATGGTGGCGGGCAATTTCAGCGGCGGCTGGTTCGGCGACCGCTTCGGCCACCGGCGCACGCTGATCACCGGCATGGTCGTGTCCGGTCTCGGCCTCGCCGCCCTGCCCGTGATCCCGACCGGCGCCCTCGCGATCGTCTTCCCGCTGGCCCAGTACGGCACCGGCGTCACCCGTGCCTCCAACTCGGCGCTCATCGCCTTCTCCGTCCCCGAGGGCTCCCGGAGGCAGGGTTTCGCCCTGCTGCGCTTCATGGCCAACCTCGGCGTCACCGTCGGCCCCCCGCTCGGCGCGCTGATCGCCGCCACCACCTCGTACGGCTGGCTCTTCGTCGCCGACGGCCTCGGCATGCTGGCGTTCGGTGTCTACGCGCATTTCATCCTGCCCGCCAACGGCAACCACCGGGCGAAGAGCAGGCCCCCCGCCGACGCCCCCGGCCTGTGGGCGGCGCTGCGCGCCAAGCCCGCGGTGCTCCTGCTGCTCGTCGCGATCCTGGTCGCCGACACCATCTACCGCCAGCAGTACTCCACCCTGCCGGTGTTCCTGTCCGACCACGGCATCGGCACCGGGGTCTACGGCGCGCTCATCGCCATCAACGGCGGCCTGGTCATCCTCTTCGAGCTGCCCGTCACCGTCGCGCTGCGCCGCCGGGCGCCGCTGCCGATCATCGCCCTCGGCATGGTGCTCGTGGGCGCCGGATTCGGCGTGCTCTCGGCCGGCCGCTGGTACATCGCCATCGGGGTCGTGATGATGATCCTGCTCACCGTCGGCGACATCCTCTACAAGTCGCCCTCCACCGCGTACGTCGCCGACAACGCCCCCGACCACCTGCAGGGCCGCTTCCAGAGCATGTACGCCGGCGCCTCCATCAGCGGCGTCGTCCTGGCCGCCCCACTGGGCGGCGTCCTGTACGAGAAGGCGCCCGGCGCCCTGTGGCCGCTGTGCGCCGTGCTCGGCATCGCCGCCGGTCTCGTCGTCTACGCCGCCCACCGGATGCCGGGCGAGCGGGCCGCCGCCGCGGAGCCCGACGCGGTCACGGCGACGACGCAGTCCTGATCGGGCAGGGCGCCGGGCTCCGGCGGCCCGGCCCGCTCCGACCGGTCCGGATGGCGGGCCGGTTGGGCAGGCGGGGGGACCAGCGACTAGCGTTCGACGCATGACTGACTCGACCGCCATCTCCCGCGCCACCGGTGCCGTTGCCGCAGGCCTCGCCACGATCGCCGACGACGGGACCGTTCTCGACACCTGGTTCCCCGCGCCCGAGCTCATGACGGCGCCCGGCCCCGCGGGGACGGAGCGGCTCAGTGCCGAGCAGGCGGCCGAACTGCTGGGCGAGAACGCCCCGAAGGCGCTCGGACCCGACCCGCGCCGTGGCGTCGAGGTCGTCGCGGTCCGCACGGTGATCGCGTCGACCGAGGACAAGCCGCTGGACGCCCACGACGCGTACCTGCGCCTGCACCTGCTCAGCCACCGCCTGGTGACGCCCAACGGCCAGAACCTGGACGGCATCTTCGGGCTGCTCGCCAACGTCGTGTGGACGTCGCTGGGGCCCGTCCCGGCCGGCAACATCGAGCGCGCCCGCCTCGCCGCCCGCGCCGAGGGGCTGCACCTGTCCGTCTACGGTGTCGACAAGTTCCCGCGGATGACCGACTACGTCATCCCCTCCGGCGTCCGCATCGCCGACGCCGACCGCGTGCGCCTCGGCGCGCACCTCGCCTCCGGCACGACCGTGATGCACGAGGGCTTCTGCAACTTCAACGCCGGCACGCTCGGCACCTCCATGGTCGAGGGGCGCATCAGCCAGGGCGTCGTCGTCGGCGACGGCTCCGACATCGGCGGCGGCGCCTCGATCATGGGCACCCTGTCCGGCGGCGGCAAGCAGATCATCTCCATCGGCGAGCGCTGCCTCCTCGGTGCCGAGGCGGGTATCGGCATCTCCCTCGGCGACGACTGCGTCGTCGAGGCCGGCCTCTACATCACCGCGGGCACCCGGGTCACCCTGCCCGACGCCACCATCGTCAAGGCCTCGGAACTGTCCGGCGCGGACAACCTCCTCTTCCGCCGCAACTCCACCACCGGCACCGTCGAGGTCCTTCAGCGCAAGGGCTCCTGGGGCGGCCTGAACGCGGTCCTGCACAGCCACAACTGACGGCCGGGCTGACCTGCTGCCGAGCTGTCGGCACTTGTCGACGTCGGTCGTCGCGGAGCGCCCTTCCACACGCCGGACGGCCCGGGAGGGCGCGTGCCGCAGTCACCGGCCCCGTTCCCCCGGGTTGCATGCCCGACGGGTCGGCGCAGTCCCTGCGACTCTCCCGGCTGCGCTCGCGCGGGAGCGCCCCGCGGCGCGTGGCTGCGGGGCGCTTTGCGAGGGGGGTCAGTCGATCTTCTGCCCGTCGTACGTTCCGCCCTTGCAGGTCCAGGTCGCCCAATCGACTGTTCCGCCGCCCTTCTCGCACTCACCCACGGTGGGGGCGGCGTGGGTGGCGGCGGTGGCGGTGGCGGCACCTGTGAGGCCGAGTCCGGCGAGGGCGGCCGTGGCGATGACGGCGGTGAGGATTCGTCGAATGCGCATGTGGTTCGCCTTTCACGCATTGCCTCGGATGGGACACCCTCAGCTTGATCTTCACCCATGTGGGTGGCGCGCCATGTTGCGCCATTCGGGTGACAACCCTGTGGGGTGCGGGGTCGGTGACGCGGCCCGCCGGACAGGCCCGGTGGGCGGTGCCGCGCGTGGCCGCCTCGCGGTCCCGTTCTCGGGGGATGGCCGGTCCGGGCTGCCTGCGACGTGGCGGCACGGGCCCGGGCCACGCCCGCGCTTTGTGGCATCGCACGGCCCGCACCGGCGGGACGGGCGGCGGATGACCCGACGGGATCACCGGGGCGGCGCGGCGGCACTCGAACCTATGGACGAATTCAAGCCGTCCCGAGCTGCTGCGGTCCGCGCGCCGGGTGATCGTGAGGCAGGGCGGGGCACCGAAGCCCCGGGCGATGAAGCGGGTTCCCAAGGAGCGGACCGCCTCCGTGAACGGCGCTCCGCCCCGACCGGGCCACTTCGGGCTCGGTGGCTGCCCCTTGCCCGCGCAACTGCTCGCCAGTGCGCGGCGTGCGGGAGATCCGAGGAAGAGGGCCTTCAGGCGGGATACGTAGCGGCCGGCTGCGGGGCGGACCTGCTCAACGGCCGGTCCGGGTGATCGGCACGGACGCGCATCGCCCAGGGGCGGACGCGTGGTGGAATGCGGGGGGTGGTGGCCCCGGTTCCGACGGGGCCACCACCCTCTGTGCCGCCTCTGTCCGGTCAGGCCGGTTCCGCCGGGGTCAGCGGTAGCAGGTGGTCACGAGGACCGTGTCACCGGCGTGGACGACCGTCGGGGCATGCGGCGACACCGCGACCACCGCGTCCTGCTGCTTCTTGCAGTCGGACATCCGGACCCGGGTGAAGGTGGGCGTGAGGTGGAAATGGACCAGCGCCACCCTGGCCCTCGCCGCGCTCGCGCCGGCCAGTTGCTCCTTGGCGGTCCTGCCGTCGCTGGTGCGGACGAGCAAGGTGGTGCTGTCGGCGCCGGTGCTCTCGGCCGCGGTCCGCACCGGGGTGTGCGAGCCGCTGCCGGCGGCCAGGGCGGTGCCCGCGCCGCAGGCCACGGCCAGGGCGGTGGCGATGCCCGCGATGGCGGTGGCGCGCTTGCGGCGAGCCCCGCGCTCGATGACGGCCGTGTCGAAGTGCGGCGTCTCGGCGGTGTTCACGAAGTCGTTCATGGCGTTCACCAGTTCCTGTTCGAAGAGTGTGCAGCCAGACGGCTGAGAATCGCGTGATCTCATCGGATTCCTTCCGTGGGCTGCTGCGGTGAAGGGCTGGAGAGTGCGGGGAACTGGCCTCTGAGCTTGTCGATGCCGCGAGCGAGCTGGGACCGCACGGTGCTGGGTGAGATCTTCAGGTCGGCCGCGATCTCGTCATCCGACAGGTCGTGGAAGTACCGCAGCACCACGACCGTTCGCATACGCATCGGCAGACCCTGGAGGGCCCGGACCAGTTGGTCCCTCGTGTCCACCTGCCCGTACTGGTCCCCAGGGGCGGCACGGTCGGCGCCGTCCTGGTGCGGGGCCGTGCGACGGAACCTCCGCCACCGGTCGTTGACCAGGTTCACCATGATCCGCCGCACGTAGGCCTCCGGAGCGTCCTTGGCGGCGATGGTGCGCCACTTGCGGCAGGCCCGCTCCAGGGTCTCCTGGACCAGGTCCTCCGCGGTCTCGCGGTTTCCCGTCAGGACGAGGGCCCCGCGGAACAGCACGGCCGACCGGGCGACGACGAAGTCGTGGAAGTCGTACTCCGACTCCGACTCCGACTCCGCCGGCCCGGGCTCACTGATTCCGATACGGACATCGTGCTCGGTTGCCAGGTCCACATCCCCATCCCTTCCTGTCACCCCTCTCCGACGGGAAAGCGGTCCCGTGTGCTGCACGCGCATCGTGAGACCTGGGTCACAGTGCCGGGCCGCCGGAAGGAACGGGCCCGGCCGGGCGACCGGTGCGGACCGGGTCCGAGGCGGAAGGGGACGCCGTCCGTGGGGGCTGGTCGGGTCAGGGCGGGTTGACGTGGTCTCTGGGCGGACCGCCTGCTCGTCGGCAGGCCCCGGGCTCGGATGATGCCCAGGCTCGCCAGGACGCCGCGTCCCACAGAAGCGGCGGAGTCCGAGCCGCCGCTGAGCGGCGAGCCCCATGCGGGGTCGTGCCACGGGGCCTTCGCGGAGTGGTCGAGCAGGTGCCGCGCCGCGACCCGGGCGGTGTCCTGGGGTACGCCCACCGCGATCAGGGCGTCGCCAGCGCACCTGCCGCATCGTCGGGCAGGGCGTGGCCCCCGAGCCGGGGCCGCAACAGCAGGAGGCGAGCGGCCTGGTCCTGGACGCCCTCGGCCGATGGGTCCGGGCTGTCGGCGACACGGACCAGTCCGGACCACGTCACGGAGGCTTCCTCGACGGGGTGGGCGCCGTGCCGGTCCCGGTGGGTCACCAGGTGGTCGACCCCGTGGTCGTCGGCACAGTTGCGGTGGACGATGACGACCGCGTGGCCGCCCGCGACCGGTATCCGGAACACCGGCCACCGGTCGGGGGCCGTGAGGACCTCCTCCAGGGCGTCGACGTCGGCGCCGTCGTCGCCGAACCACTGCGGGACCGGGCGCTCGCCGTCCTCACCGTGACCGCACGAGCCCAGCAGGTGGTTCGACCAGAAACCCGGGAGGCCCACCAGTGGTTCCCCGGCGGCCGGCGGGCCGCCCTCGTATCCCTCGATCCGCACTCCGTCAGCCTGCCATCGCGCTGTATGGGGCAGTAGGTTCCGCGCAAGCGACGTGGTGGGCGCGGCCCTTGGGGGGCCGGGTGCCGCCCTGGTCCTCAGGCACGCCGACCGGGCGCCCCGCTCCGGCCGGGTCGGCCTGCGGGAAGGGGCGGTACCGCCGCCGGGACTCGTGCGGGCAACCGGTGTTCGACCGCGCGTCGCGGGTCCGGATCCGGCCGGGCCAGCAGCGGGTACCACTCGACGTCGAAGCGCGTCAGGCCCTCGACGGCGATGAACGCGGTGCCGTCGTCGGCGTCCACCAGCACGTGGTCCGGGCCGAGTTCGCCGTGGATCGGCAGCCGCGTGCCGCGTGGTGCCACGCGTGCCGCGTCGTCGAGGTCCCGGAGCGTGCCTCGACCTCCGCACCCGCGCGATGCGGCTGTCGCCGGTTGCCGGTCGTCGGCCCACTGGGCCTCCTCGACGGCGGCCACCCGGGCCGGGTCCCCGTGCGGGCCGTCGCGGAGAGCGACCTGCGGGAGGGCCCGGTGCCCCTCCCGCAGGGGAAAAGCAGGTGAGACGGTGTCAGGAACGTCAATCCGCAGGGGACGGTTGCGGTAACGGCGGGTGACGGACCGGGGAAGCGCGCCCAGGGGGCGCAGACGCGTCTAGGCTGGTGCTGCGCGCGAACGCGCCCCCCGAACACCGCTGTATTGGAGACCCCGTCATGGCCGCTGACCGCCTCGACCTGCCGCCCGTGAGGCTGCTGCCCGAGGACGAGCTGGCGCGGCTCGCGCTCGCCGTGCCGCTGCTGGACCGGGCGGTGCGCCTGGCCCGCTGGTCCGCGCCGCACGTGCTCGTGGACGCCATGGGAGAGCTGGCCGCGGAGGACCACGCGCGGGCGGTGCGGGAGCTGGGGCTGGAGGACACTCCGGACGGGCCCGCGGAGACGGCGCAGGCGTGGGGTGTCGCGGTCGACGCGGGTCTGGTGGAGCTGGACATCGAGGAGCCGGACGACGACGCCCCCGCGGCGGAGCGGGCGGCGGCGCTGGACGAGCCGGCGGGTCGCGCGGTGCCCGGTGAGGCGCTGCGGGGCCTGGACGGGGGGACCCCGCGGGAGGTGCTGGAGCTCTGGCTCACCGCGGTGGAGACGGCGCTGTCCGAGGCGGCGACGCCCGACCTGGAGAGCCTGATGGACGAGCTCGGCCCGGAGGGCGAGATCGACCCGGAGACGCTGGACTGGGACCCGGAGGAGGAGGCCGAGTTCCTGGACGGCGCGCTGGCCAACCTCTACCTCTTCGGCGCCATGGAGGACGGCGGCGGTGAGGGGCAGGATGCCGTACCGCTGCCCGTGCTGGCCGCCTCCCTCGTCGTCCCGGAGGACGTGGAGGAGCCCAGCGACGACCTGCTGGAGGACGTCACCGAGGTGATGATGCGCCTCGACGACCACTTCCGGCTGCTGACCACCACCGGGCTGATCGACTACACGCCGCTGGACGAGGCGCTGATCGAGGAGGCGGAGTCCGAGGAGGAGTCCGGCGCCGCCCCGGTCGGCGTCGGTGACCTGCAGGAGATCGGGCCCGAGGAGGTCTCCCGGTACGGCCTGGTGCGGCTGACGCCGCTCGGTGTGTTCGGGGTGCGCGCCCGCATGCTGGAGGCCGGTGTGCACGCCCCTGCCGCCGGTGAGCTGGCGGAGGGGCCGGCGTCGGCCCTGCTGGAGGCGCTGTTCGAGTATCCGGACCACATCGCCCGCCGCGAGGCCGATCACTGGCTGGCCCGGCGCAAGCCGTACGAGGCGGCCCGCGAGCTGCTGGACGCCGCGCGCGGCGAGGACCGCAACGCGCCCGGCCGCCGGCTGGTGGCCCAGCAGACGCTGAGCCTGCTGGGGAACGAGGCCGAGCCCGCCCTGCGCGAGGTGCTGTCCGACCGTGAACTGGGCGGCCTGGCACGGGTGTGGCTCACGGAGCGGGACGCCGCGGACGTGCCCGCGCCCGACGAGGACATGATCTTCTGGCTGACCATCGACACCATCGCCGCCCAGCTCGACGCCGACGACGACCCCGAGCTGCTGCGCGAGCTCGTCACCGACCTGGTCGCCCGGCACGACGGCTTCTTCTCCGCGGCCTGGCGCGTCGACCACCCCGCCACGGCTGACGTCCTGGAGGCGATGGGCCGGCTGCACCCGGACAAGCGCCTGGCCAAGGACGCGCGCAAGGCGGCCTTCAAGGCGCGCTCCTCGGGGACCGCCGGGTCCTGATCCCGGCGGGCCGGCGCCCGAACGCCTCGGGGAATGGGCGGCGGAACGTCGCCCGCAGTTCAACTCCCGTTGGCCGCGGGGCGCGAACGTGAGGGGCGGCAGAGAAGAGACCTTGGGCCCGAGGAGAGTAACGATGCCGCTCACTCGCAGAGACTTCGCCAGGCGCACTGCCATGACGGGTGCCGGCGTCGCGCTGGCCGGGACCGTCGACGTTCTCGCGACCGCCCCCGGGGCCCTCGCGGCCGGGGCGCCGGAGACCGCCGGGGCGGCCGGGGAGTCCCGGCACCACGGGCAGCTGGGGTACGGCGAGCTGATCCCCGACCCGAAGGGCGTTCTGGCGCTGCCCGAGGGCTTCTCGTACCGGATCATCACCCGCACCGGCGTGACCACGCTGGAGTCCGGCGAGTCCACCCCCTCCAACCACGACGGCACCGCCACCTTCGAGGGTCTGCGCGGTGCCACGCTGCTGGCCAACAACCACGAGCTGGCCGGGGCCCGCGCGGACTGGCCGCACCCGGTGCCGCTGGCCGAGGGCCTGGTCTACGACTCCGGTGCCGCGGGCGGTGTGACCGTCGTCGAGGTCGCCAAGCACGGCGGCCACGTCGCGGAGTGGGTGGGCGTGGCCGGAACCGCCACCAACTGCGCGGGCGGCAGTACCCCGTGGGGCACCTGGCTGACCTGCGAGGAGACCGAGGACAAGGCCGGCACGCACGGGTTCTTGAAGGACCACGGCTATGTCTTCGAGGTCGACCCGTACGACCGCAGGGCCAACCGCGATCCCAAGCCGGTCAAGGCGCTGGGCCGTTACGCGCACGAGGCGGTCGTCGTCGACCCCAAGCGCGGCCACCTCTTCCTGACCGAGGACGCCTCGAACCCCAACGGCCTGCTGTACCGCTGGACCCCGCCGGCCGGTTTCCACCACGGCCGCGGCAAGCTGCGCGGCCTGTCGGAGACGGCCGGTGTGCTGCAGGCCTTCAAGTGCTTCGACTCCGGCGGCCGGTTCGTCGACGACCTCTCCCGCGCCACCAGGATCGGCACGGTCTACGGTGTGGACTGGGTGGACGTCCCGGAGCGCGACGCCAAGGTCACCTCGGTGCGCAAGCAGTTCGCGGCCGGCGCGGTCACCCGTGCCCGGAAGCTGGAGGGCATGTGGTGGGGCGACGGAGGTGTGTACATCGTCTCCTCCTACGCCCGTGAGGAGAGCCCGGGCACCGCGCACGACGGCGCCGTCTGGTTCTACGACCCCAAGCGCCGCACCCTGACCCTGAAGGTCCTGCTCGGCGTGAACCCGGACCCGTCGGCGGACGGCGCCTTCGACGGCCCGGACAACATCACGGTCTCGCCCTACGGCGGTCTGGTCATCGCCGAGGACGGCGAGGGCGTCCAGCATCTGTTCGGCGCCCTCGGCGACGGGCGGACGTACCCGATCGCCCGCAACGAACTGAACATCGGCACCGCGCAGGAGCCGGAGTTCAGCGAGTTCACCGGGGTGACCTTCTCGCCCGACGGCAGGACGCTCTTCGCCAACATCCAGGTGCCGGGCATCATGCTGGCGATCACCGGTCCCTGGCGGCGCCAGGGGCGAGGCGGTGCCTGCTGACCGCGAGTACTCCGCACCGAGGCGCCCGGCGGACCGTGCCGATCACGGTCCGCCGGGCGCCTCTGTGCTCACAGTGCCTTTGCGCCCGGCTTGACCATGCCCTTCACGGTGCGGGAGTCGACGAACTCGCCGAGTGCCGTCATCTCCCACTCGCCGGAGAACTGGCGGATGAACTTGGCCATCATCACGCCCGTGCGCGGCTCGGCGCCGGTCAGGTCGAAGCGGACCAGTTCCTCGCCGGTGGTGGCGTCCATCAGCCGGCAGTACGCCTTGGCGACCTGGTTGAACTTCTGGCCGGAGAAGGAGTTCACGGTGAAGACCAGTCCCGTGACCTCCGGCGGCAGCCCGCCGAGGTGGACGGTGATCGCCTCGTCGTCGCCCGCGCCCTCGCCGGTGAGGTTGTCGCCGGAGTGCTGGATCGCGCCGCCCAGGATCGTGAGCCGGCCGAAGTAGCAGGACTCGATGTGGTTGCGCTGGGGTCCGTACGCGATGACCGAGGCGTCCAGGTCGATGTCCTTGCCGCGGTAGGCGGGTTCCCAGCCCAGGCCCATGCGGACCGAGGCCAGCAGTGGCTTGCCGCCCTTGACCAGGGAGACGGTCTGGTTCTTCTGGAGGCTGACCCGGCCCTTGTCGAGATTGATCTTGCCGCTGCCGGGCGGTGCGGGGGGCGCGGCGGGTGCCGGGGGAGCGGGCGGCTGCGGTGCCATGGAGGGCGCCGGGGGCGGGGGCGCCATGACGGGGGCCGGTGGTGCCTGGGGCGGTGCCTGCGGTGCCTGCGGTGCCTGCGGTGCGGCGGCGGCCGCGGGTTCCTCGTCCACGCTGACGCCGAAGTCGGTGGCGATGCCCGCCAGGCCGTTGGCGTACCCCTGGCCGACCGCGCGGGCCTTCCAGGCCCCGGCGCGGCGGTAGATCTCGACCACGACGAGGGCGGTCTCGGTGCTGAGCTGCGGCGGGGTGAAGGTGGCGATCACGGCGCCGGTGTCCGCGTCGCGGACCGTCGCGGTGGGCTCGGTGCCCGCGAAGGTCGCCCCCGCGGCGTCGGGGCTCGCCGTCACGACGATCTTCTCGATGTCCGCCGGGACGGCCGCGGTGTCCACCGTGATCGCGTCGGGGGACGCACCGCCACCGGACCGGTGGGTGACACCGGGGCCCGAGGGCTGGTTGTAGAAGACGAAGTCGTCGTCGGAGCGCACCTTGCCGTTGGCGGCGATCAGCAGGCCCGACACGTCCAGCCGCACGGGCGCGGAGACCTCCACTGCCACGCGCGCTGCGGAGAGCGGCACATTCGAGCCGGGTGTCATAGCGGTCATGTTCCGCTTAACGATCGTTCCGGGTTTACGGTTCCATTACCGAACGGAGTTTTCACGTGTCACGCATTGTGGTGATCAGCGGGGGCGGAACGGGCATCGGCCTGGCCGTCGCGGAGGCCTTCGCCGGCGGCGGGGACCAAGTGGTGCTGATCGGCCGCCGCAAGGAGGTGCTGGACGCCGCGGTCGAGCGGCTGGGCGGCCGGACGGCCCTGGCCCTGCCCGCGGACCTCACCGACGAGTCGGAGGCGGAGCGGGTCCACGACGTGCTCGCCGAACGCTTCGGGCGGGTGGACGTCCTGGTCAACAACGCGGGCGGCAACGTCGCCCTGAGCGCGGGCGAGCAGACCCTCGCCGAGGTGTGGGCGGGCAACTTCCGGGCGAACGTCCTGACCGCGGTCCTGCTCACCGAGGCGCTGCGCGACCTGGTCGCCGACGACGGCCGGGTGCTGCTGCTCAGCTCCATCGCGGCGATCCGGGGCGGCGGCTCGGGCTCCTACGGCGCCGCGAAGGCGGCCCTGCACCCGTACGCCTACGACCTGGCGGCGGAACTGGGCGGCCGGGGCGTCACGGTCAACGTGATCGCTCCCGGCTTCGTCGACGACACGGAGTTCTTCGGCGGCCGGATGACGGACGAGCGGCGGGCGGTGCTGGTCGGCCAGACGCTGAACGCCCGGGTCGGGGTCCCGCAGGACGTCGCCTCCCTCGCGCACTGGCTGGCCTCCCCGGGAGCGACCCACATCACCGCGCAGATCCACCAGGTCAACGGCGGTGCCGAGCGCGGCCGCTGACCCCGCGGAGACCTGTTCCGGCCGTGTGGCCAGCGGTGGGCGCGGCGTCATCCACCGCCGTGACGCGGAAGCGGGCCGCGTCCCCTTCCGGGATGTGCCGGAGTATCCGCACGTCGACGCGGGAGGCGGCCGGCTGGTCTTCGGGCGTCCGCCGGCCAGGATCGCGGTGCGTCGCACGGACGGCCCGGGGACGCAGGAGCTCCGCCTGATGTGCGACGGCGTCGACACGACCGTGGCGGACCCGGCCGCGAGGGCGCCGGGTTCACGCAGCCGGTCACCGGCGCGCGCTGGGGGAGGGCGACCGGGTTCCGTCTGCCGGGTGGCGGCAGGGTGGGCCGGTACGAGCCCCGCCACGAGCGGGCCACCGGGTCGCGGGGCCGTCCGCGCGCGGCGCGGACCGCCGGGCGGTCAGTGCGGCCACATCGGCGGGTGCGTGGTGAAGTGGCCGCCCAGGTGGGCGTGGTCGGGGTTGGCGGGGTCGAGCTCGCCCTGCTCGGCGATGAGCTTCGCGGCGTACGGCTCGGAGTCGTCGCGGGGCTCGTAGCCCAGGGCGCGGGCGCCGGACAGGTCCCACCACAGGCGGGTGTTGGCGGAGCTGCCGTACACCACGGTGTGGCCGACGCCCTCGGCGGTGAGGGCGGCGTGGAAGAGCCGGGCGCCGTCCTCCGGGCTCATCCAGACCGAGAGCATGCGCACGGAGGTGGGCTCGCGGAAGCAGGAGCCGATGCGGACGGAGACCGTCTCCAGCCCGTGCAGGTCCCAGTAGAGCTGGGCGAGGTCCTCGCCGAAGCCCTTGGACAGCCCGTAGAAGGTGTCCGGGCGCCGCGGGGTGTCGACCGGGATGAGGGGGTCGTCCCCGACCGGGCGGGGGGTGAAGCCGACGGCGTGGTTGCTGGAGGCGAAGACGATCCGCCGGACGCCCTCCTCGCGGGCCGCCTCGTAGAGGTGGTAGGTGCCCTCGATGTTGGCGTGCAGGATCTTCTCGAAGGAGGACTCCAGGGAGATGGCCGCGAGGTGCACGATCGCGTCGACGCCGCGCACGGCCTCGCGCAGGGCCGCCCGGTCGGCGAGGTCCCCGATGATGGCGACGGGCGCCCCCTGCACGGGGGCCACGTCGAAGAGGCGCAGGTCGTAACCGTGGGCGGGGAGGAGTTCGCGCATCAGGGTGCCCAGGCCGCCCGCGGCGCCGGTGAGCAGGATGGTGCGGGGAGCGGGCATGCGCGGGTCTCCTCGGTCGCCGTGGTCCACGTCTGTGGACGCCATTCATATGTATGGACACGCTAGAGAGCCCCTGGGGACCCGTCAAGAGACCACCACCAGCGGCTCTCTTCCTTGACCCCTCCATATGTGCTGCTTTAGCGTGAACGCGTTCATGAATATGGACATGGATCAGATGAGCGCACAGTCGCTGCCAGCTTGCAGGGAGAACGCGATGACCGAAGCCGTCTCACTCGCCGCGCGCCTCGACGGCCTGCTGTTCTTTCCCGTGACGCCTTTCGCGCCGGACGGAGCCGTGGACCTGGAGGCCTTCCGGGCGCATGTGCGCGCGGGGATCGAGGCGGGCGCGGGGGCGGTGTTCGCCTGCTGTGGCACCGGGGAGTTCCACGCGCTGACACCCGAGGAGTTCCGGGACTGCGTGGCGGCCGCCGTGGAGGAGAGCGCGGGCCGGGTGCCGGTGGTCGCGGGCGCCGGCTACGGCACCGCCCTCGCCCTGCGGTTCGCCCGGCTCGCCGAGGAGGCGGGCGCCGACGGGCTGCTCGCGATGCCCCCTTACCTGGTCGTCGCCGACCAGGGCGGACTGCTCCGCCACTACGCCGCCCTGGCCGCCGGCACCTCCCTGGACGTCATCGTCTACCAGCGCGACAACGCGGTGTTCACCCCGGCCACCGTCGTCGAACTCGCGCGCATCCCGCGGATCATCGCCCTCAAGGACGGCGTCGGCGACCTCGACCTGATGCAGCGCATCGTCAGCGCCGTCCGCAGCTCCGTGCCGGACCGGGACTTCCGCTACTTCAACGGCCTTCCGACCGCCGAGCTCACCGGCCTGGCCTACCGGGGCATCGGCGTCACCCTCTACTCCTCCGCCGTCTTCTGCTTCGCCCCCGAGATCGCCCTCGCCTTCCACCGCGCCCTGACCACCGGCGACGACACCACGGTGAACCGGCTCCTCGACGGCTTCTACCGGCCTCTGGTCGAGCTGCGCCAGCAGGGCCGCGGTTACGCCGTCTCCCTGGTCAAGGCGGGCGTACGGCTGCGCGGCCTGGACGTGGGCGAGGTGCGGCCGCCGCTGTCGGAGCCCGCCCCGGCGCACGTGAAGGAACTGGCCGAGCTCATCGACCGCGGACTCGCGCTGCTGGGCGAGGACTGACCGACCGCGCACGGCAGCCCCGCCCTCCAGTCAACCTCGCGAGAAGGGAGCCGAGTTGAGAGCCTCCACCTTCGTCTATCCCTGGGACGTCGTCGGTGACCCGGACGCCGCCGAGCGCCTGGCCGCCCTCGGTGTCCGGCAGGTCACCCTGGCCTCCGCCTACCACTCCACGCGGGCGCTCACCCCGCGCCACCCCGCCCGGCGGGTCGTCACCGCCCGGCACGCGGCCGTCCACTACCCGCCCGACCCGGGGCACTGGGCGGGACGGGCCCTGCGGCCGTACACCCAGGACTGGGCGGGCGGTCCCGACGCGTACGGGGCGGCCGCCGAGTCCCTGCGGGCGGCCGGGCTGCCCGTGCACTCCTGGGTCGTGCTGGCCCACAACTCCCGCCTGGGGGACGAGCATCCGCGCATCACGGTCCGCAACGCCTTCGGCGACCGCTACCCCTGGGCGCCGTGCGTGGCCCGGCCGGAGGTGCGCGAGTACCTCGTCGCGCTCGCGGCGGAGGCCGCCGTGCGGCCCGGCACCGACGGCACCGAACTGGAGAGCTGCGGCTGGTACGGCCTGGCGCATCTGCACGCGCACGACAAGATCGGCGGCGTCCCGCTGCCCGGCGCCGCGCAGTACCTGATGTCCCTGTGCTTCTGCGAGGTGTGCGAGGCGGGTTACGCGGGCCTGGGGGCCGATCCGCGGGAGCTGCGGGCGGCGGTGCGGGCGGCGCTGGAGCCCGTGTGGGCCGGCGGATGGGCGCCGGGCCCCGAAGAATGGGCCGACGTCGAGAAACTGCTCGGGACGGACCTCGCGGCACTGACCCTCGACTGGCGCACCGGCGTCGCCCGCGACGTGCAGCGGGCCGCGGTGGAGGCGGTGCGGGCGGCGGCCCCGCCCGGATTCCGCGTCCTCCTGCACGCGGACCCGCATCCGCACCGCGCCGGCGCCAACGTCGGCGTGGACCCGGCGCACATCCTGGCCCTGGCCGACGGCCTGGTCCTGCCGGGCACCGACCACCTCGCCGCCTGCGCCCCGCACGCCCGTCCCGGCACCGTCCTTGCCGCCAACTTCCCCGTCGTCGCGGGCATGGGCGGCAGCCCGCACACCCTGGCCGCGGACGCCGCCCGGGCCGCCGCGCTCGGCGCGACCGAGCTGCGGCTCTACCACGCCGGGCTCGCCGCGGACGCGGACCTCGCCGCGGTGCGCGACGCGCTGGCCGCACTGCCCGCCGGCGGTTGAGCGCCCGGCTCAGCGCGCCTTCGGCGTGTCCCGCAGCCAGTCGAAGACGACCTCGCCGCGCTGCTGCGGCGCTCTCGGGGAGCAGTGCAGCTGCGCCCCGGTGGCCGCCGTCATCCTCAGGTGTTGACGTCGTGTCCCGGGTCCTCGACGAGGGTCGTCGCACCGGGTGCGGGCACGCCCGCGGAGCGGGAGCCGGAGGGCGCGGGGCTCGCCGGGGACGTGGCCGCGGTCGAGGCGCCCATGGGTGTGCGCCCGGCTGCCGGCCGGGCCCCCGCGCCGCCGGCCAGGGCGGTGGGCGCGGCGCGCCGGCCGGGGTCCGAGGCGGGGTCCGGTGCTACGTGCGTCCTGCAGGCCGAACGCAGAAGCCCCGCCGGCGCGGCCCGCGCCACCGCACCGGGCGCTCTCCCGTCGGCCCGTCATCCCCGTTTCCCGCCGGGCCCATTGACGGCGCTCGGGCGCCGTCCTACGGTCGGGTCGTACCTCGTACGTCATATATGAGACGCGATACACGAGAACCGGGACCTCTCCATGGACCTGCTGTCCGGCGCGGCGCCCACCCCCATCCCGTCCCGCACCCAGGTGGTGCTGGAGACGATCAGGCGCGGCATCCTGACCGGGCTGCTGGCGCCGGGCCAGGCCCTGGTCGAGACCGAACTCGCGGCACGGTTCGGGGTGTCCAAGACGCCCGTGCGGGAAGCGCTCAAGACACTGGCGGGCACCGGCCTGGTCGTGTCGAGTCAGTACAGGGGCGTGACCGTGCGCACGGTCGATGCGCTGATGGCCCGTCAGATCTACGATGTGCGCCTCCTGCTGGAACCTCAGGCGCTGCGCCGCACCGTCGCCCGCGGTGCCCCGCTCGACGCGGCCCGCGAGGCACTGGAGCGGGCCGACGCCGCCGCGGACCGGGCCGAACGGTCGCTCGCCAACCGGGACTTCCACGGGGCGCTGTACGGCCCCTGCGGCAATCCGCTGCTGGCCCGGATCCTCGACGACGTCCGCGACCAGGCGGCGCTGGTGTCGTCCGTCGCCTGGCGGGAGAACCCCTCCTGGGAGCGGGAGGCGCGCGAGCACCGGGAGATCCTCGCCCGTGCGCAGGCCGGCGACGCCGAGGGCGCGGCCCGCCTCCTGCACGACCACATGGCGGGCTTCGTCGCGCGTGCCTTCCCCGGTGACGCCGAAGCCCCTTGAACCGCGCCCGCGCCCGGAACCGGCCGGTCCCCGATCCGAAGGGCAACCGCATGGCATTCGCAGAGCAGTCCGCCGCACTCGCCGACGTCGTCGCGATCCCGGTGACCCCCTTCGGCGCGGACGGAGGAGTGGCGCGCGGCACGTACCGGGCGCTGCTGCGCCGGATGCTCGACCACGGGGTCCGCACCGTCACGCCGAACGGCAACACCGGCGAGTTCTACGCGCTGGACCCGGCCGAACGCCGCCTGGTCGTGGAGCTCACCGTGGCCGAGGCGGACCCCGGCACCCAGGTCGTCGCCGGTGTGGGTCTCGACCTGCCCACCGCGGTGGCCGCCGCCCGGCACGCACGCGACGCGGGTGCGGGGGCGGTGATGGTCCATCAGCCCGTCCACCCCTACGTCTCCCCGGAGGGCTGGGTCGACTACCACCGGGCCATCGCCGACTCCGTTCCCGAGCTCGGCGTCGTCCCCTACGTCCGGGACGCCGCGCTGGACGGCGCCCTGATCGGCAGGCTCGGGGACCTGTGCCCGAACGTCATCGGCGTGAAGTACGCCGTGCCGGACCCGGCCCGCTTCGCCGCCGTCGCCCGGGACGCCGGGCTCGACCGCTTCACCTGGGTCGCGGGCCTGGCCGAGCTGTACGCACCGGCCCACTGGGCGGTCGGCGCGACCGGCTTCACCTCGGGCCTGGTCAATGTGGCGCCGCGGATCTCCCTGGAGATGCTGCGCGCGCTGCGCGCCGGCGATCGCTCCGCCGCCATGAAGGTCTGGGAGCGGGTGCGGGAGTTCGAGGACCTGCGGGCCGAGGGCCGGTCGGCGCACAACGTGTCCGTGGTCAAGGAGGCACTGGCGGCGCTGGGGAAGTGCCGCCGCGACGTACGGCCGCCCAGCCACCCGCTCCCCGGGGACCGGCGCGCGCGGGTGGCCGCCCTGATCGCCGGCTGGGACCTGTGAGCCGGCCCGCCGCGCACGGAAGGACCACCGGCCGATGAGGACGCCCGAGGAGCTGCGCAGTCACCAGTGGTACGGCACGGACGGCCTGCGCTCGTTCAGCCACCGGGCCCGCACCCGGCAGCTGGGCTACCTGCCCGAGGAGCACCTGGGCAAGCCGGTGATCGCGATCCTCAACACCTGGAGCGACATCAACCCCTGCCACGTCCATCTCCGCGACCGCGCCCAGGCGGTCAAGCGGGGGGTGTGGCAGGCGGGCGGCTTCCCCCTGGAGTTCCCCGTGGCGACGCTCTCGGAGACCTACCAGAAGCCGACCCCCATGCTGTACCGCAACCTGCTCGCCATGGAGACCGAGGAGCTGCTGCGCTCCTACCCGGTGGACGGCGCCGTCCTGATGGGCGGCTGCGACAAGTCGACGCCCGCGCTGCTCATGGGCGCCGCCAGTGCCGGCCTGCCGGCCGTCTTCGTCCCCGCCGGGCCGATGCTGCCCGGACACTGGCGGGGCGAAGTGCTGGGCTCCGGCACCGACATGTGGAAGTACTGGGACGACAGAAGGGCGGGCCTCATCGGCGACTGCGAGATGGCGGAGCTCGAGAGCGGCCTGGCCCGTTCGCCGGGCCACTGCATGACCATGGGCACCGCCTCCACGCTGACCGCCGCCGCGGAGGCGCTGGGCGTGACGATGCCCGGCGCCTCGTCGATACCCGCCGTGGACTCCGGGCACGACCGGATGGCGGCGGCCTCCGGGATGCGGATCGTCGACCTGGTGCGGCGGGACCTGCGGCTGCCGGCGATCCTCACGCGCGAGGCGTACGAGGACGCGGTGGCCACCGTGCTGGCCCTCGGCGGCTCGACCAACGCCGTGATCCACCTGATCGCGATGGCCGGGCGCAGCGGCGTCCGGCTCACCCTGGACGACTTCGACCGGATCGCCCGTACGGTCCCGGTGCTGGCGAACGTGCGTCCCGGCGGCCGGTACCTGATGGAGGACTTCCACTTCGCGGGCGGCCTGCCCGCCTTCCTGACCCGGCTGCGGGACGCCGGACGGCTCCACCTGGACCGGCCGACCGTCGGCCACGCCACCCTGCGCGAGCAGCTCGCCGGTGCCCGCGTGCACGACGAGGACGTCATCCGGCCGCTGGACCACCCGCTGGCGGCCGAGGGCGGCGTCGCCGTCCTGCGCGGCAACCTGTGCCCGGACGGCGCCGTCATCAAGCACATCGCCGCCGAGCCGCGCCTGCTGAGGCACACCGGCCCGGCCGTCGTCTTCGACGACTATCGGACGCTGCAGCGCACCATCGACGACCCCGGCCTCGGCATCACCGAGGACAGCGTCCTGGTGCTCCGCGGCTCCGGCCCACTCGGCGGGCCGGGCATGCCGGAGTACGGGATGCTCCCCATCCCCGGCCGGCTGCTCAAGAAGGGCGTCCGGGACATGGTGCGGATCTCCGACGCCCGGATGAGCGGCACGAGTTACGGCGCGTGCGTCCTGCACGTCGCGCCCGAGTCGTACGTCGGCGGGCCACTCGCCCTCGTCCGCACCGGCGACCGGATCACTCTCGACGTCGGGGCGCGCACCCTGCGCCTGGAGGTCGACGACGCCGAGCTGGCACGCCGCCGGAACCGGTGGCAGGCGCCACCGCCGCGCTTCGGCCGCGGATACGGCGCGCTGTACCAGGACCAGATCACCCAGGCCGACACCGGCTGCGACTTCCGCTTCCTGGCCAGGCCCGGGGAGGTGCCGGAGCCGTACGCGGGCTGATACCCGTCCGGCCGGGACGGTCGCTCAGACCGCCGGCGCGGGACGGGCCGGCGCGCGCCGGCCCTCGTACCAGAGCGCGGTGCCCGTCACGAGGGCGCCGACGCCCTCCCACACGCCCACGCCGAGGAAACCGGAGGGCGCCCGGCCGATGATCACGGCCGTGGTGAAGACCGTGAAGGTGAGCAGGCGGAAGGGCACGGTCCAGCGGAAGAAGGCACGCCAGTCGGCGAGCGCGGCCAGCACGTAGTAGACGCCCATGTTGAGGGCGGCCATGGAGGAGGCGGTGAGGAAGACCAGCGTGTAGTCCCCGCCCGCGCGGGCGTCCGGCCGGTGGAAGCCGAGCAGGGACAGCTGCACGGCGGGCGAGACGATCCCGACGATGCCGAGCGCGGCGGCGAGCAGACCGAAGACGGCCATGGTCCAGCCGGAAAGGGAGCGGGGGAGACGCACCGGTCCTCCAAGTCCTGGGACGGCAGCGTGCGGCGCCCCAACTCCCTTGATCCTAGGGGATGTTCAGGCCAGCCCCTGCCGCACCGGCGCGTTCCCGCGGGCCGGTGACCGCGGCGGTACTGAGGGTGTCCGGTGGCGTCCGGCCGGGCGCGGTCCGGGTCCTGCGGGAGGAGTGCCGACCGGGACCTTCACAGCCGGCGCGTGGCCAGGGTGAGCCGGTCGCGCGCGTCGAAGAGGGCGTCCTTGATCAGCTGCTCGTGCGCCGGGGTCAGCCGGGCCACCGGCACCGAGCAGCTGATCGCGTCCCGGGAGGGCGTCCGGTAGGGGATCGCGACGCCGAAGCAGCGCAGGCCGAGGGTGTTCTCCTCGCGGTCCACCGCGTAGCCCTGCTCGCGGATCTGGCGTAGTTCGGCGATCAGCTTCTCGCGGTCGGTGTGGGTGTGCTCGGTCAGCGGTTCCAGCATCTCCGGCAGCAGCTTGCGGACCTGCTCGTCGGTGTACGTGGCCAGCAGCGCCTTGCCGAGCGAGGTCGAGTGGGCCGGCAGCCGCCGGCCGACGCGGGTGAACGGCCGCAGGTAGTGGGAGGACTGACGGGTCGCCAGGTACACCACGCTCGTGCCGTCGAGGCGCGCCAGGTGGATGGTCTCGCTGGTGTCGTCCGAGAGCCGGTCCAGGGTGGGGCGGGCCGCGGCGACGACCTCGTCGCCGTCGATGTACGAGGTGCCGACCAGCAGGGCGCGCACCCCGATGCCGTAGCGGGTGCCGGTCGCGTCGGTCTCGATCCAGCCGAGCTCGACGAGTGTGCGCAGCAGCATGTAGAGGCTGGACTTCGGGTAGCCGACCGCCTCCTGCACGGCGGCGAGACTGTGCATGCCGGGCTTGCCGGCGAAGAACTCCAGCAGTTCCACCGTCCGCACCGCGGATTTGACCTGCGCGCCGCCCTCACCTGCAGCCATGGGACCCCTCTTGTTCGGCCGGGACCCGCGCAAGTAGGCTCCCGAACAGATTCACAGTTGCGGATGCTGTTCAGCATATCGAACGGAAGGCCTGGAGGTACCCGCGGTGGCCGTACCAGTGTGGAGCGTCGATCCCCGTACCGGGAAGCAGCGGGAGCAGGTCGCCGTCGAGGCCACGGCCGAGGAGGTCGACGCCGTGGTGCGCGCCGCGTCCGCCGCCTCCCCGGCGCTGGCCGACCGCGAGGTCAGGTCCCGCCTGCTGCGCACCGCGGCCGACTTCCTGGAGGAGGCCGGCCCTCGCATCCTGGAGGCCGCCGATGCCGAGACCGCCCTCGGGCCGGTCCGGCTCACCGGCGAACTCGGCCGCACCGCCTACCAGTTGCGCGCCTTCGCCGACATCGTGGACGAGGGCGCCTACCTCGACGTCATCATCGACCACGCCGACGCCTCGCTCGCCCCGCCCCGCCCCGACCTGCGGCGCTGGAAGATCCCGCTGGGCGTCGTGGCCGTCTACGCCGCCAGCAACTTCCCGCTCGCCTTCTCCGTGCCCGGAGGCGACACCGCGAGCGCCCTCGCCGCGGGCTGCCCCGTAGTCGTCAAGGCGCACCCCGACCACCCGGCCACCAGCGAGCTGTGCGCGGACGCGCTGCGCCGCGCCGCCGTCGCCGTCGGTCTCCCCGCCGACGTCGTCTCCGTCGTGCACGGCTTCCAGGCCGGCATCGACCTCGTCCGGCACCCGCTCGTGTCCGCCGCCGGCTTCACCGGGTCGGTACGGGGCGGGCGCGCCCTCTTCGACGCGGCCGCCGCGCGGCCGGTGCCGATCCCGTTCCACGGCGAGCTGGGCAGCCTCAACCCCGTGGTCGTCACGGAGGCCGCGGCGGAGGAGCGCGCCGAGCAGATCGGCGCCGGCCTCGCCGGGGCGATGACGCTCGGCGTCGGGCAGTTCTGCGTCAAGCCGGGCCTCGTCCTCGCACCGCAGGGCGAGGCGGGCGACCGGCTGCTCAAGTCCCTGGCGGCGGCCGTCGGCGACGTCACGCCGGGCACGCTGCTCGACGCGCGCATGCGGGACAACTTCATCGCGGGCGTCGGCGAGTTGACCGCGCTGCCCGATGTGGACGCGCCCGTCGAGCCCGGCGACGGCGGCGAGCACCTGGTGCGGGCCGGCTTCGTCTCCGTCCCGGCGGCCCGCCTGGCGGAGGGCGGCGGCGCCCACGACGTGCTCCTGGAGGAGCACTTCGGGCCCGTGACGGTCATCGCGCGGTACGCGAACGCGGAGGAGGTCGAGGGCGTGCTCGGCCGGCTCCCCGGGAACCTCACGGCCACCGCGCACCTCGGCGAGGCCGAGGCGTCCGGCGCGGAGCCGTCCGGCGCCGGGGCGGAGCTGCTGCGCAGGCTGACCCCGCTGGCCGGGCGCGTCGTGGTGAACGGCTGGCCGACCGGCGTCGCCGTCGCCCCCGCCATGCACCACGGCGGCCCGTACCCCGCCACCACGTCGACGTCCACGTCCGTGGGGGGTACCGCGATCGAGCGCTGGCTGCGGCCCGTCGTCTACCAGGACGCGCCGGAGGCGCTGCTGCCGGCGGAGTTGCGGGACGCGAATCCGCGGGGGGTGCCGCGCCGCTTCAATGGGCGCCGCGACGCCTGACGCTGCGCTGGCTGTGCGGGGAGGTTTTTTCCCCGCCCGCCCTCCCGGGTGCCCTGTGAAGTCACGCGCCCCGGCGCGCGTGTCGTGGGGGCCGGGTGCGGTGCCTCCGGGGCTGCACGTCCTGGACTGGGATATTTACGCGCGTTTCCAGCACTTGCTCATCCCGTCCCTGCCCGGATGGTGCGCACAAATATCCCGCAGCGTCCAGAACATCCACCCCTACGACCCCGCCCCCTCCGTCTCCATATGCGCCTGATCCCCGGAGGGGGGTGCGCGGGCTGTCCGGCCGTACGTAGCCGGTCACAAAGCCCACTGCCTCCTCGCGTCCGCCGCGTGCGGAGCGGGCCACCACCGAGGTCCGGGCGAAGTCCCGGCACCAGAGCAGATAGCTGTAGGGGGAGTTCAGGTCCAGCGTCCGGGAATCGCGGGCGATACGCCACAGGGCGGTCCCGTCCTCGATCGCCGGGGTGTCGAGCAGCAATTCACTTGCGGCGGTCATGCGAGAGCAACGTAGCGGCCGGAATTTCATTCCGCATGTCTCCGCGGCCTTGTGCGCGGCCGGGACCGAAGGCGCGCGAAACCCCGGCGGTTACGGTGGGTTCACCCGGATATTCCGGGGCAGAACGACCACTTTATGGTGTCGATCGCAGCGGAAAATCGTCACGTGACGTCTATGAAATCTTGGCGTTTGGGGCCGGGGGCGTTGGGCAGGAGATCATGGGCGAATAAGCACGGCAAGAGGAATGCATTTCGCGTGCGGAATTCCCCGCGGGGAATTCCGCACGCGAATTCGATGCGACCGGTCAGCCCGTCCAGGCGGATTCGGCCGCGGCGAGTGCGGCGGCCGGGTCCGTCACGTCGAGGGCCGCCCCGACGGCGCGCAGGGTGCGCAGGACGACGTCGAGGGAGGCGTCGGGGCCGTAGTGGTTGACCCGGACCATCTCCCCGGCGAGCGCTCCGCCGCCGGCCACCAGGGGTAGCGCGGGGTCCACCGCGAGCACCCGCGCCACCAGGTCGTCGGCGGCGACGCCGTCCAGGGCGCGCAGCGTCGTGGCGACCGGTGCGGCGTCGGCGGCGCGGTGCACATAGGGCTCCAGCGCGGCGCCGAGCGCGGCGGCGCCGGCCCGGGTCGCCGCGGCGGCGGCGCGGTGCCGGGCGAGGACCGTGCCGAGTCCGGTCTCCTCGATGCGCTCCAGGCAGGCTTCGAGCGCGAGCATCTCCAACTGCGCGGGCGCGTGCGGCAGCGCCTTGCGGCCGGTGTCGATCCAGCGCTGCTTCCAGTCCAGGAGCGACAGGTACGAGCGCCGCGGCGCCGCCGGGTTCTCCGCGAAGCGCCGCCAGGCCCGCTCGCTCACCGAGACCGCGGACACGCCCGCGGGACCGCCCATCGCCTTCTGGGCGCCGATCACGCACAGGTCCACGCCCCACGCGTCGACCTCCAGCGGCTCGGCCGCCACCGAGGCCACCGCGTCCACCATGAACAGCGCCCCGTGCGCCCGCACGACCTCGCCGATCTCCGCGACGGGGTTGGTGTTGCCGGTCGCCGCCTCCGCGTGCACCAGGGAGACGAAGTCGATGCCCGGGTGCTCGGCCAGTGCCCGCGCCACGTCCCCGGCGCCGGCCGCGGCGTGGAAGGGCACCTCCAGGTCGACCACGTGGGCGCCCGCGTCGCGCAGCCAGTCGCCGAAGGTCTGCCCGTAGGGCCCGGTCACCACGTTGAGCGCCGTCCCGCCGGGCCGCGCGCCGGAGCGGATGCAGCCCTCCAGGGGCAGCAGCGCCTCGCCCTGCGTGATCACCACGTCGTTCCCGGTCCGCAGCAGGGCCGCGACCTTCCGTTCGATCGAGGCGAAGCGGCCGGCGGTCAGCGGGGGCAGGTCAAGGAGGGGGTGGGACACGGCGGCGCTGCTTCCTTCGTCGGTGCTGTTCGAGGGCTGTACGGGCCCGAGCGTACTCGCGGCCTCGTAGAGTGCGGACATGGCTGATCACCAGGCGCCGGCGCCGGCGCTCCGCATCAAGGGCCGGATCCTGGCCGGGCCGCAGGACGTCCGGGACGAGCTGTGGGTGGTCGACGGCCGCGTGACCTACGACCGCCCGGCCGGGGTCCGCGACGTCACCACCGTGGAGGGCTGGGCGCTGCCCGGCCTGGTCGACGCGCACTGCCACGTCGGCCTGGACCACCACGGCCCCGTCGAACCGCACACCTCGGAGAAGCAGGCCCTCACCGACCGCGACGCCGGCACCCTGCTGATCCGCGACGCGGGTTCGCCTTCAGATACTCGCTGGATCGACGACCGCGAGGACCTGCCGCGGATCATCCGCGCGGGCCGGCACATCGCCCGCACCCGGCGCTACATCCGCAACTTCGCCTGGGAGGTCGAGCCGGAGGACCTGGTCGCCTACGTCCGCCAGGAGGCGCGGCGCGGCGACGGCTGGGTGAAACTGGTCGGCGACTGGATCGACCGCGACACCGGGGACCTGTCCGCCTGCTGGCCGCGCGGCGCCGTCGAGGAGGCCATCGCCGCCGCCCACGAGGAGGGCGCCCGGGTCACCGCGCACTGCTTCGCCGAGGACTCCCTGCGCGATCTCGTCGAGGCGGGCATCGACTGCGTCGAGCACGCCACCGGCCTGACGGAGGAGACCATCCCGCTCTTCGCCGAACGCGGCGTGGCGATCGTCCCCACGCTCGTCAACATCGCGACGTTCCCGCGGCTCGCGGACGGCGGCCAGGCCAAGTTCCCGCGCTGGGCGGACCACATGCGGCGGCTTCACGCCCGTCGCTACGACACCGTCCGGGCGGCCCACGACGCCGGCATCCGGATCTTCGCCGGCACCGACGCCGGCGGTTCCCTCGCGCACGGCCTCGTCGGCGGTGAGGTCGCCGAACTGGTCACCGCGGGGATCCCGGTGCTCGACGCCCTGTCGGCCGCGACCTGGTCCGCCCGCGAGTGGCTCGGCAGGGACGGCCTCACCGAGGGCGCCTCCGCCGACCTCGTGGTCTACGAGGCCGACCCCCGTGTCGACGTGCGTGTCCTGACCGCGCCCCGGCGCGTGGTGCTGCGCGGGCGCGTCGTCGGCTGATCCCGCGCGGCCGGTACTCCCGGACGCGGGTTTACCACACTCCACCCCGATTCGGGTGATTCCGCCCGGATCGGCGGGCCCGGCCTGCCGCGGCGTGCTGCGATCGGTACAACCGGCCGAATCCGCACGACGGGACGGGGAGCACCATGACCAGGCAGGGGCCGCAGAAGTATCCGGGGGCATCGCGCAGGTACTGGTACCAGGACGACTACGGCGGGGACGCGATGGAGGTCAACGCCATCGTGCTGCACACCACCGAGGGCAGGTCCGTGCCCTCCTACGACGAGGGCTCCAGCGCCCCCAATCTGACCGCGCAGCCGGACTTCGCCCGCCAGAAGCTGGTCTGGTACCAGCACTTCGACATCGACATCTCCTCCCGCGCCCTGGTCAACCGGCCGGGCGGCGTGGAGACCAACACCCTCAACGTCTGCCAGGTGGAGCTCGTCGGCACCTGCGACCCCGAGACCCACGAGGACTGGGGCACCACGCCCGGCCATGTGTACTGGCCGAAGGCGCCCCAGTGGGCACTGCGCGAACTCGCGGCCTTCCTGGCCTGGATGCACACCGAGCACGACGTGCCCCTGAGCGGTCCGAAGCTGTGGCTTCCCTACCCCAGGTCGTACGGCAGCGCGGGCGGCCAGCGGATGACCGCGCGGCAGTGGAACGCCTTCAACGGGATCTGCGGGCACCAGCACGTCCCGGAGAACTGCGTGCACCCCGAAACCCCGGTGTTGCGTGCCGACGGCGGCCCGGTGCGCGCGGGGGACCTCCGGGTGGGGGACGAGATCGCCTCGTTCGACGAGGAGGGCGGGCGCAGGCTGTGGCGGCGCGGGGTGGTGACACGCAACGACCCGGCCAGGAAGGAGTGCTGGCGGATCACCACCTCCGCCGGGGAGGTGGTGGCGACCGCCGACCACCCCTGGCTGGTCCGGCTGCCGCACGGCGACGTGTGGGTGGCGAGCCGTGAACTCACCCCGGGCAAGCACCGGATCGTGCGCGCCGGGACCGCCGTGCCGCCCGGATGGGAGGGCACCGCCGTCGCCGAGGCGACCGGCGAGGCCGAGGTGCTGGCGGCGGAGCCCGTGGGCGAGCAGCCGATCGCCTCCCTGTCGACGTCGACCCGCACCTATGTGGCGGCGGGGCTGCTCTGCCACAACACCCACGGTGATCCTGGAGCGTTGGACTTCGCGAAGCTGCTCGAATACGCGCGAGCGCAGGTGTGACGCACGGGAACGTACGTGCCTGAAGGTTCGAATACGGGGACGAAAACCACCCTTTGGAGTGAACCGGCGCCAGGACGGTGCCGGTTCACTCTCTGTACGTAAATCATTACGGGGTCGAGGTCGCCCGGCGAGCGCGCTGTCCCCTTCAGCGGCGCTGTGGCGACTCCATGACCAGTTGGGGGTTTTCCACCTTGTACAGCTCTCCCTTCAGCATGCCCGCACGCCGCTCGGCTGCCTCGCTGGGGGCCGCCGTCGCGCTGGCGGCGGGCGCCCTCGCGCTCGGGCCGGCGTCCCCGGCCGCGGCCACCGAGGGGTCGCACGGCGGTTCCGGCAAGGCCGGTGCCGTCGTCCTGCGCACCGGCTTGGACGTGTCCCTGCTCAACAAGACCGTCGACGTGCCGCTCGACCTCACGCTCAACGAGGTCCAGGCGCCCGCGAGCGCCGACGAGACCGCGCTCACCGCGACCCTCGACGGCGTCGACCGCGGACGCCCGTTCAGCGTCCTGCAGGCGGATGTCGCCACCGCCCGGGCCACCGTCGACCGCCACAAGGCCGAGGGGTACGCCAACCTGGTGCACGCGCGCGTCCATGTCCCCGGACTGCCGCTCATCGGGCTCATCAAGGCCGACGCGATCACCTCCCGGGCCACCTGCGAGGCCGGCGAACGTCCCGTCGCCGACACCGAGTTGCCGGGCTGGGTCACCGTGCTCGGCAAGCGCGTCCGGGTCACCGCGGGCGGTCCCACCGAGGTGAGGGTGCCCGGTGTCGGCGAGGTCCGGCTCGACCTCGCCAAGAGGGTCGTCACCTCGCGCACCGCCGCGGCCACCGCCCTGGAGCTCAACGTCTCCATCGATCCGCTCAAGCTCAACGTCGCCGACGTCAAGGGCACGGTCACGCTCGTGCAGGCCACCTGCGAGACGCCGGGCCGCGGCGGGGGCGGCGACCACGGCGGGGGCCACGGCGGCGGTCACGACGGTGACCACGGCGGGGGCCACGGCGGCGGCAAGCCCGGCGGGGACGACGAGGACAGCGCGATGCCCACCCCGCAGCCCGGCGACGAGTCCGAGCCGCCCAGCACGTCGGCGGAGCCGAGCGCGTCCCCCCAGCCGGTGGACGCCGGCGGATCGCCCGGTTCCGCCCCGTCCGCCCAGGCCGTGGCAGGGAACCTCGCCGAGACCGGCAGCAGCAGCATGACGCCCTACCTCGCGGGTGGTTCGGTGCTGCTCTTCGCCGTCGGCTTCGTCGTGATCCGCATGACCCGCCGCAGGACGGCGACCCAGAACGCCCGGGACTGACGGGTCCGGGTGACCCCGGGGGCGGTTCGGGGGTCAGGGGGGAGAGGTCCGTGGAGGGCGGTGGCGGCGGCGTGTGCCGCGTGTCCGCAGCCGCCCTCCACGGCCGTTGTCCACAGTCGGGTACGGCCGACGTCGCAAAAGGGCTGTTTCCACTACCCTGATGGGGAGTGTCCGCGCACCCGCCGCGGACGGGGCCGGGGGGTCTCATGTTCGGGGGACGGTACGAGATCCGGGCGCTGCTCGGGTCCGGGGGGATGGCCCGGGTCCATCTCGCGTACGACACGCGTCTGGGCCGCACCGTCGCACTCAAGACCCTGCTGCCGGAGCTGGCCCGCGATCCCGAGGCCCGCCGCCGCTTCGCCCGCGAGGCGAGGGCCGCCGCCGGACTCAACCACCCCGGCATCGTGACCGTCCACGACCAGGACGAGATCACCACGCAGGACGCGGTCGTCCCCTTCCTCGTCATGGAGCACATCGAGGGCCGGACCCTGTCCGAACTCGCCCGCGACCAGGCCCCGATGGAGATCGAGCGGGCCGTCCGCATCACCTGCGACATCCTCGACGCGCTCGCCCACGCCCATGCCCGCGGCCTGGTGCACCGGGACGTGAAGCCCTCCAACGTGCTGATCACCACCGGGGGAGCGGTCAAGGTCGCCGACTTCGGCATCGCGCGCGTCGTGCACTCCCTCACCGGCCTCACCGGCACCGGCTCGGCGATCGGCACGCCCGGCTACATGTCCCCCGAGCAGTGCGCGGGCGACGCCGTCGACGCCCGTAGCGACCTGTACGCGGTCGCCTGCATGCTCACCGAACTCCTCACCGGCACCGTGCCGTTCACGGGCGCCACCCCACTGGGCGTGATGTACGCGCACGTCCACCGGACGCCGATGCCGCCCTCCGCCCGCAACCCGACGGTGCCCCCCGCGCTCGACGCGATCGTGCTGTCGGCCCTGTCCAAGAACCCGGCACTGCGCCCGCGGAGCGCCGGCCAGATGAAGGACCGGCTGAGCGGCTGGCTCGCCTCCCGCACCCCGCCCACCGCCCCGCGCGCACTGCCTGCGCCGCCGCAGCAGGCCCCGATGCCCCAGCACCCCGCCTACAACCCCCCGTCCTACGGCCCCTGGGCCGTCCCCGCGCAGCGCCCCGGCTGGGACTCCACGCCGACGCCCCCCGTCCCCGGCCCCCGCGTGCCGCGCCGCCGCTGGGGTGTCATCGGCGCGGCCACCGCCGCGGTGGCCGCCGTGCTGATCACCGTGGCCGTCGTCGTGAACCCCTTCGGCGGCGACAAGAAGAAGGACCCGGTCACTCCCGTCGCCCAGGACCTGATCGCCGCCCGCAGGTCCACCGGTGGCTACAACGGGGCGCTCACCGGCGCCGTCAGCCCCTCCGCGGCCAGGGGCGGCACCTTGCGGCTGATCTCCGCCTACGCGCCGGACTCCCTCGACCCGGCCCGCACCTACTCCCCACTGGTGTGGAACCTCGGCCGCCTCTACCTGCGCAAGCTCGTCGACTTCGCCCCGCAGCCCGGTGCCGCGGGCACCCGCCTCGCCCCGGACCTCGCCACCACCACCGGGCGGATCTCGGACGGCGGCCGCACCTACACGTACACCCTCAAGGAGCACATCGCCTTCGAGGACGGCACGCCCATCACTTCCAAGGACGTCAAGTACGGCATCGAGCGCAGCTTCGCCGCCGACCTCTCCGCCGGCGGCCCCACGCATCTGCGCGACCTGCTCGACCAGGGCCAGAACTATCCGGGCCCCTACAAGGACACCGACCCGGACCAGTTGGGCCTGAAGAGCGTCGGCACCCCGGACGACCGCACGATCGTCTTCCACCTCGACGCGCCCTTCGCCGACTTCCCGTACGTGCTCGCCCTCCCCATGTCCTCGCCCGTGCCCAAGGGCAAGGACAGCCGGATGAGTTACGAGAAGCAGCCGGTGGCCAGCGGTCCCTACCGGATCGCCTCCTACGACGCCGCCAAGGGGCTCACGCTCGTCCGCAACGACCGGTGGGACGCGTCGACCGACTCCATACGCACCGCGCTGCCGGACACCGTCGAGCTGACGATCGCCCCCGACGCCGCGGCCGTGGACACCGCGCTGCTCGACGGCACCGCCGACCTCGACGCCGCCCAGACCGGGGTGCAGGACGCCGCCCGCGCCAGGATCCTCGCCGACGACACCCTGAAGTCCCGTGCCGACCTCGTCACCACCGGGGCCGTGCGCTACTTCTCGCTGCAGACCGCCGTCGCGCCCTTCGACGACTACCGCTGCCGCTGGGCCGTGCAGTACGCCGCCGACCGGCGTGTCCTGCGCGACGCCCTCGGGGGCGCGGACGCCGGCGACATCGCGGGCGGCATGCTGCCCCCGACCGTCGGCGGCCACGACCGCCACCTGGACACCTACGGCACCGTGACCGGCGGCAGTTACCCCGAGCAGGCCCGGCGCTTCCTCGGCGAGTGCGGCCACGCCAAGGGGTTCAGCACCGTCATCGCCGCCTCGGGCAGCGACCCGGTCGCCCGCCGGGCCGCCCAGTCGCTGCGCGACCAGCTCGCGACGATCGGCGTCAAGGCCACGGTCGAAACGCCCGATCCGGCCGACTACTACTCCGTGCTCGCCGACCAGAAGAAGCTCAAGGCCAAGGGCTGGGGCATCGCGCTGATCACCTGGCAGTCCGACTGGCCGTCGCCGGCCGGCTTCCTGCGGCCCCTGCTGCTGCCCGGCAGCCCCAGCAACTACGCGGCCCTCGACGACCGCGAGATCAACGCCCTGATGGACGAGGCCGACACGACGACCGACCGCAACGCCGCCGACAACCTGTGGCGGACCGTCGACTCCACCGCCCAGGACCGCGGCACCCTGCTGCCGTTCCTCTACGACCGACGGCTCAACTACCGCTCGGCCCGCCTGACCAACGCCTACGTCCAGCCCGCCCTGGGCGGTGTCGACCTGCAGGCGCTCGGCGTCAGGAACTGACCGCGACCGCCTTGGCCAGCGCCACCGCGAAGCGGTCCGTCGTCTCCCGGTCGCGCACCGCGAGCCGCAGCCACTGCGGCCCCAGCCCGGGGAAGGTGTCCGCACGGCGCACCGCGAAGCCCAGTTCCCGCAGCCGCTCACGGACCGCCGCCGCCCCCGGCAGGCGCACCAGCACGAAGGGACCCAGCGCCGGGCCGGCCACCTCGACGCTGTCGAACTCGGTCAGCCGGGCGAGCAGATGCCCCCGGTCGGAGGCGATCCGGCGGGCGGCCCGCTCCGCCTCGTCGCGCGCGGCGGGCCCGCAGCACGCCTCGATCGCGGCCAGACCGGGCGAGGAGACCGGCCACAGCGGCTGCGCCCGCTCCAGCGCGGCGATCCGCTCCCGGTCGCCCAGGACGTAGCCCACCCGCAGCCCCGCGAGCCCCCACGTCTTGGTCAGGCTGCGCAGCACCAGCAGGCCCGGCACATCGCGCCGGGCGGCCAGTGACTCGTACTCGCCGGGCACCGCGTCCATGAACGCCTCGTCCACCACCAGAGTGCGGCCGGGACGCGCCAGGCGCACGATCTCCTCGGCGGGGTGCAGGACGGAGGTGGGGTTCGTCGGATTGCCGAGCACCACGAGATCGGCCCGTGCCGGCACGGCGTCCGCGTCCAGCCGGAATCCGCTCCCCGCGGTCAGCAGCACGCGGTGGACGCTGTGCCCGGCGTCCCTCAGCGCCGCCTCCGGCTCGGTGAACTGCGGGTGCACCACGGCCGGATGGCGTGCCCCGAGCGAGCGGGCCAGCAGGACGAACGCCTCCGCCGCGCCTGCCGTGAGCAGCACCTCCTCCGGCGGCCTGCCGTGCCGCGCCGCGACGGCCCGGCGCGCGGCCCGCCCGTCGGGGTAGCCGGCGAGGCCGTCCAGGGCCGCGGTGAGGTGTTCGCGCAGCCAGGCAGGGGGCGTTCCGGCGCGCACGTTGACGGCCAGGTCGGTGAGCGTGCCGCCGCCGTCGCGCACCTCGGCGTCGCCGTGGTGGCGCAGGTCGTGGCCGTCGTCGGGTTCGGTGGCGGACTCGGCGGGGTGCGCGCCCGCCCAGCGGACGTCGAGCCCGGGGTGCGCCTCCGCCCAGCCCTCCGCCTGCTGCCGGGCCCGCCGGGCGGTGTCCCCGTCCACCGGGACGGCGGGCAGCACGACGATCCGCCGCGCCCCCAGCCGCCGGCAGCGGTCCAGTCCGGCCGGGACGTCGGGGGCCGCGTCGGACACGAAGGCGGTCTCCACGCCCGCGTACCCGCGTCCCTCCCACAGCAGGCGGGCCGCCCGCACCGCCTCGGCGTTGTCCGCCGGCTCAGGGGACCCGGCGGCGACGAGCAGCACCAGGGTGGCCGCCAGGTCCTGCGGAGTCCGGCGTCCGCCGCCCAGCGCCGCCTCGACACGCCGCTCCAGTACGTCCTCGGGCGGGATGCTCACGGTGCCTTCTCCTCGTTGGTGCCTGCCGCGGGGCCACGCCGGCGCGCCACCGCGGCCGTCGCCCGGGCCGCGCCCCCGCCGTCGGGGACGGACTTCGTCTTCGGGACGAGCAGTTCGCCGCCGGGCGCCGCGGCGAGCGCCGCCGCCTCGGCCACGGACGGCGTTCCCACGGCGGCCAGCGCGGCTCCGGAGGGCGTCGGCACATCCACGGCGGCCAGCGTATCGGCGTCGTACGCCAGCAGGGGCACCCCGAGCGCCTCGGCCGCGGCCGCGATCCCCGGCTCGCGCGCCCGGGCGTCGAGGGTGGCCACCGCGGCCAGGCACGCGCTCCCCACGCCCGCCACGGCCAGCACGCGCCGTACGAGTGCCAGCACTTCGGCCGCTGCCACGCCCCGCCCCGCGCCGACCCCGACGACCACGCTCATGCGGCGGTCCTGCCCACCCCGCGCCGCCCGGCCCCGGCGAACGCCCGGGCCGGCGCGCTCAGGCGCGGATGCCGGTCCGCTGGTTGCCTGTTGCCTGCCGTGGGACGGCGACGGTGCGCCCTTGCGGGGACGACCGGGTGGCCCGGGCCCGCGGCGACCGGCTTTCGCCCGTCAGGCGGCGGCATTTCGGTCGTGGGGGAGTTCCGGGGCGGGGCGGTGCCGATGGCCGCGGTCGCGCGTGGGTGCCGGGCCGCTGGTTGCCCGTCGTCTGCTGTGGGGCGGCGGCGAGGCGCGATGGCGGCCGTGTTCCCGGTGGCGGGGACGGTCGGGTGGCCCAGGTCCGCGGCGGCCGGCACTTCGCTCACGCGGACGCGCCCGCGTTCGCGCAGGCCGCCACGAACCGCCGTGCCAGGGAGGGCTCGGCGGCCCAGTGCACGTGGAGGTACGAGGCGTGGACGGCGCCCCGCGCGAAGCCCTCCACGCGCCGCTCGGGTCGGGTGAATCCCCAGGCCGGGACGGCGCCCGCGCCGGGTTCGACGACCGTGCGGTGGAACTCGTGCCCCCGCACCCGCGTTCCGGCCGCCGCCAGCACGTTGTCCGCCACCGCGACCGCCTCGCGGTAGCCGAGCGTCAGCCGCTCGGACATGCGGGCCGTCGCGTCCAGGACCCCGCACATCGGACGTCCGTCGAGTTCGCGCGCGAGGTACAGCAGCCCGGCGCACTCCGCCGTCAGCGGACCGGGGAAGGCCGCGACCGCCTCGCGCAGCGGCGCGTTGGCGGAGAGCTCGGGCGCGTGCATCTCGGGGAAGCCGCCTCCGACGACCAGCCCCGCGGTGTCCCGCGGCAGCCGCTCGTCGCGCAGCGGGTCGAAGGTGACGACCTCCGCCCCGGCGGCGCTGAGCAGCTCGACGTGCTCGGCATAGGAGAAGGTGAACGCCGCGCCGCCCGCCACGGCGACCACCGGCCGGCCGACCGCGGCGACGGGGGCGGCCGGGCCGATCGCCGCCCGCGGGTCCCAGGGCTCGTCCGCGAGCGGGGGAGCGCTGCGTGCCAGGGCCAGCAGCGCGTCCATGTCGCAGCCCGCCCGTACCCGCGCCGCCAGGGTCCGTACCGCCTCCACGGCGTCCGCGCGCCGTTCGGCGACCGGCACCAGCCCCAGGTGCCGGGAGGGCGTGCCGACCGCGGCGTCCCGGCGCAGCGCGCCCAGCACCGGTACGCCCGCGCCGTCCAGGGCGTCGCGCAGCAGTTCCTCGTGGCGGTCGGAACCGACCTTGTTGAGGATGACGCCGGCGACCCGCACCTCCGGGTCCCAGGAGGCGAAGCCGTGCACCAGGGCCGCCACCGACCGGGACTGCGAGGAGGCGTCGACGACCAGCACCACCGGTGCCCGCAGCAGTTTCGCCACGTGCGCGGTGGACGCCAGCTCACCCATTCCCGAGGCCCCGTCGAAGAGCCCCATGACGCCCTCCACGACCGCGAGATCGGCCCCGCGCGCCCCGTGCAGGAACAGCGGCGCGATCCGCTCGGGACCGCACATGTACGCGTCGAGATTGCGGCCCGGGCGGCCCGTGGCCAGCGCGTGGTAGCCGGGGTCGATGTAGTCCGGGCCCACCTTGTGCGGGGAGACCGCGAGCCCGGACTCCGCGAAGGCGGCCATCAGGCCCGTGGCCACCGTGGTCTTGCCGCTGCCCGAGGACGGGGCCGCGACGACGAGCCTGGCTACCACTCGATGCCCCTCTGGCCCTTCTGGCCGGCGTCCATCGGGTGCTTCACCTTGCCCATCTCGGTGACCAGGTCCGCGAAGTCCAGCAGCGGCTGCGGGGCGTTGCGCCCGGTGATGACGACGTGCTGGGTGCCGGGCCGCTCGCGCAGCACCGAGACCACCTCGTCGGTGTCGATCCACCCCCAGTGCAGCGGGTAGGCGAACTCGTCCAGCACATAGAGCCGGTAGGTCTCGGCGGCCAGGTCCCGCTTCACCTGCTCCCAGCCCTCGCGGGCGGCGTCCTCGCTCTCCGTGACGTCGCGGCTGTCGCGCTGCAACCAGGACCAGCCCTCGCCCATCTTGTGCCAGGCGACGGTGCCGCCCTCGCCGGAGGCGCCGAGCACGCGCAGCGCGCGCTCCTCACCGACCTTCCACTTCGCCGACTTGACGAACTGGAACACCCCGACCGGCCAGCCCTGGTTCCACGCCCGCAGCGCGAGCCCGAAGGCAGCGGTCGACTTCCCCTTGCCGGTGCCGGTGTGCACCATGACCAGCGGCCGGTTGCGGCGCTGGCGCGTGGTCAGCCCGTCCTCCGGCACGACACTCGGCTGTCCCTGTGGCATTACGCGGCCCTCCGTACGTCCCGCACCAGTGCCGCGACGCTGTCCGCGCGCAGCTCGTCCAACGTCACCGCGGTACCCCGCAGTTCGCGGGCCAGCACGCCGGCGAGACCCAGCCGGACCGGCCCGGTCTCGCAGTCGACGACCACCGACGCGACACCGCCGGCCGCCAGCAGCCGGGCGGCCCGCGACGCCAGGGGCAGTGGCTCGGGGCCGCCGGTCGCCCGGCCGTCGGTGACGACCACCAGCAGCGGGCGGCGCGCGGCGTCCCGCAACCGCTCCACGCGCAGCACCTCGTGTGCCTTGAGCAGCCCGGCGGCCAGCGGGGTGCGGCCGCCGGTCGGCAGCTTCTCCAGGCGCGCCGCGCCCGCGTCCACCGACGAGGTCGGCGGCAGGGCCAGTTCGGCGCCCGTGCCGCGGAAGGTGATCAGTCCGACCTTGTCGCGCCGCTGGTACGCGTCGAGCAGCAGCGAGAGCACCGCGCCCTTGACCGCGCCCATGCGCCGCCGGGCCGCCATCGAGCCGGACGCGTCCACCACGAACAGCACGAGGTTGCCCTCACGGCCCTCGCGCACCGCTTCGCGCAGGTCGTCCCGGCGGATCACCAGCCCGGGTCCGCCGCGGCCGCGGTCCCGCTGGTGCGGGGCGGCCGCCTGCACCGTCGCCGCCAGGTGCAGCTTGCCCAGCGTGCCGCGCGGGCGGCGGGCGCCCGTGGTCCTGCCGTGCGCGGTACGGGCCCGGGACCGGCGGCCGGCGGCGCCCTCGCCGAGGCCCGGCACGGTCAGGGCGCGCGCCGTGAACGGCTCCGCCGAGGGCACCGCCGCCTGCTCGCGGGGCGCACCGGCGCCGGGCGCGGCGCCGGGGGTGCCGTCCGGGTCGCTGTCCGCGGCGGTTTCCGGGGGTGCGTCCGGCGGCGTCCCGTCGTCGGCCCGCGGCGGCCGGCCGCCACCGCCGGGGCCGTCGCCGCCGCCGTCCGGACCCCCGTCCGGCTCGGGGCCGGGGTCGGGGTCCTCGTCCCCGCCGCGGTGCTGCTCCAGCGTTTCGTCGAGCTTGTCCTCGTCCATGCCGGGCGCGTCGAAGGGGTTGCGGCGCCTGCGGTGCGGCAGCGCGAGCAGGGCGGCCTGCCGCACGTCCGCGTCGGTCACCTCCGGGCGGCCCGCCCAGGCGGCCAGCGCGGTCGCCGTGCGCGCCATGACGATGTCCGCGCGCATGCCGTCCACCTCGAAGGCCGCGCACGTCGCGGCTATCTGGCGCAGCGAGCCGTCCCCGAGGCGGACCGAGGGGAGCAGTTCCCGCGCCGCGGCGATCCGGGCCCGCAGCGATCCCTCCTCGGCCTCCCACTCGGCGGCGAACGCCGCCGGGTCCTCGTCGTACGCCAGCCTGCGGCGCACGACCTCCACCCGCTCGTCGGTCTCCCGGGACGCCCGGACCTCCACGGTCAGCCCGAAGCGGTCCAGCAACTGCGGGCGCAGTTCGCCCTCCTCGGGGTTCATCGTGCCCACGAGGAGGAACCGCGCGGCATGGCGCACGGAGACGCCCTCCCGCTCGACGTAGGACGCGCCCATCGCGGCGGCGTCCAGCAGCAGGTCGACGAGGTGGTCGTGGAGCAGGTTCACCTCGTCCACGTACAGCACGCCGCGGTGCGCGTCGGCCAGCAGACCCGGCTCGAAGGCCTTCACGCCCTCCGCCAGGGCCCGTTCGATGTCCAGCGCCCCGACCAGGCGGTCCTCGGACGCGCCCACCGGCAGTTCCACCATCCGCGCCGGCCGCGACGCCGGCTCCGCCGCGGAGGGGTGCGGCCCGTCCGGGCACGCCGGGTCCGGCGCCGCCGGATCACAGCTGAAGCGGCAGCCCGCGACCACGTCCACCCGCGGCATCAGCGCCGCCAGCGCCCGCACCGCCGTGGACTTCGCGGTGCCCTTCTCGCCGCGTACCAGCACGCCGCCCACGGCCGGGCTCACCGCGTTCAGCAGCAGCGCCAGCCGCAGGTCCTCCATCCCGACGATCGCGGTGAAGGGGTAAGGGGTGCTCACGCGGCTGCCTCCTCGAGGGTACGGACGTCACGGCACGGCCGAGGCGGGCGGTTCACGGCGCGCCCGGCGGGACGAAGGGAAGACCGGGCGGGGGCCCGGACTCGATGAGACGGAGCAGGGCGCCGGTGTCGGCGTGCTCCTCGACGAGGTCGCCGAGACGGTCGAGCTGCTCCTCGCGCAGCGCCGCGAAGGCCGTGTCCGGCGCCGGGACGAAACGGCGTCCGGAGGCCTCGGCGACACGGCGCAGGAAGGCGCGGCGGAAGCCGTCGCTCTCCAGGGAGCCGTGCCAGTGGGTGCCCCAGACGGAACCGGTGCGGCAGCCGTCGAGGAACGGTTCGTCGCCACCGCGGACGTCGGCGACGCCGTGGTGGATCTCGTACCCTTCGACGGTCTCGCCGTAGGCCTTGCCGGACGGCCGGGCCAGGGTCTTGCCGGGCGCGAAGCGCACCCGGACCGGCAGGAGGCCGAGGCCCGGCACGAGACCGGCCCGCGACTCGACGGGATCGTCGATGGACTCGGCCAGCATCTGGAAACCACCGCAGATCCCGAGGACCGGTCGGCCCTCCGCCGCGCGCCGCACGATCGCGTCGGCGAGCCCGCGCCGGCGCAGCCATTCCAGCGCCTTGACGGTGCCCCGGGTGCCGGGCAGGACGACGAGGTCGGCGTCCGCGAGCTCCTCGGGCCGGTCGGCGAAGCGCACGATCACACCCGGTTCGGCCGCCAGGGCGTCGACGTCGGTGAAGTTGGACATCAGGGGGACCGCCGCCACGGCGACCCGGAGCACGTCCTCGCCGTGCGGCGGCGCGGTGTTCGACTCCCGCACGGTGCCGCGCAGGGACACCCGCAGCCCGTCCTCCTCGTCGATGCCCAGCCCGTGCCGGTACGGCAGGACACCGTAGAAGCGGCGCCCGGTCAGCCCGCGCAGCATCTCCAGCCCGGGTTCCAGCAGCGAGACGTCGCCGCGGAACTTGTTGACGAGATAGCCGCAGACCAGCTCCTGGTCCTCGCGGCTCAGCAGCGCGGTCGTGCCGAAGAAGGACGCGAAGACCCCGCCCCGGTCGATGTCGCCGACGACGACCACGGGCAGCCGCGCGGCCCTGGCCAGGCCCATGTTGACGATGTCGCCGTGCCGCAGGTTGATCTCGGCCGGGCTGCCCGCGCCCTCGCAGATGACCGCGTCGTGCCGGGAGCGCAGCTCCTCCAGGCAGGCGGTGACGGTCTCCAGCAGTTCCGAGCGGCGCCCGTTGTGGTAGCCGCGCGCGCTCATCTCGCCCACCGGGCGGCCCATCAGGACGACCTGGCTCGTGCGGTCGCCGCCCGGTTTGAGCAGCACGGGGTTCATCAGCGCGGACGGCTCCACGCGCGCGGCCTGCGCCTGCATGGCCTGCGCGCGGCCGATCTCGGCGCCCTCGCGCGTGACGTACGAGTTCAGCGACATGTTCTGCGCCTTGAACGGGGCCACCGACACCCCCTGCCGGGCCAGCCAGCGGCAGATGCCGGCGGTGACCACGCTCTTCCCGGCGTCCGACGTGGTGCCCGCGACCAACAGCGCGCCGCCGCTCATGCGTTCCCCCTCCGGGTGAGCCGGCGCCAGGCAGGCCGGCCGCCGGCCGTGACCGCCAGGGCCAGCAGGCTCACGCGCCGCGACAACCGCACCGCGCGCTCGATGTCCGCCACCTCCACCGCCCGGTTTCCGGCGCCGAGCACCGGCCGGTGCTCGATCCGGCCCCCGTACGCCAGCGTCCCCCCGAGCCGTACGCCCAGCGCCCCGGCGAACGAGGCCTCCACGGGACCGGCGTTCGGGCTGGGGTGCCGGCCGCCGTCCGCGCGCCAGGCGCGCCAGGCGCCCCGCCGGTCGGGGCCCGCCAGCACGGTGAGCGCGGCGGTCAGCCGGGCGCCGGGGAAGCCGGCGACGTCGTCCAGCCGGGCCGACGCCCAGCCGAACCGGCGGAAGCGCGGGGACTTGTGACCGACCATCGCGTCCAGGGTGTTGACCGCGCGGAAGCCCACGAGTCCCGGCACACCGCCCAGAGCGCCCCACACCAGGGCGCCCACGACGGCGTCGGAGGTGTTCTCGGCGACCGACTCGACGACCGCCCGGGCCAACTGCCGCTCGTCCAGGGCCTGCGGATCCCGCCCGCACAGGTGGGGCAGCCGGGCCCGGGCCGCCGCGGTGTCCCCGGCGGCAAGGGCGGCGCCGATCGTCCGCGCCTCGCGCGCCAGCGACGTACCGCCCAGCACCGCCCATGTCGCGGCCGCGGTCAGGGCCAGGGACGCGGCGGGGGAACGGCGTACGGCGCGCGCGGTCCCAGCGGCGACCGCCGCGGCGCCCCCGGCGCACAACGCGGTGTACAGGGCGCCCCGTCCGCGGTGGTCGTGCCACAGCACGCGCTCCAGTGCGCCTGCCGCGCGCCCGAAGGCGGCGACGGGATGTCCGCGTCGTGGGTCGGCGAGCGCGAGGTCGGCCAGCCAGCCGAGGACCGCCCCGGCGGCGAAGACCGACGGCGCGGCAGAGCCGGCGTCGGGTGTACGGCGGCTGCCGCCCATCGCTGGTGTCCTCACTCAGGGTCCGCGCCCTGGCTCGACGTGACCGGCGGTGAGAGTCTCCTGGCTCCCGGATCGGCGGCACCCCCGGCCTTCCAGCCCGTGGTACGGGCCGTGGCCGCTGGTGGAGGCGCGCTCCCCGGTGACAGTGGCGGGACCGCGCCGGATTCGCACCGGACTTCCTCTCCTGCCGCCGTGTGGCGGTTCCGATACCACCACGCGCCGATCCGGCCCGTCAACTCACCCCGTAGCGGCCCGGAAACGCGGAAACCCCAGCTCACAACCGGAAGGGCCGGGAGCCGGGGCCGAGTTCGCGCCGCGGGGCGGGAGGTCAGGCGACGATGAGGAAGATCCCGTACGCCACGGCCGCCGCGCACAGCGCGAAGCACGCGTACGCGCCCGTGCGCACCACGGCGCCCTGGCCGGCGCCGGTCGTGGCCGGCCGGGACAGGCCGACGACGCCGAGGGTGAAGAGGCCCACGAGGCCCACGGTGGCGGCGAGGCTGACGCCGAAGACGGAGCCGAGGGCAGCCCAGTCGATGTGCATGCTGCTGTGTCCTTCCGGGACCGGTGGGGCGGTGCCCGCCGTCAGGCGGTGGCCTTGGCGGGGTCGGTGTCGGCGGGCGGGGCGACGGGGCCGAGGGGGCCCGCGGGCGGCGGCGTCACGGCCGCGATGGCCGCGGTGACGATGCCCGGTTCCCCGGCGTCCGCGCGGTCGTCGTTGACGTTGGTGTGGTCGACCGGCTTGCGGCGCGCGGCCACCCAGATCGCGCCGCACACGGCGAGCGCCAGCACGGCGACCGCGGTGACGCCGAGGTCGCCCTGGTCGGCCAGGAGCGCGGCGCCCGCCGCGACCAGGCCGGCGGCCGGCAGCGTCAGCGCCCAGGCGGCGGCCATGCGGCCCGCGGTGCTCCAGCGGACGACGCCGCCCTTGCGGCCCACACCGGCGCCCATGACGGAACCGGAGCAGACCTGCGTGGTGGACAGCGAGAAGCCGAGGTGCGAGGAGGCCAGGATGACGGCCGCGGCGCCGGTCTGGGCGGCGAAGCCCTGCGGCGGCTGGATGTCGGTGATGCCCTTGCCCATGGTGCGGATGATCCGCCAGCCGCCGATGAACGTGCCCAGCGCGATGGCCAGGCCCGCCGAGACGATGACCCACAGCGGCGGGTCGGAGTCGGGGGCGACGACGTTGCCGGCGATGAGGGCGAGCGTGATGACACCCATCGTCTTCTGCGCGTCGTTCGTGCCGTGCGCGAGGGAGACCAGGCCCGCCGAGGCGATCTGGCCGGCCCGGTAGCCCCTGGCGGTGGCGGCCGGGTCGCTGCCGCGGCTGATGCGGTAGGTCAGGCGGGTCGCCAGCAGCGAGGCCACCCCGGCGACGACCGGGGCGCAGACGGCCGGGACGAGCACCTTCATGACGACCGCGTCGCCGTTGACCGCGCCGAACCCGGCGGACGCGACGGAGGCGCCGATCAGCCCGCCGAACAGGGCGTGCGAGGAACTCGAGGGGAGCCCGGCCAGCCAGGTCAGCAGGTTCCAGACGATGGCGCCGACCAGCCCGGCGAAGATGACTTCGGGTCTGATCCCCGCGGTCTCGTCGAGGATTCCCCCGGAGATCGTCTTGGCGACCTCCACCGAGAGGAACGCTCCGACGAGGTTCAGTACGGCGGACATCGCCACCGCTGTCCGGGGACCCAGGGCGCCGGTGGAGATGGTGGTGGCCATCGCGTTGGCGGTGTCGTGGAAACCGTTCGTGAAGTCGAACACGAGCGCGGTGATAATCACGATTCCGATCAGGAGCGTGATGTGTTCCATGTATCCAGGCATTCGTTCGATCGGACAGCGGCGGTGGCGACCGTACGGAGTCTGAGTGAACGGAAAGTGAACGGTGGGGATCTGTGGAGTGCTGTGGCTCCGGGGGTCCTGTGCGCTGCCCCGGAACGCGGCCTTCCGGGGCCGTGGCCGGGTCCGCCGGAGCCGTCCCGGGGAGACGCTTCTCACCCCGCCGGGACCCCGTTCGGGGCCCCGGCGGCGGAGGGTCGTCGGCCGTTCTCGTGACCGGGCCACCCGGACGGTCCGGCAACTCCCCCGGGGCGGGGGCCGGGGCCGGTGGAGCGCCGCGGGCTGCGGGCACCTCCCGGCGGAGCCGGGGAGGGGACGTGGTGACGGGGCCTAATGGCGCCCGGAGATCCGGTCGGCCGCTCGGGCCAGGGGGTCCGTCTTGGCGCTGCGGCCGGACTGTTCGCGGCGGTCGGCGGCGCGGTAGGCCGCGTAGAGGCCGTGCACGCCGATCCAGCGGAAGGGTTCGGGCTCCCAGCGGCGGACCCGGTGGTGCACCCAGGGAAGGGCCGTCAGCTCCGTGCCGTGCCCCTGACCCGAGTCGAGCTGCACCAGGTCCCGCAGGGTGCGCGCGGCCAGGTTGGCCGTGGCCACGCCGCTGCCGACGTAGCCGCCCGCCCAGCCGAGCCCCGTGGAGCGGTCCAGTTCCACCGTCGCGCACCAGTCGCGCGGCACGCCCAGCACGCCCGACCACGCGTGCTCGATGGCGACCCGCCCCGCGGCCGGGAAGAAGCGCACCAGGATCGCCCGCAGCGCCTCGACCGTCTCCGGCCGGGTGCGCCCGTCGTTGTCGGTGCGCGAGCCGAAGCGGTACGGCACCCCGCGGCCGCCGAGGGCGATCCGGTCGTCGGCCGTGCGCTGCGCGTACATGTAGGCGTGCGCCATGTCGCCCAGGGTCTCGCGGCCCTCCCAGCCGATGGTGTCCCACACCTCGGCGGGCAGCGGCTCGGTCACCACCATCGAGGAGTTCATCGGCAGCCAGGACCGCTTGTGGCCCTTGATCGCCGCCGTGAAGCCCTCCGTGCAGCGCAGCACGTAGGGGGCGCGCACGCTTCCGTACGGCGTCAGCGCGTGCTTGGGCCTGATCTCCGTCACCGGCGTCGACTCGTGGATCACCACGCCGAGTGCCTCCACCGCCCGCGCCAGACCCTGGACCAGCTTCGCCGGGTGGACGCGGGCGCCGTGCGGCGTCCACGTGCCGCCCGCCGTGCCCGCGACGCGCACCCGCCGGGCGGACTCGGCGGCGCCCAGCAGCAGCCGGTCCTTCTCGCCGAAGGCGACCTCCGCCTCGTGGAAGGCGCGCAGGCGGGCGAGTTGGGCGGGGGAGTGGGCGACCTCCAGGACGCCGCCCTTGTGGACGTCCGCGTCGATGCCCTCCTCCGCCGCGACCCGGATCACCTCGTCGACCGTCTCGTTCATCGCCCGCTGCAGTGCGATCGCGGAGTCCCGGCCGTGCAGGGCGGCGTAGCGGTCGCGGCCGGCGATGCCGTTGTAGAGCCAGCCGCCGTTGCGGCCGGAGGCGCCGTAGCCGCAGAAACGCTGCTCCAGGACGACGATCCGCAGGAACGGCACGGCCTTCTTCAGGTAGTACGCGGTCCACAGGCCGGTGTAGCCGCCGCCGACGATGCACACGTCGGCCGTCGTGTCGCCGGGCAGCGGCTCGCGCGGCACGGGGAGGCCGGACTTCGCGTACCAGAAGGAGATGCCGCCGTTGACGGTGGTCATGGTGCCCCTGCAATTCGTCAGGCTGATCGGTCTGCGGTGTGCCGGGACGCTACTGTGCCCCGGGAGTGTGCGGCAACGCCCAACCTGTCAGGATCAGCGCCCGGAGGTGGCACGGATGTCGGTGCGGGACACGGTGGGCAAGGCCTGGTCGGAGCTCGTGGACACGGCCCAGCGCTCTGTCGCCGACGGACTGGTGGTCGGTACGTCCGGCAATGTCTCGGTCCGGGCGGGCGGCGACCTCGTCCTCGTCACCCCCAGTGGTGTGCCCTACCACCGGCTCGGCCCCGACGACACGGTCGGCGTGGACCTCACGGGCCGGCAGGTGCTCGGCACGCTCCGGCCGACCAGTGAACTCTCCATGCACCTGGCGATCTACCGGAACACCGACGCCGGCGCCGTCGTCCACACCCACGCCGTGCACGCCACCGCCGTCTCCACGCTGCTGTACGAACTGCCCGCCATCCACTACATGGCCGCCGCGCTCGGCGGGCGCATCCGCGTCGCCGACTACGCCACCTACGGCAGCGAGGAACTGGCCGCCAACGTGCTGCGCGCGCTGCGCGACCGCACCGGCTGCCTGCTGCGCAACCACGGCACCATCGTCTACGGCGACGACCTGGAGCAGGCCTACGACCGCACCGCCCAACTGGAGTGGATGTGCCAGGTCTGGCTCGCCGCCCGCTCCGTCGCGGGTTTCTCGCCGTCCCTGCTGTCGAAGATCGAACTCGCCAGGGTCGCCGAGAAACTGCGGCAGTACGGGCAGCCCGGTACCGAGGACGACCTGCCCGGCGCCTTGGACGGCGCCGAGGACGGCCCGCGGTAGCCCCCGGACGGCGCCCAGCACTGGCCGCCCCGCACGCCCGCACCGACACTGGAACGGATGCGCCTCACGACCGCCGCGGCCCTGGCCGCCACGACAGCGTTCGGTGCCGGTGCGGCCGCGGTGGCGGCCGGGCGGCACGTGTCGGAGCTTGCCCTCAAGCCGCGCACCGACGGCCCCGACCCCGAGTCGTTGACGGTGCACTCGGCGACCGGCGATGAGGTCACCCTCACCAGGACCCTCGGCGCCGGCCGGCGCGGGATTCACGGCATCACCGGCTCCGGCGTGCACGCCACCGTCGGCGACGTGCTGTCCACCGCTCCCGACTCGGTGACCCGGCGGCTGCTGCGCGTCGGCCGGGGCGCCCTGGCCGCCGGGCAGCGGGTCCGGCTCACCCCGCAGGTCTACGACGGCGACCCCGCCTCGGCGCTCGGCCTGGCGTACCGGGACGTCGAGATCCCCGGCGAACTCGGGCGGATGCCCGGGTGGTTCGTCGACGGCGCCCGCGACACCTGGGTGGTCCTCGCGCACGGTCTCGGCACCACCCGCGAGCACGCCATGGTGGTGCTGCCCACCCTGCACGCGCTGCGGCTGCCCGCGCTGGTCCTCGCCTACCGCAACGACCAGGGGGCCCCGCGGTCCCCGGACGGCATCGGGCACCTGGGCGACTCCGAATGGCGGGACCTGGACGCGGCCATGCGCTACGCGGTCCGGCACGGCGCGCGCCGCCTGGTGCTGTACGGCTGGTCCGCCGGCGCCACCATGGCGCTCCGGGCGGCGTGCGACTCCCCGCTGCGGGCCCTGGTCGCCGGCATGGTGCTGGACTCCCCGGTGCTGAACTGGCAGTGCACGGTCCGCGCCGCCGCGGCCGCCCGGGGCACGCCGCGCGCCCTGCTGCCGCTCGGCGTGCGCGCCGCGGAGGGCCGTACCGGCCTGCACGCGGAACGCATCGCCGAGGCCGCCGCGCCCGGCCGGTTCACCGTGCCGACGCTGATCTTCCACGGACCCGGCGACACCCTCGCGCCCTGGGGCCCGTCCCGCGAACTCGCCCGCCTCCGGCCGGATCTGGTCATGCTGCACCCGGTGGACGACGCCTCGCACGCGGCGATGTGGAACGCAAACCCGCAACCCTACGAGGAGGCCGTCCGGCGCTTCCTGACCCCCCTCCTGTAGCCTCCCCGTTTTCTCTCGTGCGAGAGTGAATAAATGGGTATATCCACTGGCAAACCGTACGACCCCGGGTCGCGGAGGGGGACGCTCGTTTGGGTTTCCGGGTGCTCACCCGCAAGACTGCTCCCGTGACGTCCCGTATCCCGCGAGACACTCCGCTGCGTCTCGTTCCGCGCAGGCCCCTGGCCGCCGCGCGCCGTGTCGCCGCGACGCGCCGAAACCGCCCGCCGAGGCCGCCGGAGGGCATCCCGGCACTGCCGGAGCTGGCCAGGAGAGCCCGTACCGAACTCGCGGACGCGGTCCGCCTGGCCCACTGGGCCGATCCCGCGGTCGGTGCCGCCCCCGGCACGGCCGGGATACTGAGGGACGCCGACGTCCGGCGAGCCGTCGCCGCGCTGACCCTGACGGACCACCAGGTCCGCTCCGCGTGGGACCGGGCCCGGCTGGCCGGTCTCATCGAACTCCACAAGGGCGGTGCCGCGCGCCCCGGTTGGCGGCTGCGCGCCTGGGACCGCGACGACACCGCCGTATTGCGCGGCTGGGTCGCGCTCTTCGACGCCTGGTCGCTGGCGCACCCCGCGGCGCTCGATCCGGCGTGCGACGGCGCAGACCCCGCTCTTGTCGCCGAAGTCGTCGAGGCCGCTCCCCAGTTGCTCTCCCTCCTGCACCTGTCCTCCGGGCCGGTCGCCGTGGAGGCCCTGCTCGATCTGCTCCGCCAGCGGGTCGACGAGCTGCGTGCGGAGCGGCACGAGCCCCCGGCCGGCGGCGGCCGGGACGACCTGCCCCCTCTCCTGGACTGGACGCTGGACGCGCTGGCCCGTGTCGGCGCCCTGCAGCCGCGTGACCCGGCCCGCCCCGGCGAGGTCACCATCACGCCGCTGGGCAGCTGGGCGGTGTGGGTCAAGCTGGAGCAGATCTGCGTCGCCGCCCAGGGCCCGGCCGGGCACTTCGAGCACTCCGCCGAGGAGATGCTCAAGGCGTGCATCGGCATGGCCCCGGGCGCGGCCCGCGACGAGTACAAGGCGTGGCTCGCCGCCCGCCCGGTCGCCCAGGCCGTCGCCGAGTTCCTGGACGTGGCCCGCGGTGACGACGCCCTGCTGCGCGGGCTCGCCTTCGAGGCGCTGCGCGTCGTCGGCAGCGCCGCCGAGCCCGCCGTGCGGCACGTGGTCGACGAGCCGGGGCTGCGCCCCTACGCCCTGATGTGGCTCGCCGAGCACGAGGGCGCCGACCCCGAGGACGTCGCCGCCCTGCTCACCCGCGAGGAGGCCACCTGGCTGTGGGTGGACACCGCGGCGGCCGTCGCCGACCACGGTGAGAGCCATCTGCTGGTGGGTCACCTCGACGCCGCCCTGCAGGGCTCGGTGTCCCGTCTGCTCGACGAGCTCCGCGTCGCCGGGCACCCGCGCACCGTGCAGGTGCTCGTCGCCCTCGCCGCCGCCCACCCGGATCCCGCGCTCGCCAAGGCGATGCGCCGGGCCGCCTTCCAGGTGCACACCGGCGGGGAGTGACGCCTGCCGCGCCGCGCCGGCCCGGTCACTCCAGGGCCGGTATCCGCGGCACGTACGTGCCGAAGGACCAGAGGTTGCCCTCGGGGTCGCGGGCGGTGTAGTCCCGCGACCCGTAGTCCTGGTCGGTGAGCGGCAGTACGACCTCCGCGCCCGCCGCGACCGCCCGCGCGTGATGGGCGTCGGTGTCGTCGACCACCACGTAGACCGAGACCGCGCCGAGGTCCCCGGCGATCCGGCTGAACGGGCTGCCGGACCGCTCGCTGCCCAGCATCACCAGGCCGTTGCCGTAGGCGAGTTCGGCGTGCTGCACGGTGCCGTCCGCGCCCTCGTGCACGGCGACCTCCGTGAAGCCGAAAGCGTCCGTGAGGAAGGCGATGGCGGCCCTCGCGTCCTTGTACCGCAGCGTCGGACAGACCGTGGGCGCGGCTCCGTTGCCTGCCATGGTGATCACTCTCCCCTTCGGAAACGTCTCCCGTCGATGTGACGCGGATCTCACTGGATCTCAGTCTGGCAGGGGGGTACGACAACGGCCCTCGCGCACGCGTCGCCCCAGGCCGGGCAGGGCGGAACGGTCGGGAGAGGCGGTCCGGAGCAGGGGCTCAGGGTCTCAGGGGCTCAGCGACCTCAGCGGCTCAGCGACCTCGGAGGCTCAGCTGAAGGTGTCGCAGTCGTCCATGTTCCCCGTGCGCAGACCCGTGCCGAACCACTGCTGCCGCTGGGCCGACGAGCCGTGCGTCCACGAGTCCGGGTCGACCCGCCCCTGCACCCGTGACTGGATCGCGTCGTCCCCGACCGCCGCCGCCGCGTCCAGGCCCTGCCGGATGTCGGCGTCGGTCAGCCCCGTGATCAACGTGCCGCCCGTCTCGTCGCGCGTGGTGGTGGCGTGGTGCGCCCACACGCCCGCGTAGCAGTCCGCCTGCAGCTCCACCCGCACCGAGTTGCTGCTCGCGCCCGTGCGCCGGTCCTGCGCCGATCCGAGGGTGCCCGCCAGGTCCTGCACGTGGTGGCCGTACTCGTGGGCGACGACGTAGCTCTCCGCGAAGGGGCCTCCCTCGGCCCCGAACCGGCGGCTGAGCGTGGTGAAGAAGTCCAGGTCCAGGTAGACCTTGCGGTCCGCGGGGCAGTAGAAGGGCCCCGACGAGGGGTCGGCGACACCGCAGCCCGTGCGGACCGGCTGGTCGAAGAAGACCGTCGGCGCCGGCCGGTACACCGCGCCCCGGCGCCGGAACTCCGCCCTCCAGTAGTCCTGCACGTTGTTGACCACGGCGACCATGCGGCAGTCCTGCCGGGTGCCGGCGTCCGCCCCCGTCCGGCAGCCCGCCGCGAGATCGGGTCCCGTGGCGGTCCCCGGCGCGCGGGCCGGCGGGTCGTCGGAGAGCCCCAGCTGGTCCGGGCTGATGCCGAAGATCAGCCCCACGACGACCACGATCAGCCCCGCGATGCCGCCCCCTACCATCCGCCCGCGCCCACCGTCGGGCGAGCCGCCTCGCCGGTCCTCGACCTCGGAGGTGTCGAGCGGCGCGTCGTCGTCGAACTGCATGCCCCGATTGTCCGCCGCGCCGCCGTGCTGCGCAGGCGCGCCTTCCGGCCCCGGCGGCCGGAAACCGTTTGCCGGGCCACCGCGGCGCCCCCGGTAGACTGGACGCATGGCAGTACTCCACGCGCATTAGACGGCCGTCGCCGACCGCGACCCCTTCGCCCGCACGTCGCCCACCCACCACCCACGACGCGCTGGCGCGGCCCTCCCGATAGCCGTCCGCCACGCCCAGGAGCCCTTCCCGTGATCACTGCCACTGGCCTCGAGCTGCGCGCCGGAGCCCGCGTCCTCATCGAGTCCGCCTCCTTCCGTATCGCCCGCGGCGACCGTGTCGGCCTGGTCGGCCGCAACGGCGCCGGCAAGACCACCCTCACCAAGGTGCTCGCCGGCGAGGGCATGCCCGCCGCCGGCAGCGTCACCCGCGCCGGTGAGGTCGGCTACCTGCCGCAGGACCCGCGCACCGGGGACCTGGACGTCCTCGCCCGCGACCGCATCCTGTCCGCCCGCGGCCTGGACACGGTCCTGCGCAAGATGCGCGAGAACGAGGAGCGGATGGCCAGCGGCAAGGGCGCCACCCGCGACAACGCGATGAAGAAGTACGCGCGCCTGGAGACCGAGTTCCTGACCAAGGGCGGCTACGCGGCCGAGGCGGAGGCCGCGACCATTGCCGCCGCCCTGAGCCTGCCGGACCGGGTGCTGGCCCAGCCGCTGCACACCCTCTCCGGCGGTCAGCGGCGCCGTGTGGAGCTGGCCCGCATCCTCTTCTCCGACGCCGACACCCTGCTGCTGGACGAGCCGACCAACCACCTGGACGCCGACTCGATCCTGTGGCTGCGGGACTTCCTGAAGACCTACCGCGGCGGCTTCGTCGTCATCTCCCACGACATCAATCTGGTCGAGACGGTCGTCAACAAGGTCTTCTACCTGGACGCCAACCGCTCCCAGATCGACGTCTACAACATGGGCTGGAAGCAGTACCTCACCCAGCGCGAGGCGGACGAGAAGCGCCGCAAGCGCGAGCGCGCCAACGCCGAGAAGAAGGCTGCGACCCTCAACGCCCAGGCCGACAAGATGCGCGCCAAGGCGACGAAGACCGTCGCGGCCCAGAACATGGCCAGGCGCGCCGACAAGCTGCTGTCCGGGCTGGAGGCGGTGCGGCAGTCCGACAAGGTCGCCAAGCTGCGCTTCCCGGACCCCGCGCCCTGCGGCAAGACGCCGCTCACGGCGACCGGCCTGTCGAAGTCGTACGGCTCGCTGGAGATCTTCACCGACGTCGACCTGGCCATCGACAGGGGCTCCCGGGTCGTCATCCTCGGCCTCAACGGCGCCGGCAAGACCACCTTGCTGCGGCTGCTGGCGGGCGCGGAGCAGCCCGACACGGGCGAGGTCGTCCCCGGCCACGGCCTGAAGCTCGGCTACTACGCGCAGGAGCACGAGACCCTCGACCCGGACCGGACCGTGCTGGAGAACATGCGCTCCGCCGCCCCCGACATGGACCTGGTCGCCGTCCGCAAGATCCTCGGCTCGTTCCTCTTCTCCGGCGACGACGCCGACAAGCCCGCGGGCGTCCTGTCCGGCGGCGAGAAGACCCGTCTCGCGCTCGCCACGCTCGTCGTCTCCAGCGCCAATGTGCTGCTGCTGGACGAGCCCACCAACAACCTCGACCCGGCCAGCCGCGAGGAGATCCTCGGCGCGCTGCGCACCTTCACCGGCGCCGTCGTCCTCGTCACGCACGACGAGGGCGCGGTGGAGGCGCTCCAGCCGGAGCGGATCATCCTGCTGCCCGACGGCGTCGAGGACCTGTGGGGCAAGGACTACGTGGACCTCGTGTCGCTCGCCTGACCCCGTCGGCGCGGCTCCGGGGGAGCCGTCCGGGGGCCCGTCGACGCGCGGCCGATCATCCGTGTGGATCAATCGCCTGGATCATTCGGCCGACGGGTGATCCTTCATTGGTGTGAGACCGGCTCGTACTCCGGCGTGCCGACGTGCGATCCGTCGAACGGCGGAGTCGATCAGCCGCGTCACATGGGGAAACTCCTTACCGACCTTGGTGACCTGCCCTTTCCCGGGCGGGTTCGGAAGGGTCGAGCCGGCTGCGCGGCGGAATGCCCGATTTAGCCTCCCGCGGCACCCGGCTTCCGCGTCAACACGGGTCCCAATGTTGTTGCACGGACCTTGCCGAATGGGTGGCCAGGAAGTCTCCTAGGGGTGATCATGAGAGTCACAGAGCGCACTTCCCTGGAGGAGGCACGGGTGGCCGAGACTCTGAAGAAGGGCAGCCGGGTGACCGGCGCCGCGCGCGAGAAGCTCGCGGCAGACCTCAAGAAGAAGTACGACGGCGGGGCAAGCATCCGAGCGCTGGCCGAGGAAACCGGCCGCTCCTATGGCTTCGTCCACCGCATGCTCAGTGAGTCCGGCGTGGCCCTGCGCGGCCGCGGCGGAGCCACACGGGGCAAGAAGGTTTCCACGGCCTGACAGCTGTCGGCGCCTGGTACAGCGGTATGCAGTGGTCCGAGGACATGACAGGGCCACCCGGTCGCGGAAATGGCCGACCGGTTGGTTACTCTTCGGTAATCAAGTCTGCGGATCGCTCGGAGGTGCCCGATGTCTGACCCCACAGTGCTGCTGGAGCGTGATGGTGTACGGCTCACGGCGGACGACAGTGTCGCCACCGTGACGTTGTGCAACCCCGCCAAGCGGAACGCCCAGTCGCCCGCGTTGTGGCGGGCGCTGGAGGAAGCGAGCCGGCTTCTGCCGGGCACTGTGCGGGTGGTCGTGCTCCGCGCGGAGGGCGTGTCCTTCTCCGCCGGACTCGACCGGCAGGCCTTCACACCGGAGGGATTCGACGGCGAGCCGTCGTTCATCGATCTCGCCCGTGCGTCCGAGGGCAAGCTCGATGCCACGATCGCCGAGTACCAGTCGGCGTTCACCTGGTGGCGGCGCAATGACATCGTCACGATCGCCGTCGTCCAGGGGCACGCGATCGGTGCCGGCTTCCAGTTGGCTCTCGCATGCGATCTGCGCGTCGTCGCCGACGACGTGCAGTTCGCGATGCGCGAGACCGGCCTGGGCCTCGTCCCGGACCTGGGCGGCACCAAGCCGCTGACCGAACTGGTCGGCTACGCGCGGGCCCTGGAGATCTGCGCCACCGGCCGCTTCGTCCATGCCGACGAAGCCGTGCGCACCGGCCTGGCCAACATCGCCGTCCCGGCCGACGCACTCGACGCCACCGTCAACGACCTCGCCGCGGCCCTGCTGGCCGCGCCTCGCGACGCCGTGATCGAGACCAAGGCGCTGCTCCGTGAGGTCTCCGGCCGTACCTACGACGAGCAGCGCGCCGCCGAACGGGCCGCGCAGGGCCGCCGGCTGCGCGACCTCGCGGGCGTCGGGGAGTAGCGACCGGGCCCGGTCATGTCCGTGCCTCCGGCTGTCCTCGGCCGCAGGCGATGTCGGTGACCACGACGGTGGTGACCTCCCCCGTCAGGGCCGTCACCGCCGTCGCGACCGCGCGGGCGACGTCCCGCGCGCGGTGCCCCGCGTCGACCGCGATCTGCACCCTGGCCGGATGGGCCTGCCCGCCCAGCCGCGCGGTGAGCCCGGCGACCCCCGGCACCGCCGCGGCCGCCGCCCGCGCCGTGGTGGACCTCGGTGCAGTGCCGTCATCGGTGGAAGCGGCCGGGGGCTCCGACACGCCGTCCTGGGCGGGCGGTTCGGGCGCGCCGGCGTCCAGCAGCCCGGTGACGGTGAGGTCGACGGCCGCCGGCTGCAGCCCGAGGCCGTGTTCCGCGGCCTCCCACAGCGCGTCACGCAGCCGCAGCGCCGAGTCCGGCAGCGGCAGTTCGGGCGTGGCCTCCAAGTCGCCCTCGATCCGCAGCGGCAGCCGGGCCAGCGCGCCCGGGGGCGCCGACTCCGGTACGGGCGCGGCGGCTTGGTCCGGCCCCGCGGCACCGATGCGCAGCCGCCCGAGCCGTACCCCCGGCACCCGCGCGGCGGCCGCCCGCAGCACCCCGGTCGCCGCGCTCTCGGTGACCCACAGCGTGTCCCCTGCGTCCCCCAGCGGCAGGACCCGGCCGAGCGCGAGTTGCCTGCGTACCGCCTGTGCCAGCCGGTCCGCGGTCATCGGCTCGCCTCCCTCCACCCCACGGCGCGCCCGTGCGCGGCCGTCCTCGCCCGGTCGCCGCATCCTCACGGCGTGACGGGGCATGCCCACATAGTGTGGTGCACGGAGCAGCCCGAACCGCTCCCGCCATCGAAAGGGCGAAGGGACGAGGTGGGATGACCGAGACCGTGCAGCAGGGCGAGGGCAGGGGCCGGACACTGGAGAAGGGCACCAGCCCGGGCACGTCGGCGACCGGCCGCAGGGCGCCGCTCGGTGACCCGGCGACCCGCGGCCGGACCACGATCGCGGACGGGGTGGTGGAGAAGATCGCCGGACTCGCGGCCCGCGACGTGGAGGGAGTGCACGCCCTCGGGGCCGGTATCCCACGCGGCTTCGGCGTGGTGCGCGACCGGGTGCCGGTCGGGAAGTCCGGCACCCGCGGCGTGCGGGCGGAGGTCGGCGAGGTGCAGGCCGCGCTCGACCTCGACATCGTCGTCGACTACGGCGTGTCCATCGTGTCCGTCGCCCACGCCGTGCGGGAGAACGTGATCGTCGCCGTCGAGCGGATGACCGGCCTGGAGGTCGTCGAGGTCAACATCGCCGTCGGGGACGTGAAACTGCCCGACGACACGGACGACGACGACCAGGAGCAGCGGGTCCAGTGACATCGGCGCCGGACAACGGCCGCAGGACAGGGAGCTGACCATGAGCATGGCCCTGATCGGACTGATCGTCGGAATGGCGCTCGGCTTCGCCGGGTACTTCGGCGGCTTCGCCGCCTTCCTGCTGGTGGCGGCGCTCGGCGCCGTCGGGTTCCTGGTCGGCCGGTACTTCGACGGCGACCTGGAGCCCGGGGAGTTCTTCCGTACCCGCGACCGGCGGCGGTGAGGCGGCCCGATGACGACCGTGGAGCCGGCCAGGACGTCCCCCGTCCCGCTCCTCGCCCCCGCCGAGCGCGGCTCGCTGCGCATCGCCGACCGCGTCCCGGCGAAGATCGCCGCGCAGGCCGCCCGTGAGACCCTCGCCGGCGCGCCCGGCCCCGAGCACGTGCCGCGCGGCGCGTTCCCGCGGGCCAGTGTCTCCGTCCACCGCGACCGGATGCACGTGCGGCTGTCCGTCGAACTCGGCTACCCGGTCGACATCGCGGAGGTGAGCCGTGCGGTGCGACGCCATGTCGCGGAACGCGTGGAGGAGTTGACGGGGATCGTTGTGCAGGGCGTGGTCGTGGAGGTGGAACGGCTGCACTCGCAGACCTCGCACGCCGCCGAGGAGAGGAGGGTGCGATGAGCGACGCCGCGCGCACGCGCGAGCCCGAGGCGGTCGTGGAGGCCTCCCCCCGGGTGCGGCGCTTCTGGTCCCCGCGCCGGGTGCCCGCCGCGGTCACCGCGTTCGTGGTGCTGGCGCTCACCGGCCTGCTGCTGTACGACGTCGCCGCGGTCCGCGCCGGACGGTCCGCCATGGCCTGGCGCACATGGCTCGCGGACGACCTCGCCGCCCGCCCCGTCGACGACCCGTGGGTCCTGGCCGCGGGCTGCGTCGCGGTCGTGCTCGGGCTGTGGCTGCTCGTGCTCGCCGCGACGCCCGGGATGCGCGACGTCCTGCCGATGCGCCCCGGAACGGCCCGCGTCCGGGCAGGACTCGACCGCCACGCGGCCGAACTCGCGCTGCGGGACCGCGCGGTGGAGGTGCCCGGGGTACGTTTCGCGCAGGTCGCCGTCGGCCGCCGGACGGCCGCGGTCCGGGCCGAGGTGGCCTTCAGGGAGACCGCCGAGGTGCGGGCCGACCTGGAGACGGCCCTCGCCGCGGCCCTGGACGAGCTGGGGCTGTACCGGCCGCTCGCGCTGTCGCTGCACGTACGCCGCATGGAAACGGGGTGAGCGCGGTGCGCTCCACGGTGAACCGCGTCCTGCTCGCCCTCGTCGGCCTGGTGCTGCTCCTCGCGGGAGCCGCCGTGCTGGGTGCCGGGTCCGGTCTGCTGGACCGGCCCTGGACGGGGCCTCACGACGTCCTGCTCGCCACGGGCGACCGCACCCGGTACACGGACACCTCCTGGTGGTGGCCGGCCGTCCTGACGGCTCTGGCGCTGATCGTGTCGGCCGCCCTGTGGTGGCTGCTGGCGCAACCGCGGGAGCGACGGCTGCGCCGGTTCGCCGTCGACGCCGACGACGGGGGCGGGGCGGTCCTGCGCGGACGCGCCCTGGAGGAGGTCATCGCCGCGGACGCCGCCGAGCTGCCGGGCGTCGACCACGTCGCCGCCGTGCTCGGCGGGACCCCCACCGCCCCGACGGCGCGGCTGCTCCTCGCCCTCTCCCCGCACGCCGTCCCCGGCACCATCCTGGACGAGCTCGACGGTGCCGTGCTCCGCCGGGCCCGCACCTCGGCCGGACTGCCGGTCCTCCCCGCCGAGGCCAGGCTGCGCGCCGTCAGCCACCGCGCCACCCGGGTCACCTGACGGCGCCGCGGCTCAGTACTCCGCGCGGACGCCGCCGTCGACCGGCACCATCAGCCCCGTGAGGTACGAGGCGGCGGGCGACAGCAGGAAGGCGGCCGTGCGGCCGAACTCCTCGGGGGCGCCGTAGCGGCGCAGGGGGATGCGCTCGATCAGGCGGGCGCGGACGGCGCCGGGGTCACTGGTGAGGGCGTCGAGTTCGCGGGCCCGGTCGGTGTCGATGGACCCGGGGACCAGTCCGACGACACGGATGCCGCGCGGGCCGAGCTGGCCGGCGAGATCCTTGGCGTGGCCCGCCAGACCCGGGCGCAGCCCGTTCGAGATCGCCAGGCCCGGGATCGGCTCGTACACCGAGCCGGAGAGCACGAAGCCGATCACCCCGCCCTCGCCCAGTTCCTCCGCGGCCGCGCGCGACAGCCGCACCGCGCCCAGGAAGACCGACTCGAAGGCCGCGCGCCACTGGTCGTCGCCGACGACGTCCGCGGTGCCCGGGGGCGGCCCGCCGACGCTGATCAGCATTCCGTCCAGCCGCCCGAAGTCGCGCCGCGCCGCCGCGACCAGGCGCTCCGGCGCCCGCGGGTCGGCGTTGTCGGCGACGACCCCGGTCGCGCTCGCGGAGCCGCCCAGTTGCGCCACGGCGCCGGCCACCGGCTTCTCGTCGCGCCCGCTGACGACCACCTTCGCGCCGTCCGCGACCAGTTCGCGCGCGGCGGCGAATCCCAGCCCGCGGGTCGCGCCGGTGACGATGTACACCCGATCCTTCAGTCCGAGGTCCATGAGCGGTGTCGTGCCCCTTCCTTGCCGGCGAGCGTGAGTGCCGTATTGACGAGCCCGATGTGGCTGAACGCCTGCGGGAAGTTGCCCAGTTGACGCTGCTCCACCGGGTCCCATTCCTCCGCGAGCAGCCCCACGTCGTTGCGCAGGACCAGCAGGCGCTCGAAGAGGGCGCGGGCCTCGTCGCGCCGGCCCGTGCGGTGCAGGGCGTCGGCGAGCCAGAACGAGCAGGCCAGGAAGGCGCCCTCACTGCCGGGCAGCCCGTCCACGCTGCTGTCCTCCAGGGTGTAGCGGCGGACGAAACCGCCGTGGTCCAGCTCAGTGCGCACCGCGTCGACGGTGCCGATCACCCGGTGGTCGGTCACCGGCAGGAAGCCCACCTGGGGGATGAGCAGCGTCGCCGCGTCCAGCTCCCTGGAGCCGTAGTACTGCGTGAAGGTGTTGCGCTCCTTGTCGAAGCCCTTGCGGCACACCTCGCGGTGCACCTCGTCGCGCATCGCGCGCCAGGCCGCGACGTTCCCCGACAACTGCGGCCGGGCCTCCACCGTGCGGACCGCACGGTCGGCGGCCACCCAGGCCATCACCTTGGAGTGCACGAAGTGCTGCCGGTCGCCGCGCACCTCCCACAGCCCCTCGTCGGGCCGGCGCCACGCCGACTCCAGGAAGTCCATCAGCGAGCGCTGCACCGCCCAGGCGTGCGGCTCGTCCCGCATGCCGCGGGTGCGGGCGAGGTAGAGCGAGTCCAGGACCTCGCCGTAGACGTCGAGTTGCAACTGCGTCGCGGCGGCGTTGCCGACCCGCACCGGCAGCGACGCCTCGTAGCCCTCCAGCCACCCCAGCTCCTGCTCGGGCAGCCGCCGCTCGCCCGCGATCCCGTACATGATCTGCAGGTCGGCGGGGTCGCCGGCGACCGCGCGCAGCAGCCAGTCGCGCCAGCGGTAGGCCTCCTTGAGGTAGCCGGTGGCGACCAGCACGTTGAGGGTCAGCGTCGCGTCGCGCAGCCAGCAGAAGCGGTAGTCCCAGTTGCGCACGCCTCGGATCTCCTCGGGCAGCGAGGTCGTGGCCGCCGCGACGATGCCACCGCTGGGCGCGTACGTCAGCGCCTTGAGGGTGATCAGCGAGCGCAGCACGGCGTCCCGCCAGGGGCCGTCGTAACAGCACTGGGCCGACCAGGTCTCCCAGTCCCGCACGCTCTGCCGCAGCGCCTCGTAGGGGTCGATCGCCCGGGGCCGCCGCTCGTGCGAGGGGTGCCAGGTGAGGGTGAGGGCGATCCGCTCGCCCTGGGCGACGGTGAAGTCCGCGCAGGTCGCGAAGTCCTTGCCGTACATGCGGACCAGCGGCTCGCTGCGCAGCCACACCGAGTCGGGACCGGCGATGGCGACCCGGTGCCCCTCACTGCGGCGCATCCACGGCACGACGTGCCCGTAGTCGAAGCGCAGCCGCAGCTCACTGGTCACGGGGACGCTGCCGGAGACGCCCTCGACGATGCGGATCACGTCGGGCGCACGGTCCCGCTGCGGCATGAAGTCGATCACCTTGACGGTGCCGGAGGGGGTCTCCCAGACGCTTTCGAGCACCAAGGTGTCGCCTTGGTAGGCGCGCCGCGTGCAGGCCTCGTCGGAGGGGGCGGACGCGGGGGCGATACGCCAGTTGCCGTTGTCATGGCCGCCGAGGAGCGCGGCGAAGCAGGCACCGGAGTCGAAGCGGGGCAGACAGAGCCAGTCGATGGAGCCGTTGCCGCCGACCAGGGCGACCGTCTGCAGGTCGCCGATGATCGCGTAGTTCTCGATGGGTCCCGCCACGGTGCCGCCTCCGCGCTCGGCCCCCCTTAGAGGGTGCCCCGCGGCCTACGGGGACGCGACCGCAGCGACCGCCTGGCCGGGCGTGTCCCCTTCCACCGAGCCGCTGCCGGGGTCCTCACCGGACCGCGGACCGGACGGGGAGTCCGGTCCCTCGCCGGGCCCGCCCGCGCTCTCCCGGGCGGCCCCCTGCGCCTCGAGCCGCTCCTTGCGCTCCCGGCGCACCAGGATGACCCAGCCGACCGGCACCATGGCCGTGAACAGCCACCACTGGATGGCGTAGCCCATGTGCATGCCGATGCTGCTGTGGTCCGGCTCGGGGATCAGCTCCGGCTGGTGCCCCGCGGGCTTCGGCGAGGTGGCGGACAGCTCCATGTAGCCGCCGACCGGCTTCTCCCCGGCCGGCAGGTCCTTGGCGACCAGCTCGCTGTTGATCAGCATGATCATGCGGTCGGGGAGTCCGCCCTTGTTCCTGATGCCGGTCTCGGAGGTGGTCTCGTCGGGGCGCAGCCGCCCGGTGACGGTGACCTCGCCGGAGGGCGCGGCGGGGATCCTCGGGAGCTTCGTGAGGTTGCCGCCGGCCGCGATCCAGCCCCGGTTGACCAGCACCGCGCGGCCGTCGGCCATGACCAGGGGGGTGATGACGTGGTAGCCGATGCTGTCGCCGTCGGCGGCGGTGCGCTGGCGGGCGACGACCTCGTGGGCGGTGTCGTAGCGGCCGGTCGCCGTGACCGTCCGGTAGACGTCCTTCTTCGGGACGGCGGTGCCCGGGCCGGTCAGCGACTCCACGGGCAGCGGGGTCGCCTTGAGGTTGTCCGAGATCAGGTGGTTGTTCGCCACCCGGCGCTCGTGCCGGTGCAACTGCCAGAAACCCAGCCGCACCATGGTGGGCATCATCAGCAGTCCGACGAGGGTGAGGATCACCCATTGGCGGGACAACAGGAAGCGGTACACCCCACGACCGTACAACTCGGTCGTAGGGCGCTTTCGGCAGGGGTCGGACGCGGCGGTGCCGTCGCCGGTCACCCCGCGGTCGGCCGCCGGTCGGCCGCCCGTCAGTTCCGGGACGCCACGGACCCGACGCGGTCGACGATGCCGGTGCGGCCCTCGGCCTTGGCGCAGTGCCCGCCGCAGTACCAGTGGCCGTCCACCTCGACGCCCTTGCCGACGATCCGGACCCGGCAGTGCTCGCAGATGGGGGCCATCCGGTGGATGGCGCACTCGAAGCAGTCGAAGACGTGCACGGCCCCCTGGGCGTGCACCTCGAAGCTCATGACGTAGTCGTTGCCGCAGACTTCACATCGGGCCATGAGGCCCAGCGTGCGGGTGGCGCGGGGGAGCGGCAATCGCAGGACGGGTGCGTCGCCCGGCTACCACCCGAACGGCTGCCGCGGGCCGCCTCAGCCGTGCACGTCGGGCGCCGGGGCGACGTCCCTGAGCAGTTCGGCGAAGCGCCGCTCGTCGATGACGGGGGTGCCCATCTGCCGGGCACGCACCGTCTTGCTGGTGAGGGCGCCCGGGTCGTTGGTGACCAGCAGGCTGGTGAGCCGGCTGACGCCGGACGACACGTGCAGTCCGGCCTCGGTCGCCCGGTCCTCCAGCAGTTCGCGGTCGACGTTGGTGTCGCCCGAAAAGGCGACCCGCATCCCCTGGATCAGCGGACCGTCCTGCTCCAGCCGCCCCGGATTGGGGTAGGGGCAGGCGGGCCGCTTGCGGCTGGGCCGCCAGCTCATGGGCCGGTACGTGGAGCGGTAACCGGCGGCCACCGACCGCGGTTCCGCGGCGGTGTCGATCCACTCGGTGAGCGGGCGGCAGGCGTGCAGCGGCAGCCGCAGGCCCCCGGCCGCCGCCTGGTGGAGGCTGGGGCGGAAGACCTCCGCCAGGACACGGGCGTCGTCCAGCGCGTGGTGGGCGCGCTGCTGCACGACGCCGTAGTGCGCGGCCAGCGATCCCAGTTTGTGGTTGGGCAGCGGCAGGCCCAGCTCCTTGGACAGCACAATCGTGCACAGCCGGTGCTCCACCGGTGCGACGGTCCGGGCGCGGGCGAACTCCCTGGACAGCATCGACCAGTCGAAGACCGCGTTGTGGGCGACGAAGACGCGCCCCGCCAGCCGGGCGGCCAGTTCCTCCGCGATCTCGCCGAACAACGGGGCGTCGGCCAGCATGTCGGAGGTGAGGCCGTGGATCCACACCGGACCCGGGTCCCGCTGCGGGTTGACGGGTGAGTACCAGTGGTCCTGCACCTCGCCCCGCGCGTCCAGGCGGTAGACGGCGGCGGAGACTATCCGGTCGTCGCGGCCGAGCCCGGTGGTCTCGACGTCCACGACGGCGTACCCGTCGGGGTAGGCCTCGGGCCACGGTGGCTGCGGAAGCTGGGACGCGTGCATGGTGGAACACAATACGGGCGGCCGCCGACACTCCGGACCGGCCCCGTCCGGCTCCGCCCCGGTCAATGCCGGTGGGACGGGCCGGAAGCGGGCCCCGCGGCGGGCCTTCGCCGGGTGCCCGCCGCAGCCGCCGCGCCGGTCCGGGGCGCCGGTCCGGGCCCGACCGCGCCTTCGGCCGAGGGGCCGTCAGCCCCCCGGGTCGCCCGCGCCCTCCGCCCCGTCCCCGGGGAACCGGCCCGGTGTGCCGGACCGCCCACATCCCTTGCCGGAAGCCGTGTTGGGTCCCTCGGCCCCCGTCCCGGACCGTCGCGCCCTCGTGCGGCCGGCCCCGGGGACATACCGATCGGTAACGACATCTGTTCGCCGGGCGCCAGGCGGCCCTATGGTTCCGCCATGCCGCAACTGCCCGATGCCGTGATGTGGTCGATACCCGCATTCGTGCTGCTCACCGTCCTGGAAGTGATCAGCTACCGGATCCACCCGGACGAGGACTCCGCCGGGTACGGCGCCAAGGACACCGCGACCAGTCTGTCGATGGGACTCGGCAGCCTCTTCTTCGACTTCCTGTGGAAGTTCCCGATCGTCGCGATCTACACCGCGGTGTACGCCCTCACCCCGCTCCGCGTGCCCGTGCTCTGGTGGACGATCCCGCTGATGCTGACGGCCCAGGACTTCTTCTACTACTGGCAGCACCGCGGGCACCATGTGATCCGCCTCCTGTGGGCGTGCCACGTGATCCACCACTCCAGCCGGAGGTTCAACCTCTCCACCGCGCTGCGCCAGCCCTGGACGAGTCTGACGTCGTGGCCGTTCTACCTTCCGCTGATCGCCTGCGGTGTGCACCCGGCGGCTCTCGCCTTCTGCTCCTCCCTCAACCTCGTCTACCAGTTCGGCATCCACACCGAGCGCATCGGGAAACTGCCGCGCCCCGTCGAGTACGTCTTCAACACCCCCTCCCACCACCGGGTGCACCACGCCTCGCAGGGCGGCTACCTGGACCGCAACTTCGGCGGCATCCTGATCGTGTGGGACCGGCTCTTCGGGTCCTTCGCCGCCGAGACCGAGCGGCCGCTGTACGGGCTGACGAAGAACATCGCGACGTTCAACCCGCTGCGCGTGGCCACCCACGAGTACGCCGCCATCGCCCGCGACGTCGCCGCCGCCCGCAGCTGGCGCGACCGGGCAGGCCACCTGCTGCGCGGCCCCGGCTGGTCCCCGCGGCCCGAGGGCCCGGCGGCGTGACCGCGCACCCGGAGGCCGTACGGGCACGGCGGAGGTCGTCACCAGGGCGCTGCCGCCGGGCCGGGCCGGTGACGTGCTCGCGCGGTTCGGCGGGGACGCGGCGTCCCTCGCCGGGACGGGCCGCTTCTCGGCCGGCCGGCCACGTCTGCTGCCTCGCACTTCTCGCGTGGCGCGGGGCGTTCTCCGTCCCCGGCCGGACGCGGTGGGCCGCGCTCCCGCGGCCGCCCGCCGCCGGATTGCCGATCATGCTCACGTACCTCGCCGCCCGGTTCCTTCCCGCGGCCGGACTGTACGGTGGTACGTCCCCACTCGTACGAACAGCTAGGACGACTTCCGTATGCGCGCCACCGTGATCCACGCCCCCCACGACATCCGTGTGGAGGAGGTGGCCGACCCGGTCGTACGGCAGCCCACGGACGCCGTCGTGCGCGTGGTGCTGGCCTGTATCTGCGGCAGCGACCTGTGGGCCTACCGCGGCGTCGCGTCGCGGCAGCCGGGGCAGCGCATCGGGCACGAGTTCCTCGGCGTGGTGGAGGAGACCGGTTCCGAGGTGTCCGGGCTCAGGCGGGGCGACCTGGTCGTCTCCCCGTTCGTCTGGTCCGACGGCGTCTGCGCGTACTGCGCCGACGGCCTCACCACCTCGTGCACCGAGGGCGGCTTCTGGGGCCAGGTCGGCTCCGACGGCGGCCAGGGCGAGGCCGTGCGGGTGCCGTTCGCGGACGCCACCCTGGTGCGGCTGCCCGCCGAGGCGCTGTCCGACGAGCGCCTGCTGGCCGGGCTGCTGACCCTCTCCGACGTGCTGGGCACCGGGCACCACGCGGCGGTCGGCGCGGGGGTGCGGCCCGGTTCCACCGTCGCGGTCGTCGGTGACGGCGCGGTGGGCCTGTGCGGCGTGCTGGCCGCGCGGCGGCTCGGCGCCGAGCGCATCATCGCGCTCGGCCGCCACGAGGCGCGCACCGCCATCGCCCGCTCCTTCGGGGCCACCGACGTCGTCGCCGAGCGGGGCGAGGCGGCCGTCGCCGCGGTCCGCGAACTGACCGGCGGCCAGGGCGCCCACGCGGTGATCGAGGCCGTCGGCACCGAGCAGTCCATGCGCACCGCGGTCGCCGTCACACGCGACGGCGGCGCCATCGGCTACGTCGGCGTCCCCCATGGCAGCGGTACCGGCCTGGACCTGAGCGACATGTTCGACCGCAACATCGCCCTGCGCGGCGGGGTCGCCCCCGTCCGCAGCTACATCCCCGAGCTGCTGCCGGACGTGCTGGACGGCACGATCGACCCGTCCGCGGTCTTCGACCTGACGGTCGGCCTGGACGGCGTTCCCGGCGGCTACAAGGCGATGGACGAACGCACCGCCCTCAAGGTCCTGGTGAAGGCCTGAGAGCGGTGCGCCGGTGCCCCGGGCGCCGTCGTCACTCGGTGACGGCGTCCAGGGCGTCCACGATGCCGTAGCCGTAGAAGCTGTTGACGTGCGGCCCGCCGGTGCAGGTGGCGTCCTGCACGCCGTTGCCGTCGGGGTCGTACAGGCCCGTCGGGCAACCGGGATTGTCGGCCTGCGCCTTGAGCATCCACTGCAGCTGCTCGGGCGTCGCGTGCCGGTGGGTGCTCTTCAGGAGCGCGGCGACGCCCGCCACGTGCGGCGAGGCCATCGACGTGCCCTGCAGGTAGCCGTAGGTGTTGCCCGGCAGCGTCGACAGGATGCGGCCGTTCCCGGACGGGGTGCCCGGGACCTGGAAGCGGTCGCCGCCGGGGGCGGCGACGTCGACGACCCCGAGGCCGTAGCTGGAGTAGTACGACTTCAGCTTCTGCACTCCGGTCGCGGAGACGGTGACGACGCCCGGCAGCTGGGTCGGGATGTCCCAGCAGACGTGCGGGTCGACGGTCCGGGTGACCGGGGTGGCGTCGTCGGGGCTGGTGGTGTCCACGATCGCGTCGGAGTCGAGGTCGTGGTTGGAGTTGCCCGCCGAGGCGATGTTCAGCACGCCCTTGTCCTGGGAGTACCGGGCGGCCCGGTCGACCGCGTCGACGATGGCCCGCTGGTCGGGGTCGTCGAGGCAGTTGTAGAGCCACGGGTCGATGTAGTAGCTGTTGTTGGTGATCTCCACGCTGTTCTCGGCGGCGAAGACGAAGGCGCAGACCACGCTCTCCGGGTAGAACAGCTGCGTGACGGGATCGGCCACCTTGATGGAGGCGACCCGCACGCCCGGGGCCACGCCCGCGACACCGACGCCGTTGCGCGCGGCCGCGATCTCGCCCGCCACGTGGGTGCCGTGGTAGGCGTCCGGGCTGTACGGGCGCCAGGCGCCGGGACTGGTGTCGGCCACTCCGCCCACGCAGTTGGCGGACTGCTTGGCGGAGAAGTTGGCCGCCAGGTCGGGGTGGGTGTCGTCGACGCCGGTGTCGATGACGGCGACGGTCACGTGGCGGTCCCCGGGGTCGATCCTCGCCGCCTTGTCGGCGCCGATGGCCGCCAGGTCCCACTGGTCCGCCTCCAGCGGCTCCTGACCGGGAGCGGCCTTGGACTTGGCCGCGGCGGCCTCGGCCGCCGAGATGCGCTCCGGGGCGCCCAGTTCGGTCGTGGAGGCGGTGGGGAGCGCCGCGGTGCGGGTGGCGCCCGCCGACTCCACCCCGCGTACCGTGCGCATGGCGGTGGCGAACGCGGGGTTCGCCGAGTGGACGACGATCACGCCGATCTTCTTGTACGTCGCGACGATGTCACCGCCGTTGCGGTCGATCGCCTGCTGGACGTCCTTGACGGTTCCGCTGTTGGTCCGGGTGGTGTTGACCACGTACGACAGCAACGGGCCGTCGGCGGCGGTGCCGTTGCCCGAGGCGGTGCCGGCCGTGGCGGCCGAGGCGGCGTTCGGCAGGATCGCGAGGGCACCCGCCAGCACCATGCCGATGGGTATCGCGAGAGCGCGGTGCCGTCCTGGCAGGGGAGCCATGGGATCTCCAATCGTCCGACTACTCGTCACCGGGGCGGAGTTGCCACCGGACGGGTACATGACGACGGAACCTAGCGCCGTCCCGAGCACCCCTTCAATGCGTTTGGGGGGAAAGCTCGGATTCCGTCTGGTAAGGACCTGACAATTTTCAACCACCGCCCCCTGTCGAAGCCCATGGCCACGCCTTTACCATGCGCGGGTCCGATCTTTGCGTGACGTAGCTCACGTTCGGCTCGCGTCGCGTGCTCGTGCCTGCCCAGCTCCGCCCCCACAGGAGGCATCGTGGATTCCGCACGACAGTCGGCTACCTCCGGTCCGCCGTCAGCGGCCTCGTACGCCGAGGTGCAGGCGAGCGCGGAGTTCGCCCAACTGCGCCGCTCCCACCGCTCGTTCGCCTTCCCGCTCACCATCGCGTTCATCGCCTGGTACCTGCTGTACGTCCTGCTGTCCAACTACGCGGGCGGCTTCATGGACACCAAGGTGCTGGGCCACATCAATGTCGCCCTCGTCTTCGGGCTCGCCCAGTTCGCCACCACCTTCGGGATCGCCGTGTGGTACTCACGCCACGCGAACTCCAAGCTCGACCCGCACTCCGACGCCATCAAGGCGCGCATGGAGGGCACCCAGGACACCGGTGAGACCGAGAGCACGGAGGCCTCCGCATGACCGCGCCGCACACCATGGGAGCCCAGGTCCTCGCGGCCGGGGCCAGTGACCACCGGACGCTGATCATCAGCCTCTTCTCCGTGTTCGTCGTGGCGACCCTCGCCATCACCGTCTGGGCCGGCCGCCAGACCAAGGACGCCACCGACTTCTATGCCGGCGGCCGTTCCTTCAGCGGCTTCCAGAACGGCCTCGCCATCTCCGGCGACTACATGTCGGCGGCCTCGTTCCTCGGCATCGCCGGCTCCATAGCCCTCGTCGGCTACGACGGCTTCCTCTACTCGATCGGCTTCCTCGTCGCCTGGCTGGTGGCGCTGCTGCTGGTCGCCGAACCGCTGCGCAACTCCGGCCGGTTCACCATGGCCGACGCCCTGGCCTTCCGGCTCCGCCAGCGCCCCGTGCGCACCGCGGCGGGCATCTCGACCATCGTCGTCAGCATCTTCTACCTGCTGGCGCAGATGGTCGGGGCCGGCGCCCTGGTGGCCCTGCTGCTCGGCATCACCGGCGAGGGCCCGCGGCGGCTGATCGTCGTCCTCGTCGGCGTCGTCATGGTGCTGTACGTGACGATCGGCGGCATGAAGGGCACCACCTGGGTGCAGATGGTCAAGGCCGTCCTGCTGATCGGCGGCACCCTGCTCATCACCATCCTGGTCTTCGCCAAGTTCCACTGGAACCTGTCCACGCTCCTGGGCGCCGCCGCCGAGAAGAGCGGCAAGGGAGCGGCCTTCCTCGAGCCGGGCCTGAAGTACGGCGTCACCTCGACCTCGAAGATCGACTTCATCTCGCTGGGCCTGGCGCTCGTGCTCGGCACCGCCGGGCTGCCGCACATCCTGATCCGCTTCTACACCGTCCCCACGGCCAGGGCCGCCCGCACGTCGGTCAACTGGGCGATCGGCATCATCGGTTGCTTCTACCTGATGACGATCGCGCTGGGCTTCGGCGCCGCCGCCCTGCTCAGCCCGGAGACGATCACCACCTCCAACGCGGCCGGCAACACCGCGGCCCCGCTGCTGGCCCAGGAGATCGGCGGCGGCGCCGGCTCAACGGGCGGCGCCATCCTCCTCGCGGTGATCTCGGCGGTCGCCTTCGCCACCATCCTGGCGGTGGTCGCCGGGCTCACACTCGCCTCCTCGTCCTCCTTCGCGCACGACCTGTACGCCAACGTCATCCGCAAGGGGACGGCGAGCGAGAAGGAGGAGGTGGCCGCGGCCAAGATCGCGGCCGTCGCCATCGGGGCCGTCGCCATCCTGCTCGGCATCTTCGCGGGCAAGCTCAACATCGCCTTCCTGGTCGCCCTGGCCTTCGCCGTCGCGGCCTCCGCGAACCTGCCGACGCTGCTCTACAGCCTGTTCTGGAAGCGCTTCAACACCAGCGGCGCGCTGTGGAGCATCTACGGCGGCCTGATCACCTCCGTGGTCCTGGTGGTCTTCTCGCCGGTCGTGTCCGGCAAGGCGACCTCGATGTTCCCCGGCGAGGACTTCCACTGGTTCCCGCTGGAGAACCCGGGCATCGTCTCCATCCCCGTCGGTTTCCTGTTCGGCATCCTGGGCACGCTCCTGTCCAAGCCCGAACCGGACGCCGACCGCAAGTACGCGGAGCTGGAGGTCCGCTCCCTCACCGGGGCCGGAGCGCACTGAACAGACTGTTGAACGTCAGTGCCGTCCCGTAGGCTGCGAAGTAACGGGACGGCACTGCCGTGCCACCGGCCCGACCGCAGGAAGGAGGCGTGCCGTGCTGCTCGACACCTACGGCCGGATCGCCACTGACCTGCGGGTCTCGCTGACCGACCGGTGCAATCTGCGCTGCACGTACTGCATGCCGGAAGAAGGGCTGCAGTGGCTCGGCAAGCCCGAGCTGCTGACCGACGACGAGATCGTCCGGCTGGTGCGCATCGCCGTCACGCTGCTCGGGGTCAAGGACGTCCGCTTCACCGGCGGCGAGCCCCTGCTGCGGCCCGGGCTCGTCGGCATCGTCGAGCGCTGCGCGGCCCTGGAGCCCCGCCCCAAGCTCTCCCTCACCACCAACGGCGTCGGCCTCGAACGCACGGCCGCCGCGCTGCACGCCGCCGGACTGAACCGTGTCAACGTCTCCCTGGACACCCTGCGCCCCGAGGTCTTCCAGGCGCTGACCCGCCGCAAGCGGCACCATGACGTCCTGCGCGGCCTGGAGGCCGCCCGAGACGCGGGACTGACCCCCGTCAAGGTCAACAGCGTGCTGATGCGGGGGGTCAACGACGACGAGGCCCCCGAGCTCCTGGCCTGGGCCCTCGAAAACGGCTACGAGCTGCGCTTCATCGAGCAGATGCCGCTCGACGCCCAGCACGGCTGGCAGCGGAGCGACATGGTCACCGCCCAGGAGATCCTGGCGAGCCTGGCCACCCGTTTCGTCCTCACCCCCGAGCCCGACGAGGCACGTGGGCACGCCCCGGCGGAACGCTGGCTGGTCGACGGCGGCCCCGGCCGGGTCGGCGTGATCGCCTCCGTCACCCGCCCCTTCTGCCGCGCCTGCGACCGCACCCGGCTCACCGCCGACGGCCAGATACGCAACTGCCTGTTCGCCCGCGAGGAGTCGGACCTGCGCGGCGCACTGCGCTCCGGCGGATCCGACGAGGAGATCGCCGAGCTGTGGAAGGTCGCGATGTGGGGCAAGAAGGCCGGCTCCGGCCTCGACGACCCCTCGTTCCTGCAGCCCGAGCGCCCGATGTCAGCGATCGGCGGCTGAGTCCCGGCCGGCCGGCTCCTCCCACTCCTCGAAACGCACGACGTCCTTGAGGAACCCCCGCACACCCAGGAACGACGACAGGTGCTCGCGGTGCTCCTCGCAGGCCAGCCAGGTCTTGCGGCGTTCCGGGGTGTGGAGCTTGGGGTTGTTCCAGGAGAGCACCCACACAGCGGGGGCGCGGCACCCCTTGGCGGAGCAGATCGGCGATTCGTTGGTCACGAACCCCATCCAAACATGGCGACGCCGGGCAGCCACGGGGGGAGCCGCCCGGCGTCGGTCCGTCGCTCCGACGGGGGATGCGGAGCGCGTACGCAGTATGTCACGCGGAAAGGCCCCCAGTGGAGTGGATGCCCATGATTGATCTGAGCTTTTCTTGAGCTTCGGAGGTCCGGAAAAGGGTCAGCCGCGACCGGAGGACGAGCGTCCGTCGGCTTCCCTCCCGGCCTCCTCGGGAAGCCGTTCCCGCCCGGGCCCCAGAGCCGGGGGCACGACCGGCGGGAGGTGCGAGGACGGCAGGTTGCGGGCGTTCTCACGGCCCGCGTTGGCGAGCACCACGGCGATGTACGGCAGCACCAGCCCGGCGACGAGCGCCACCCACGCCAGCGGGGTCCACACGTGCCACAGGACGACGGCCAGGATGAACGAAAGGGTGCGCACGGACATCGAGATGATGTAGCGGCGCTGCCGGCCCCGGACGTCCTCCGTGAGCCCCGCCGCCGTCCCGGTGATCCGGAAGACCCCTGGATCACTGTGCTTCCGCATCACGTTCCCACCGCCTGCTCGAAATGCCGGAAGCTCCCGGTTCCGACGCCCTCCACGTTACGCCGCGTGTCCGCCGCATTCGAGAGCGGGGGCGGCCTCCGGGTGACACCCTCGATACCGCCGTACAACGTATGGCGGTATCCCGCATGCGACGTACCGGGGCCCCGCACAGACTGACGTCATGAACTGGGTCTGGGCGATCATCGTCGGCATCGTGCTCGGCTTCCTCGCGAAGCTCCTCCTGCCGGGCAGGCAGGACATCCCCTGGTGGCTCACCATCATCTGCGGCATCCTCGGCGCGTTCCTGGGGAACGCGGTCTCCGGCTGGCTCGGCGTCAAGCACACCGCGGGCATCGACTGGATCAGGCACGTGCTGCAGATCATCGGCGCCATCCTCGTGGTGGCCGTGGTGACGCCGCTGTGGGCCTCGGTCCGCGGCAGAAGGCAGCGCACGGCCGTCTGACGCCCGGCTGCCGTCTCAGGAGTGGTGCTGCCGCAGGAAGGCGGGCGGCACCCGGTCGGTGAGCCACACGCCGTTGGCGCTCACCCGGAAGACGTGGCCCGTGGCGGCCAGTCCCGCGGCGTCCACCTCGAGCACCACCGGACGGCCGTGCCGCGTGCCCACGCGCACGGCCGTCTCCACGTCCGCCGACAGGTGCACGTCCTGACGGGTCATCGGGCGCAGGCCCTCGGCCAGCACGATCGGCAGGGTCGTCCTGGCGGTGCCGTGGTAGAGGACGGCGGGCGGCTCGGTGGCGGCCAGACCGAGGTCGACCTCCACCGAGTGGCCCTGGCTGGCCCTGATCCGCCGGCCGTCCTCCGAGTACGCGTACCGCTTCTTGTTGTTGCTGGCCACGACATGGTCCAGGTCGGCACGCGAGAAGCGCCGGCCCGCCCGGGCGGACGCGGCCATCAGCACGTCCACGTCCACCCAGCCTCCCTCGTCGAGGGCGATCCCGATCGACCCCGGATCGTGCCGCAGCACGCGGGCCAGGAACTTCGAGACCTTGACCGTCTGCTTCTCGTCCATCGCCCACCCCTTGTCGGCGGTCAGACCCCCTGGCTGACCGAACTCATGTTGAAATCCGGGATCCGCATCGCCGGGAACGCGGCCCGGGTGAACCAGTCGCCCCACTCGCGGGGCAGCGTCCGCTCGGTGCGGCCCACCTCGGTGACCCGGCCCAGCAGGTCCACCGGCGACTCGTTGAACCGGAAGTTGTTGACCACACCGGTCACCTCGCCGCCCTCCACCAGGTAGACCCCGTCGCGGGTCAGCCCGGTCAGCAGCAGGGTGGCCGGGTCGACCTCGCGGATGTACCACAGGCAGGTCAACAGCAGCCCGCGCCCGGTGTCCGCGACCAGTTCCTCCAGGGAGCGCTTGCCGCCGCCGTCGAGGATCAGATTGCCCCCGACCGGCGCCGTCGGCAGACCGGTCAGTCCCGCGCTGTGCCGGGTGGTGAACAGCCGCCGCAGCACGCCGTCGCGCAGCCAGTCCGTCGATTCGACCGGCAGGCCGTTGTCGAAAACCGACGAGTCGTCACCCGAGGCGTGCGCGATCACGAACGGGGCCGACTCCAGGCCGGGTTCGTGCGGGTCGCTGCGCAGCGTCAGGGGCAGGTCCGACAGCCGCTCGCCGATCCGGGTGCCCCCGCCGGGCTTGCTGAAGACCGTGCGGCCCTCCGCCGCGTCCCGGGCCGCGGAGCTCCACTGCTGATAGATCACCAGGTCCGCCACCGCCGACGGCGGCAGCAGCGTCTCGTACCGCCCGGCGGGCAGGTCGATCCGGCGCTCGGCCCAGGCCAGCCGCTGCGCCAGTTCGGCGTCGAGCGCCGCGGGGTCGACGTCGGTGAAGTCGCGGGTGGCCGCGCCGGCCCACGCCGAGCGGGACATGTCCTCGGACTTGGCGTTGAGTTCGAGCGTGCCGCTGGGCTGGTCGTGGCGCAGCCGCAGACCCGTAGAGGTGCCCAGGTAGGTCGAGGTGACGCTGTGCTGGGCGAAGCCGTACAACCGCCGGCCGCCGGCCCGGGCCACGGCGAAGGACTCGCCGAGCGCCGGCGCGAAGGCCGCGAAGACCTCGGAGCCGGTCTCGGCGGGCGGCTCGGTGAAGGAGGCGCTCGCGGGTACCCCCTCGACCAGCGGCTGGGCGTCCTCGGCGGGTCCCGCGTCGCGTGCCGCCGCCTCGGCGGCGCGCACCAGCGGCTCCAGGTCGTCCGCGGTGACCGCGGCACGCGACACCACGCCCGAGGCGGTGCCCTGCGCGCCGTTCACGGTCGCGATCACCGTGAGTGTGCGGCCGCGGGTGACGCCGTTGGTGGTCAGGGCGTTGCCCGCCCAGCGCAGGTTGGCCGAGGAGTCCTCGTCGGCGATGACCACGCAGCCGTCCGCACGGGACAGCTCCAGGGCCCGCTCGACGATCTCGTGGGGCTTGGAGAGGGTGCTCATCGACCGGCCTCCTGCGTGGTGTTGAGGATGTTCACGCCGCGGAAGAGCGCGGACGGGCAGCCGTGCGAGACGGCGGCGACCTGGCCCGGCTGGGCCTTGCCGCAGTTGAAGGCGCCACCGAGGACGTAGGTCTGCGGGCCGCCGACGGCCTCCATGGAGCCCCAGAAGTCGGTGGTGGTCGCCTGGTAGGCGACGTCGCGCAGCTGGCCGGCCAGCCGGCCGTTCTCGATCCTGAAGAAGCGCTGCCCGGTGAACTGGAAGTTGTAGCGCTGCATGTCGATGGACCACGAGCGGTCGCCGACGATGTAGATGCCGCGCTCCACGCCGCCGATCAGCTCCTGCGTCGACGGGCCGTCCGGCGCGGGCCGCAACGACACGTTCGCCATCCGCTGCACCGGCACATGGCCGGGGGAGTCGGCGTAGGCGCAGCCGTTGGAGCGCTCGAAGCCGGTCAGCCGCGCGATGCGCCGGTCCAGCTGGTAGCCGACCAGGACGCCGTCCTTGATCAGGTCCCAGGACTGGCCGGCGACGCCCTCGTCGTCGTAGCCGACGGTCGCCAGCCCGTGCTCGGCGGTGCGGTCGCCGGTGACGTTCATGTGCGCGGAGCCGTACTGCAGCTTGCCCAGCTGGTCGAAGGTGGCGAAGGAGGTGCCGGCGTAGGCGGCCTCGTATCCCAGCGCGCGGTCCAGTTCGGTGGCGTGGCCGATCGACTCGTGGATGGTCAGCCAGAGATTGGACGGGTCGACCACCACGTCGTACGCGCCCGCCTCCACCGAGGGGGCCGCCATCTTCTCGGAGAGCAGCTCCGGGATCTCCGCGAGCTCGGTGTCCCAGTCCCAGCCGGTGCCGGTCAGGTACTCCCAGCCGCGGCCGGCCGGCGGGGCCAGGGTGCGCATGGAGTCGAACTCGCCGGAGGCCGGGTCCACCGCGACGGCGGTCAGTTGCGGGTGCACCCGCACCCGCTGCTGGGTCGTGGTCGTGCCCCAGGTGTCGGCGTAGAACTTGTTCTCGTGGACGGTCATGAGCGAGGCGTCCACGTGCGACACGCCCGGAGCGGCCAGCAACCGGCCGCTCCACTCGGCCAGCAGAGCGGTCTTGTCGGCATCGGGCACATCGAAGGGGTCGACGTCGTACGCCGAGACCCAGACCTTGTCCGCGTGCACGGGCTCCGGCGCGAGCTGCACGCGCTCGTCCGAGCCCGCCGCGGCGATCACCTTCGCGGACAGCTTCGCCATGGCGACCGCCTGGCCGGCCACCCGCGCCGCCGCATCCATCGTCAGGTCCACCCCGGAGGCGAAGCCCCAGGCCCCGCCGTGCACGACGCGCACCGCGTAGCCCATGTCCGTGGTGTCCGAGGAACCGGACGGTCTGCCGTCGCGCAGCCGCCAGGCGGCCCCGCGCACCCTCTCGAAGCGGAAGTCGGCGTGCTCGGCGCCCAGTGCGCGGGCGCGTGCCAGCGCGGCGTCGGCCAGCGGCCTCAGCGGCAGCGCCAGAAATGACTGATCGACCTCATGGGGCACGACGGCCTCCCCTTCTGCCCGATGCCTCAACGTCGGTGTGCGTCATGTCCTCCGCAGTGAATCATGCCCCTCCGACACCGCCCCCGCCTGCCGTTTTCTGTAGGGACTCGACAGCGACGCGGACACGCCCCTGTCGGGGGTCGATTCTCCGTACCGCCGCGTAGGCAGATAGTTTTTCGGTGTACAAGACCACTATGGAAAGGGTGATCCGTTGAGCCGCTCGGTTCTCGTCACCGGAGGAAACCGGGGCATCGGCCTCGCCATCGCCCGGGCCTTCGCCGACGCCGGTGACCAGGTCGCCATCACCTACCGCTCGGGCGAGCCGCCGGCCGGCTTCCTCGCCGTCCGCTGCGACATCACGGATCCCGAGCAGGTCGAGCAGGCCTACAAGGAGATCGAGGAGAAGCAGGGTCCCGTACAGGTGCTGGTGGCCAACGCCGGCGTCACCCGCGACCAGCTGCTGCTGCGCATGTCGGAGGAGGACTTCACCTCCGTCATCGACACCAACCTCACCGGCACCTTCCGCATGGTCAAGCGTGCCTCGAAGGCGATGCTGCGGGCCCGCAAGGGCCGTGTCGTGCTGATCTCCTCCGTGGTGGGCCTGACGGGCCAGGCGGGACAGGCGAACTACGCCGCCTCCAAGGCCGGCCTGGTCGGCTTCGCCCGCTCCCTCGCCCGCGAGCTCGGCTCGCGCAACATCACCGTCAACGTCGTCGCCCCCGGCTTCGTCGACACCGACATGACCCGCGTGCTCACCGACGAGCAGCGCAAGGCCATCGTCAGCCAGGTCCCCGCGGGCCGGTACGCGCAGCCCGAGGAGATCGCCGCCTCGGTCCGCTTCCTCGCCTCCGACGAGGCCGCATACATCACTGGAGCCGTCATTCCCGTGGACGGCGGATTGGGCATGGGTCACTGAGCATGAGCGGAATCCTCGCCGGCAAACGCGTCCTCATCACGGGCGTGCTGATGGAGTCCTCCATCGCCTTCCACACCGCCAGGCTCGCCCAGGAGCAGGGCGCCGAGATCATCCTCACGGCGTTCCCGCGGCCCACGCTCACCGAGCGCATCGCCAAGAAGCTGCCCAGGCCCGTCAAGGTCATCGAGCTGGACGTCACCAACGGCGAGCACCTGGCCTCCCTGGCCGACGTGGTGCGCGAGGAGCTGGGCGGCCTGGACGGCGTGGTCCACTCCATCGGCTTCGCGCCGCAGGACGCGCTCGGCGGCAACTTCCTGAACACGCCGTTCGAGTCCGTCGCCACGGCCATGCACGTCTCCGCGTACTCGCTGAAGGCGCTCACCATGGCCTGCCTGCCGCTGATGCAGGAGGGCGGCTCGGTCGTCGGCCTCACCTTCGACGCGCAGTACGCCTGGCCGCAGTACGACTGGATGGGCCCGGCCAAGGCCGCCCTGGAGGCCACGTCGCGCTACATCGCGCGTGACCTCGGCAAGCAGAACATCCGCTGCAACCTGATCTCGGCGGGCCCGATCGGCTCCATGGCCGCGAAGTCCATCCCGGGCTTCAGCGAGCTCGCCGACGTCTGGAACCACCGCTCACCCCTGGAGTGGGACGTGGCCGACCCCGAGCCGGCCGGCCGCGGAGTCGTGGCGCTGCTCAGCGACTGGTTCCCCAAGACCACGGGCGAGATCGTGCACGTCGACGGCGGCCTGCACGCGATCGGCGCCTGACGCCGGCGGGTCCCTTCCCCGTCGTCGTTCGTCTCCTACGGCCCCGGTGCCGCCTTCGGGCGGGCCGGGGCCGTACGCGCGTTCGGGGCCGGCGTCCCCCGTTCGGCCCAGCAACCCGGGTGGTCCCGGGTGTGCGCCGCCACCATGGGGTGCGGGGCGAGGGGGACGAACCGGGGCAGCGGAGGGAGGGTGTGCATCGTGCGTGTGCGCTTCTACGCGGTGGCGGCAGCGGCGGCGGCCTCGGTGGTCGCGGGCCCGGCAGCGGCGGCGGCCCGGGCGGCGTCCGGGGCGGTCGAGGACACCGAGTGCCGGACCTCCGTGCAGGGCAGCGAGGGCGTGGCCGTCTGCTTCAACCCGGATCCGGACGTCGACCACGTGCAGCTGCACATCGAGTGCGCCCAGTGGTGGGACCCGGACGTGGACGGCTCGCAGGTCCCGGTGGGCCCGGCGGAGACGGTGACGCTGAGCGACCGCTGCTGGGAGGAGATATCGAGCGTCTGGGTCACCCGTCTGCCGGACGGAAGCGGCAGCTGAAGGCGTGGCCCGCGGCCTCCTCCGAAGCCGCCATAGGGTCCCCCTGGCGGATCGCCTCGACCAGCCGGGAGTGGTCCACGTACGTCTCGGCGCTCAGCTCCTCCCCGATGTCGGCGCGGAGGAACTCGCGCAGCACCTCGCCGAGGTCGGCGTAGAGCTCGGCGATGACCTCGTTGTGCGAGGCGGCCACGACCGACAGGTGCAGCGCCGCGTCGGCGTCCACGAAGACGTCCGCGCGCCCGGCGTGCCAGGCCCGTTCACGCCGCGCGAGAGCCGCGTCCAGCTGCCGGAGATCGCGCTCGGTGCGCCGCGAGGCGGCCAGCGACGCCGCGGCGGCCTCCAAGGCGCTGCGCAGCTCGGCGACGTGCCGGGGATCGGCGTCGGCGAAGCGGCGGTGCATGACGCCGGCCATCTCGCTCGTCGCCAGCACATAGGTGCCCGATCCCTGCCGGATGTCCAGCAGACCGTTGTGCGCCAGTGCCCGGACGGCCTCGCGGACGGTGTTGCGGGCCACCCCGAGCTGCTCCACCAGCTGCGTCTCGGTGGGGATGCGTGATCCCACCGGCCACTCACCGGAGGTGATCTGGGCGCGCAGTTGTGTGATCACCTGGTCGGCGAGCACGGACCGCCGGGGCGAGGTCAGGGGCATGGACCCTCCTCAGGATTCATCCCATCATTCTATGATGGTGCGCATGCGTGACGACGAAGCCACAACGATCGACCCTGCCACGGCAGGACCCGCCCTGCCCGTACAGCGGTCCGCCGCTCCGCAGAGCATGACGCACACCCGCGCCCGCACCCGGGTTTTCGTCGCCGTCGCGCTCGTCCTCGCCGCACTCAACCTGCGACCCGCCATCACGAGCCTCGGCGCGCTCCTGGAGGAGGTCCGCGACGGGCTGGGCATGAGCGGGACCGTCGCCGGGCTGCTCACCTCCGTGCCGGCCCTGTGCTTCGCCCTCTTCGGCGTGGCCGCGCCGCGGCTGGCCCGCCGCCGCGGCCCCGGCGCTGTGGTCTGCGGAGGACTGACCGCCATCGCACTCGGACTGGCCCTGCGCCCGTTCGCCGGGGGCACCGTCGTCTTCCTCGCCGCCAGCGCCCTGGCACTGGCCGGCATAGCCGTCGGCAACGTCCTGATGCCCGTGGTCGTCAAGCGCTACTTCCCCGATCGCGTGGGCACCATGACCGGCCTGTACTCCATGGCGCTCTCCCTGGGCACCGCCCTGGCGGCCGCGGCCACCGTCCCCGTGACACGTGCGCTGGGCGGCGACTGGCGCGCCGGCCTCGGTGTCTGGGCGGTGGTCGCGGTCGCGGCCGTCGTGCCCTGGCTCGCCCTGGTGCGCGACCGCAGCGGTGCCGGCGCCGGCACCGCGCCCGTCCCGGCCCCCGTGGCCCCCGCGGTGACCGCCCCCGTCGCGGCCGGCCGGATCACCCGCAGCCGCACCGCCTGGGCGCTGGCCGTGTACTTCGGGCTCCAGGCCACCGGCGCGTACATCACCATGGGCTGGCTGCCGCAGATCTTCCGTGACGCGGGGATCTCCGCCTCCGCCGCCGGAGTGCTGCTCGCCGTCACCATGGTGATGGGTGTGCCGCTGTCCTTCGTGCTGCCCGCGCTCGCGGGGCGGATGCGGCACCAGGGCGGACTGGCCGTGGGCCTCGGCCTGTTCGGGCTCGCCGGGTACGCGGGACTGTGGCTCGCGCCCGCCGCCGCGCCCTGGGTGTGGGCGGTCCTGCTCGGGATCTCCAACTGCTCCTTCCCGCTCGCCCTCACCATGATCGGGATGCGCTCGCGCACCGGCGCGGGAGTGGTGCGGCTGTCGGCCTTCGCGCAGTGCACCGGCTACCTGATCTCCATCCCGGGCCCGATCCTGGTCGGCGTCCTCTACCAGCACAGCGGCGGCTGGGACCTGCCCGTCGCCTTCATGCTCGCCCTGCTGCTGCCGCAGATCGCCGCGGGCATGGTCGCCGGGCGCGACCGGTCGGTGGAGGACGAACTCTGACGCACCCGGCGTCCCGGGCGACCCGGGTGCGGGGCTGCCGCGGGCCGGTGCCAGACTGAGGCCATGCCCGTGCTCGAGCCCAACCCCCCGCAGCCGCAGAAGAAGCTCCTGATCATCTTCGGCCTCATGCTCGCCGTCCCCGCCCTCGTCGCGGTGATCGCCACCATCGGCGCCAAGTTCGGCTGACCCGGCCCCCGACCCCCGGGGTGGGGACAACCCCACCTCCCCTAGGGGGTCAGGGTCAGGGTCAAGTGGGTGGGCCACCCGATGGGCCGGCGGTCCGCGGTTCCGTAGCGTCGTGGTGCAAGGTCAATCAGCACCCCGCACCTCGGAGGCGGTCCCGTGTCCACGCAGGCTGTTCCCTCGCGCGCCCCGCGCCCCCGCACCGTTCGTGCCGCGGCCGACGGCGCCGCGCAGACGCGCCTGCCGTGGTGGGCGCTGGCGCTGCCCGCCCTCGCCTTCGCCGCGCTGCTCGCGTTCGTCGCGGGGCCCGGAACCGCGAACGCCTCGGCGGCCGAACCCGCCGCACGCCTGTTCACCCGGCTTGCCGAGGTGCTACCGGCATTGCTGCAACACCTGCTGTAACCTCCGCACGCCGTCCGCGATCCGGGCCGCTCCCGCGCCTGCCGGGCGGTTTTCTGGAAAGCTGAGGGTCATGAGCGCAGCTGCATCGCCCCGCCGGATCGTCCTGCTCCGGCACGCCAAGGCCGATTGGCCCGCCGTTCCCGACCACGAGCGGCCGTTGGCCGACCGTGGACGCAAGGAGGCGCCGGTCGCCGGCCGCAGGCTCATGGAGCTGGACATCCCGTTCGACCTGACCCTCTGCTCCTCGGCCGTCCGCACCGTCGAGACCTGGAAGCTCGTCGCGCACGAACTTCCCCACCGCCCCCGGACCGTCTACGAGGAGCGGCTGTACGACGCCACCCTCGGAGACCTGCTCGCGCTGCTCAACGAGACCCCCGAGGACGTCGACGACCTGCTGCTGGTGGGCCACAACCCGGGAATCCACGCCCTCGCCGACGCTCTCGCCGGCAGCAGCGAGGGGGACGCCCTCGCGCGGATCGAGCGAACGGGCTTCCCCACCGCGTCGATCGCCGTGATCACCTTCACCGGTCCCTGGAAGACGGTCGAGCACGGCGTGGGGCGCCTGGTCGAGTTCTGGTCCCCGCACGACTGACCGGGCCGCGGACAGCGGCGACGGGCCCGGGGCGGTGCGTACGCGCTCCGGGTCCCGCCGCGGGGCGCGGACCCTCTCCGGTGGCTACGCCTCGACCGCGCCGTCCAGCGCGTCGGCCGCCTCGACCTCTTCGCGCGTGATGCCCAGCAGGTAAAGCACCGTGTCCAGGAACGGCACGTTGACCGCGGCGTCGGCGGCCTCCCGCACCACCTGCTTGGCGTTGAAGGCCACCCCGAGCCCGGCGGCGTTGAGCATGTCCAGGTCGTTCGCCCCGTCGCCGATCGCGACGGTCTGGTCGAGCGGCACCCCGGCCTCCGCGGCGAAGCGCCGCAGCAGCCGCGCCTTGCCCGCGCGGTCCACGACCTCCCCGACCACCCGGCCGGTGAGCCGGCCGTCGACGATCTCCAGGGTGTTGGCGGCCGCGAAGTCCAGCCCCAGCCGCTCCTTGAGGTCGTCCGTGACCTGCGTGAAGCCGCCCGAGACGACACCCACCTGGTAGCCCAGGCGTTTGAGGGTGCGGATCAGCGTGCGGGCGCCCGCCGTCAGCCGGACCTCCTGGCGCACCTTGTCCACCACGGACGCGTCCAGCCCCGCCAGCAGCGCCACCCGCGCGTGCAGCGACTGCTCGAAGTCCAGCTCGCCCCGCATCGCGCGGGCCGTCACCTCGGCGACCTCGTCCTCGCAGCCGGCGTGCGCCGCGAAGAGCTCGATCACCTCGTCCTGGATGACGGTGGAGTCCACGTCCATGACCACCAGCCGCCGCGCCCTGCGGTGCAGCCCGGACGACACCACGGCGACGTCCACCCCGCGCTGGTGCGCCTCCAGGGCGAGGACCGGGCGCAGCGCGTCGGTCGCGACACCCGACACGGCGAACTCCACCGCCGTCACCGGGTACTTCGCGAGGCGGAAGATGCGGTCGATGTTGCCGCCCACCGCGGTGATGCGGTTCGCTATGGCCGCGGTCGACTCCGCGGTGAGCGGGTGCCCGAGCACGGTCACATGGGAGCGGCCCTCGCCGCGCGGCCGGTTGTCGCCGATGCCGGAGATGATCTCGGCCTGCAGCCGCACCGACTCGGCCCAGGAGTGCACCGTCGCCCGCAGCGCGCCCTCCACGCCCGGCCCGGTGGGCGCGGTGACCAGCGCGCAGAGCACGATGCGGCCACGGGTGACGACCTGCTCGATGTCGACGACGTCCACCTGGAAGCCGGCCAGCGTCTCGAAGAGCCCGGCGGTGAGGCCCGGCCGGTCCTTGCCGAAGATCTTGACCAGGAGGGTCGGCACGTTGACGGCGGGGGCGGTGGTCGCCTGCGATGCGTCGTTCATGGTGAGACCACCGTATCGGGCACCCGGACCCGGGCGGAGACGCGTTCCGCCTGCCGGACAGGGCCCGTGGTCAGCGGCGCTGTCCCGGCGCGCCGGGTGGCGGCGGTCCGGGCGGGGGCGGCCCCGGGGGCCGGCCCGGCGGCGGTCCGGGCGGGGGCGGCAGCGGCATCCCGGTGACGGTCCGCGCCGAGTGCGGGGCGTCGGAGGGCGGCGACTGCTTGTACGGGTTGGGCTCCTCCTCGTGGGACTGGTAGCCGGGACTGGGGAGGTAGGGGCCGGGCTCGTACGCGATACCCGGGTAGGTGCGCCCGGAGTCCTGCGGGACCACGGGCCCGGGAGCCCCCACGGGCGGCTGCGGCGGCCGCGGCGCGGCCGCGCCGGTTGCCGCGCCCGGCGGCACGTAGGGCGACACCCTGCGTCCGGCCGTGCCCGTCGCCAGGGCCAGCAGCGCGCCCGCCCCGCCCGCCGCGGCACCCCAGGCGGCGCCCAGGAGCAGCGCGAGCGGCATGCTGCCGTGCAGGTCGATCCCGGCGCCCACGGCGTCGAAGCCGAACACCGACAGCCCCGCGTCCACGGAGACGCCGGTGAGCTGCACCAGCAGGAGGAAGGCGAGCGCCGTGACCACCCCGAGGCTCAGCGCGCACCGCCCGGCGTACCCGGCCCGCGAGGCGCCCCGCAACGGCGTGCGGACCGCGGCCAGCGCCCCGGCCGCCAGCATCATCAGCGCGACGGCAACCGTCAGCAGCCAGACCCGGTGGTCGAGTTCGGCCAGCCGCCCCATGGTCACCGGCTCCTGGGCCTTCCCCGTCAGCAGCCGGTCGAGGGGGTCGGGCAGCACCTTGGCGAGCTCGCCGGTGGCCGTGCCCTTCCACGAGACGAACAGACCCAGGGGCACCGCCAGCCAGACACCGTTGGGCGCCCCCAGGAGCGCCGCGCCGGCGATCCGCTTCGGCTCGTCCCCGGTGGCGGCCGCGTAGCCGGCCGCCGCGTACCCCGCCACCACGGCCAGCAGCAGCACCCAGCGCAGCGCCGAGGCGGCCGGACGGACAGCCGTGTGCACCGCCTCCAGGCCGGGAGGCAGCGGCGTGCGCCGCGAGGCGAGCAGCGTCAGCAGCAGTACGGCCAGCACCCACAGCAGTCCGCCCAGCAGCGAGCGGCCGGTGTCCACGTGGAAGCTCACCGAGGCCTTGGCGTCGATCAGGTCCTGCAGCCCGTCGCCCAGCCCGCCGCCGATGTCGCCGATGCCCGGCAACTGGTCGATCAGGCCGCCCCCGCCCCCGCTCTTGCCGGCGCCCAGCGCGGCCCCGTCGATGGCGATGGTGTCCTCGCCCGCCCAGCCCAGTGCACCGAGCAGCGCCACGAAAAGGACCGTCACGGTCCCGGCGCGCGCGACCAGTTCGCCGGCCGGGATCGTCACGCCCGCCCGTCGCAGCGAGCGCAGGAAGATCCAGGCCAGGAGCAGCGCCCCGACCAGTCCCACTCCCAGCGGCATCACGTCGAGCGCGCCTGCCGCGCCCGCGCCGTCGAGCCCGAACACCGCGACGTCCCCGGACGGGCTCACCTTGCCGCCCACCGCCATGGCCACCACGGCGGCGGTCATCGGCCCGAGGGAGCCCGCGGTGTCCGCCCCGAGCAGATGGAGCCCGAGCGCCGCCACGCCCACCATCGCCAGGTACGCCCAGCTGACGGCCGCGATCGCGGACAGCAGCACGCTGCCCCAGGGGATCGCCCGCGGCGCGTGCGGGGACGCGGCGGATGGTGGTGTGGAGGTGTACGTCGTCATGCCCGCCCCCGAGGTGTCGCGTCCGGACCGCCTGTGCTGCCTGCGCTGCTCATGCCCCGGTCCGTCATGATCCGCACGGATCCCGGGCGGTTACCACTCTCCGGTGGTGGTTCGGCGCCGTCAACGGATTCCCGGCAGCCCGTGCACTTCGTTCCGGTCGGGCGGGTTCTGCTTCTGCCGGCCGGTCGTGCCTGGAATAGTTCCTCCCGGTGTCCGCAATCCCTAGACTCCCCCCAAGGGGGACAACCCGGGGGACGACTTTGTGGGGCTTGGGGTGCCTGAACTCGTACTGGAACTGAACGGTCGCACCTGGACGCTGGATCCGTCCCGGTCGTACAGCCTCGGCCGGGACCCGCAGTCGGACGTGGTCCTCGACGACGCCAGGGTGTCCTGGCGGCACGCCACCATCCGGCGCGGGGACCGGGGCTGGGTCCTGGAGGACCTCGGCAGCACCAACGGCACCTATGTGCAGGGGCAGCGCGTGCACGCCCACGACGTCGCCGCCGGTGCCACCGTCAACCTCGGCAACGCCAACGACGGCCCGCAACTGGTCTTCAGCGGCAGTGCGTCGGCGGGCGGCGACATCTACAGCGCCGAGACCTCGCTCGCCCAGCCGCAGCAGGCCCGTCAGTCGGGTCCCGGCGTGCAGAGGGCACCGGCGCGGGGCGCGTCGTCGTCGCGGAACGGCTGGAACGCGGGCGGCAACGGCGCACAGCCGCACGTGCCGCAGCCCGCCCACGGCGGACAGGCGCCGCAGCCGCGTATCCCGGCCCCGCAGGGACCCTCGGGTGGAATGGGCTCCGCACCGCCCGTCTACGGCGACCGCAGCCCGACCACCTTCCACCACCTGGTGCTCGGCCGCGTGATGAAGATCGGCCGCGCCCTGGAGAACGACCTCGTCGTCTCCGACCTCCAGGTCTCCCGGTTCCACGCGGAGTTCCGGGCCCACCCGGACGGCCGCTACGAGATCGTCGACCTCGGCAGCCACAACGGCACCTACGTCAACGGCCAGCCGATCCAGCGTCACCTGCTCGGCCCCAACGACATCGTGGGCGTCGGCCACTCCACCTTCCGGCTCGTCGGCGACCAGCTGGAGGAGTTCGTCGACACCGGCGAGATCTCCTTCTCGGCCCGGCGGCTCACCGTGACCGTCCCCCAGGGCAACGGCACCAAGAACATCCTCAACGACGTCTCCTTCGGCGTCCCCGAGAAGTCGCTGGTCGCCGTCATCGGCCCTTCCGGCTCCGGCAAGTCGACGCTGCTGCGCGCGCTGACCGGCTACCGGCCGGCCGACGAGGGGGAGGTGCTGTACGACAGCCGCAACCTCTACAAGCAGTTCGCCGAGCTGCGGCAGCGCATCGGGCTGGTCCCGCAGGACGACATCCTCCACAAGGAGCTGACGATCCGCAAAGCCCTGCGCTACGCGGCCAAGCTCCGCTTCCCCGGCGACACCAAGGCCGCCGAGCGCGAGGCCCGCATCGACGAGGTGCTGCGCGAGCTGAAGCTCGACGTCCACGCCGACAAGCGCGTCACGTCGCTGTCCGGCGGCCAGCGCAAGCGCGTCTCCGTCGCCCTGGAACTGCTCACCAAGCCCTCGCTGATCTTCCTGGACGAGCCCACCTCCGGCCTCGACCCGGGTATGGACCGCGACGTGATGAAGCTGCTCCGCGGCCTGGCCGACGACGGCCGCACGGTGCTCGTGGTCACCCACTCCGTGGCCGAACTGGCCCTGTGCGACAAGCTGCTGGTGATGGCGCCGGGCGGCGCCGTGGCGTACTTCGGGCCGCCCGAGGAGGCGCTGAACTTCTTCGGCTACGAAACCTGGGCGGACGTCTTCTCCGCCTTCGAGAACTACCGCGACTACGACTGGTCAGGCCGCTGGCACGGCTCCCAGCACTATCAGATGTACGCCGCGGACCTGGACGCCGTCGCACCGCAGTCCGTACCCGTGGCCCCGCAGCAGACGAAGCCGCCCAAGCCGCAGAGCTGGGGGTCGCAGTTCGTCACCCTGGTGCGTCGCTACATGTCGGTGATCGCCTCCGACAAGGGCTTCATGGGACTGATGGTGATCCTGCCGGCGGTCCTCGGCCTGGTGAGCGTGGTCATCCCGGCGGACTTCGGCCTCACGGCCCCCGACCAGCCGGGCAAGTTCAACCCCGACGCCGGCACCATCCTGCTGATCCTCGCCGTCGGCGCCTGCTTCTCGGGCGCCGCCAACTCGGTGCGCGAACTGATCAAGGAACGGGTCATCTACGAGCGGGAACGCGCCACCGGCCTGTCGCGCTCGGCGTACCTGTTCTCCAAGGTGTTCGTCCTCGGCCTGATCAGCGCGCTCCAGGGCGTCATCATCTGCGCGATCGGCCTGTCGGTCCGCAAGCTCCCCGACGAGGGCCTGATCGTCAAGGGATTCCCGGCCGCCGAGCTCACCCTGGTGATCATCGGACTCGGCTTCAGCTCGATGATGTTCGGCCTGGTCATCTCCTCGCTGGTGAAGACCGCGGAGAAGACCATGCCGCTGCTGGTCATGTTCGCCATCGTCCAGGTGGTCTTCACCGGGGTGCTCTTCCAGATCTTCGGCACCGTGGGCCTGGAGCAGGTCGCCTGGCTGATGCCGTCCCGCTGGGCGGTCGGCGCCGCGGGCGCCACGCTCGACCTGGGCCACATCATGCCGCCGTGGGACCAGGCCAAGCCCGAAAACATCGACCCGCTGTGGGAGCACTCGGCCGCACAATGGGGCACCGACATGGGCATCCTGCTCGGTATCGGCGTGATCTGCGGCTTCCTCGTCCTGCGGCTGCTGCGGCGGCACGAGCCGGAGGTCATGCGCAAGTAGGGTGCGGGGCGTCCTCCCGACCTGCCCGCCACGCACAGGGGCGGCGGATTCCCCGACCGGGAATCCGCCGCCTTGTGCTGCCTGGTGCCTGTCCCGCGGGATCAGTACCAGTTGTGCGCCTGCCAGAACGACCACGCGCCGCACGGGCTGCCGTAGCGCTCGTTCATGTAGTTCAGGCCCCACTTGATCTGGGTGGCCGCATTGGTCCGCCAGTCGGCACCGGCGGAGGCCATCTTCGAGCCGGGCAGCGCCTGGACCAGACCGTACGCACCGGACGAGGGGTTGACCGCCTGCGGGTTCCAGCCGCTCTCGCGGGTCACGATGTTGGAGAAGCACTGGAACTGGGCGTCGCCGACCATCTGCCGCGCCATCTCCTGCGGGCTACCGCTCGGCACCGCCGCGGCACTGGCGGTGCTCTCCTGCGCCGGACGCGGGGCGGCCTGCTTCTGCTGGGGTATCAGCGCCTGGCGCTCGTGGCTGCGGTTGGCGGCCTGCTGCTCCGCGCGGCGCTGCTGGGCCTGTGCGGCGACGTGCTCGGCGTGCGCCTTGCGCAGGGCGGCGACATGGGCGACGTGCCGGGCGTGCGCCTTGGTCCTGGCGGTGACCTGGGCGACGTGCTGGGCGTGCTTCTTGCGCACCAGGGCCTGGTGGGCGACGTGGGCGGCGTGCTGCTGGGCCACGGCGTTCAGATGGGCCACGTGCGAGGCGTGCGCGGCCCTGGCAGCCCTGGCGGCCTTGCCGGCGGCGGCCTGATCGGCCTGGGCCGTACCGGCACTCCCGGTCACGCCGGTGATCGCCAGGACGCCCACACCGGCCGCGGCGATACCGGCGGCGGAGTACTTGTGGGCCTTGGTCAGACGGTCGAGAGACGGGATCGTCGGGAGCTGCATGGGGGAGTTACCTCTTCCATTCGGCTGCGCTCCGCTCTGCACAGGCAAAGAGAAGCGCCACGTGTCCAACGCGGCGCGGAGCGACCTGAGCATTCTTAGCCCGCGGGAAATTCCCGGGCAAAGCCCGCCATTACTACCCGGCGTCGTAGACGGGCGGCCGCTCCGGGGCGGCACGACCCCCGCTCCCGGGCGGTCCGGCGCCTCGCGGGTCCACTACCTTCCTTCGTACGTGACGTACGTCCTATGCGGTGCCTCACAGGCATGTGGCACTGTGCGACGGGCCGGGCACCGCGTGTGCGCCGTTCTCCCGCTGTTTCCCCGACGTTCGGCCGGTTCCGGTCCCCGGCGGGCGGGGGCACCCCGTCGCGGCCGGAAGGGCACTTCGGCCTAGGTCCGGGGGACTGGTCCCGCCGGTCCCGCGGCCGATCCCGGATGCCGCGCCCCCCAGTACGGTGAAGCCATGCACAGCCGGTCATCCCGTCGCGGTGTCGAGGCGGTGAGCGCGGCCGTACTCGCCATGAGCAGGCACCTGGAGGTACGCGAGGTCCTGCAGACCATCGTCGCCTCCGCCCGTGAACTGCTCGACGCCGAGTACGCGGCGCTCGGCGTGCCCGACGACCACGGCGGCTTCGCGCAGTTCGTCGTCGACGGCGTCAGCGACGAGCAATGGCGGGCGATCGGCCCGCTGCCCCGCCAGCACGGCATCCTCGCCGCGATGCTCCACGAGGCCGGCCCGCAGCGGCTCGCCGACGTGCGCGCCGATCCGCGCTTCGGCGGCTGGCCCGCCGCCCACCCCGAGATGAGCGACTTCCTCGGCATGCCGGTGGTCGACGGCGACGAGGTCCTCGGCGCGCTCTTCCTCGCCAACAAGCGCGGCCCGCGACCCGCCGGCGGCGGGTGCGCCTTCACCGCGGAGGACGAGGAACTGCTGCGCACCCTGGCCGCGCACGCCGCCATCGCCCTCACCAACGCGCGCCTTTACGAGCGCAGCCGCGAGCTGACCCTCGCCGGCGAACGCGCCCGCATCGCGCACGAGTTGCACGACGCCGTCTCGCAGAAGCTCTTCTCGCTGCGGCTCACCGCCCAGGCCGCCGCCGCACTGGTGGACCGCGACCCGGTCCGCGCCCGCGAGGGGTTGCGCCAGGTCGCCGCGCTCGCCGCGGAGGCCGCCGACGAACTGCGCGCGGTCGTGGTCGAGCTGCGCCCCGCCGCCCTGGACGAGGACGGGCTGCTGGCCACGCTGCGCACTCAGGCGCAGGTCCTCGGCCGGGCGCACACGGCGCGCGTCTCCTTCAGCCACGGCAAGGTGCGGGCATTGCCCGCCGCCCAGGAGGAGGCGGTGCTGCGCGTCGCCCAGGAAGCCATGCACAATGCGCTGCGCCACGCCGAGGCGAGCACGGTGACCGTGCGCCTGGAGGCCCGTGGCAGGGGGGCGGTGCTCCGGATCACCGACGACGGACGGGGCTTCGACCCTTCGGCGGTACGGCGCGCCGGACGCCACCTGGGCCTGGTCTCGATGCGCGACCGGGCCGACGGGGTCGGCGGCGCCCTGACGGTGGAGTCGGCGCCCGGCAGGGGCACCGTGGTCGAGATGGAGGTGCCCGGTGGGTGACCGGGAGAGCGACGGCCCGGAGGTCCTCGGGGAGGGCCTGGAGGCGACGGAGGGACGGGCGATCCGGGTCCTGGTGGTGGACGACCACCAGGTCGTCAGGCGGGGCCTGCGGACGTTCCTGGAAGTGCAGCCGGACATCGAGGTCGTCGGCGAGGCGGCGGACGGCGACGAGGGTGTGCGGCGCGCCGAGGAGCTCGCGCCGGACGTGATCCTGATGGACATCAGGATGCCGGGCACCGACGGGATCGAGGCACTGCGCCGCCTGCGCGAGGCGGGCAGCAGGGCGCGGGTGCTGGTGGTCACCAGCTTCACCGAGCAGCGCACGGTCGTCCCCGCCCTGCGTGCCGGCGCGGCCGGCTACGTCTACAAGGACGTGGACCCCGACGCCCTGGCGGGTGCCATCCGCTCCGTCCACGCCGGGCACGTGCTGCTGCAGCCGGAGGTCGCCGACGTGCTGCTCTCCCAGGAGGAGCCGGCCTCCGGGCAGGGCCGCGGCGGCACGCTCACCGAGCGGGAGCGCGAGGTGCTGTCGCTGATCGCCGAGGGCCGTTCCAACCGGGAGATCGCCCGCGCGCTGGTGCTCTCGGAGAAGACGGTCAAGACCCACGTCTCCAACATCCTGATGAAGCTCGACCTGTCCGACCGCACCCAGGCGGCCCTGTGGGCCGTCCGGCACGGCATCGGGACGTGAACGGGCGGCCCCGGCCCGCACTGCCTCGGCGGGCGGCAGGCCGGCACCGCCTTATCGGTAGGACAAGCCGATCGTCGCGCACCGGACTGAGATTCATACCGTCGGGTGTATGTCGCCCGGATGGCGCAACCTGGGCCCGTCTGCCCCGTTCTTCATGGCGTGCTGCGGCGACTGCCGCGGCACCACATGCAAGGAGGGTCAAGAAAGTGAAGAACCTGCACAAGGTCGCCGCCGTCACCATGGTCGCCGGAAGCATCGCCCTGGTCGGAGCCGGTGCCGCCTCCGCTCACACCGGTGGTGGTGCCCACGCCGGCGGTTACGCGAAGGGCTCGCCCGGCGTGGTCTCGGGCAACACGATCCAGGTGCCGGTGCACATCCCCGTCAACGTCTGCGGCAACACCATCAGCGTGATCGGCGTGCTCAACCCGGCCATCGGGAACTTCTGCCTGAACAAGTGACCATGTGACCGCGGCAATGCCGCGGTCCGGCAGTGACCGCCGGCCCCGGGGGACCACCTCCGGGGCCGGTCCCATTTTCCGTTCATTTGCGCCCGTTCCTGACTGTTCCCGCCCATGAGTTCCGCCGTACGGAGGTTTCCGACGGTGGGCCCGTGTCACCGCCCCGGCAACGGCGTTCCCACAGTGCGGCCCCGCGACCTGGGACCGCGTCATCACAGGAGGAACAGCTCTCATGAACAGCGCCAAGAAGGCCGCCCTCGTCATCGCCGCCGCCGGTACGGCCGCCGCCGGCACCGCCGGCACCGCGTTCGCCGGCTCCCACGCGGGCGGCGCGGCCGTCGGCTCGCCCGGCGTGCTGTCCGGCAACGTGATCCAGGTGCCGGTGAACATCCCGGTCAACATCTGCGGCAACACCATCGACGTCATCGGGCTGCTGAACCCGGCGATCGGGAACGTCTGCTTCAACGACTGACACCGAAAGGGCCCCGTGGACGACCTCGTCCACGGGGCCCTTCGCGTACCGCTCCGGCGGGTCCGCGGCCCGGTCGCCTCAGCCCCGGCGGCGCTCGCTCTCCTCCACGTACGCGTTGTAGGCAGCCACCTGCGCCCGCCGCGCCGTGCGTTCCACCGGCCGGAGCAGCTCCGCCCGCGCCGCGATCTCCGAGGCGCTCACCGCCCCGCCGTGCTCCGACTGCGCGGCGGTGGCGATGGCCACCAGCGCTCCGACCCGCTGTGCCAGCTCCAGCACCCGAACCGCCCGCGGCGGATAGCCCGGCGCCAGCACCTCACGTCCGCGCTCGGCACGCGCCCGGTAGGCCTCCAGCGCCGCCTGGGCCGCCGGACCGGCCCCGGCCACGTCCAGCCGGGCCAGCGCCGCCGTGGCGTCCCGCAGGGCCTCGGCGAGCTCCCTCTCGGCCTCCCCCAGGGAGGGCACGTCGGCCGGCGGCGCGTCCCGCACCTCCAGGCACTGCCACTCCACCCCCACGTGCACGTCCCCGCGCGGGCCGACCTCTGTGACCTCCGGCACGAAGCCGATCGAGGGACCGCCCACCGCGACGACCGCCTCCCCGGCCGCCATCGCGCGGGCGTTGAACTCCGGGGGCCCGCTCAGCCCCAGCGGGTGGCCCGGCACCGGCAGCGCGACACGCAGCCCGGTCACCCCCAGGGCGCGCAGCCTGCCGAGGCCGAGAGTGAGCCCCACCGGGGCGGACTCCCCGGGCAGCCCGGCCATCCGGTGGGCCGAATCGCCCGCGATCACTTCCTGAGCGGCGTCGTCCGGTGCGGCAAGTCCGGCAATCAGGGCATTCCCCCAAGCCGCCAACCGTCCTGAGCGAGGTTCATCGAGCATCCCCCCAGCCTAAGGACTGGGGCAGGTCGGCCGTGGCGTAGATTTCCCTGGGGGCGGTGCCTGAAGACGCCCGCGACGGCAGACACGCGATCGGGAATTGGGAGACAACGCGCTCATGAGCGATGTTCTGGAGCTGGTGGACGTAACCGTGGTCCGAGACGGCCGGGCTCTGGTGGACCAGGTCTCCTGGTCGGTCGCCGAGGGCGAGCGCTGGGTGATCCTCGGCCCGAACGGCGCCGGCAAGACGACCCTGCTGAACATCGCGTCCAGTTACCTCTTCCCGACCTCCGGCGCCGTCCAGATCCTCGGCGAGAAGATGGGCGGCGTCGATGTCTTCGAGCTGCGGCCCCGCATCGGCATCGCGGGCGTCGCCCTGGCCGAGAAGCTGCCCCGCAGGCAGACCGTCCTGGAGACCGTGCTCACCGCCGCCTACGGGATGACCGCCCACTGGCAGGAGAGCTACGAGCAGGTCGACGAGGACCGGGCCCGCGCCTTCCTGGACCGCCTCGGCATGAGCGAGTACCTCGATCGCAGGTTCGGCACCCTTTCGGAGGGCGAGCGCAAGCGCACCCTGATCGCCCGCGCCATGATGACCGACCCCGAGTTGCTGCTCCTCGACGAGCCGGCCGCCGGTCTCGACCTCGGCGGCCGCGAGGACCTGGTGCGCCGGCTCGGCCGGCTCGCGCGCGACCCGATCGCACCCTCGATGATCATGGTCACCCACCATGTCGAGGAGATCGCCCCCGGATTCACCCACGTCCTGATGATCCGTCAGGGCAGGGTCGTGGCGGCCGGCCCCATGGAGACCGAGCTGAACTCCCGCAACCTGTCCCTCTGCTTCGGCCTGCCGCTCGTCGTCGAGCGCCGCGGCGACCGCTGGAGCGCCAACGGCCTGCCCCTGAAGTAGGACCGGGTTCGGGGGAGAGCCGTCGCACCCTGTCACAGATCCACTCCGGGCCCTACGATGGAGGTGTGGACGACTGGTTGTGGTGGCTCATCGCCGCCGTGGGGCTGGGTATTCCGCTCGTGGTGACCGCGATGCCCGAGTTCGCGATGTTCGCGGTCGGGGCCGTCGCCGCCGCCATCGCGGCAGGGCTCGGCCTGAGCATCACACCGCAGGTGCTGATCTTCGTGATCGTCTCGGTCGCCGGCATCGCCGTGGTGCGTCCGCTGGCCAACCGCAGCAGGGCGCAACGACCGGAGCTGCGCAGCGGCATCGACGCGCTCAAGGGCCGCCAGGCCGTCGTCCTGGAAAGAGTCGACGGACAGGGCGGTCGGATCAAGCTCAACGGCGAAGTCTGGTCCGCCCGGGCCCTCGACTCCGGCCGCCACTTCGATCCGGGCGAGAGTGTGGACGTCGTCGAGATCGAGGGCGCGACGGCAGTCGTGATCTGAACCGGCCCGAGCCCCGCACCGGATCCGGAACGGGAATTCGCCGAACCCGGCCCGCCTCCCGCGGGGGTCTGCCAGACTTGATCATGTCTTCGTACTGACAGTCAGCAGCAAACGGCGTGGGAGTGGACGTGCAGCCGATCATCATCGTCCTGATCATCCTGGTGGTGCTCGTCTTCATCGCGCTCATCAAGACGGTCCAGGTCATCCCGCAGGCCAGTGCCGCGATCGTGGAGCGCTTCGGGCGCTACACCCGGACGCTGAGCGCCGGCCTCAACATCGTGGTGCCGTTCATCGACACCATCCGCAACCGGATCGACCTCCGCGAACAGGTCGTGCCCTTCCCGCCGCAGCCGGTGATCACCCAGGACAACCTGGTCGTCAACATCGACACGGTCATCTACTACCAGGTGACCGACGCGCGGGCCGCCACCTACGAGGTCGCCAGCTACATCCAGGCCATCGAGCAGCTCACCGTCACCACGCTGCGCAACATCATCGGCGGCATGGACCTGGAGCGGACCCTGACCTCGCGCGAGGAGATCAACGCGGCCCTGCGCGGCGTCCTGGACGAGGCCACCGGCAAGTGGGGCATCCGCGTCAACCGCGTCGAGCTGAAGGCGATCGAGCCGCCCACCTCCATCCAGGACTCGATGGAGAAGCAGATGCGCGCCGACCGCGACAAGCGTGCCGCGATCCTCACCGCCGAGGGCATCCGGCAGTCCCAGATCCTCACCGCCGAGGGCGAGAAGCAGTCCGCGATCCTGCGCGCGGAGGGCGAGTCCAAGGCCGCGGCCCTGCGGGCGGAGGGCGAGGCCCAGGCCATCCGCACCGTCTTCGAGTCCATCCACGAGGGCGACCCCGACCAGAAGCTGCTGGCCTATCAGTACCTGCAGATGCTGCCCAAGATCGCCGAGGGCGAGTCCAACAAACTCTGGATCATCCCCAGCGAGCTCAACGACGCGCTCAAGGGCCTCGGCGGCATCGTCAACCTCCCCGGCGCCCCCGGTGCCGGCGGCGGCACCAACGGCGAGGGCGGCCCCCGCCGCGAGACCCCCCGGCTCGACAAGGACTGAAGCACCGTCCGTCGCGCCGCCCCGCCTGTGACATGATCCGTGCGCTCCCCTCGACCTCGACGGCGGGGAGGAGCCGCACCGATCATGGAGGCCGCAGATGTCGCTCTGGGAAGCCCTTGCCGTCCTCGCGGCAGGCGTCGCCGCCGGAACGATCAACACCGTCGTGGGATCGGGAACGCTGATCACCTTCCCGGTCCTGCTCGCCGTCGGCCTGCCGCCCGTCACCGCCAACGTGTCCAACACCCTGGGCCTGGTCCCCGGATCCCTCAGCGGCGCCATCGGCTACCGGCGCGAGCTGCGCGGCCAGCGGGACCGCCTGCTCCGGTTCGGCGCCGCCGCCCTGTGCGGCGGACTGACCGGGGCCGTACTGCTGCTGGCACTGCCCTCATCGGCCTTCGACACCATCGTCCCGGTCCTCATCGGCCTGGCCCTGGTGCTCGTCGTCGTACAGCCCCGGCTCTCCCGCGCCCTCCAGGCCCGCAGGGCCGGCAACGGCACCCACGCCCCCGAGCACGGCGGTCTGCTGCTCCCGCTCGGCCTGCTCCTCGCCAGCGTCTACGGGGGCTACTTCGGCGCCGCCCAGGGCGTCATATACCTGTCCCTCATGGGCGTCCTGCTCGACGAGAGCTGGCAGCGCATCAACGCGGTCAAGAACGTCCTCGCGCTGATCGTGAACGGCGTCGCCGCCGTCTTCTTCCTCTTCGTCGCCGACTTCGACTGGGCCGCGGTCGGCCTGATCGCCGCGGGCGCAGCCGTCGGCGGTGTCCTCGGCGCCCGCATCGGCCGCCGGCTGCCGCCGACCGCACTGCGCGGCGTGATAGTCGTCGTCGGCATCGCGGCGATCGTCCAGCTGCTCGTCAAGTAGCCGGACGACCGCCGCGCGGCCCGGTCACGCCGGCAGCGCGAGCCACTCCGGTACGTCCTCACGGTCCTTCAGGCCCAGTGCCAGCAGCAGCGCGTCGGCCGGCGTCGGCTCGAACGGCAGCGTCAGCAGCCGCATCCCCGCCTGCTCCGGCGTACGGTCGGCCTTGCGGTGGTTGTCCTCCGCGCAGGACGCCACGGTGTTCAGCCAGGTGTCCCCGCCTCCGCGCGAACGCGGCAGCACGTGGTCCACGGTCGTCGCCCGCCGGCCGCAGTAGGCGCACCGGTGACGGTCCCGCACCAGCACCCCCCGCCGCGACCAGGCGGCCCGTTGTCGGAAGGGGACCCGTACGTACCGGCAGAGCCGGATCACCTGCGGGACCGGCACGTCCACGGCCGCGGCACGGATGCGCAGCCCGGGGTGGGCCTGCTCGACCACGGCCTTGTCCTGCATCACGAGCACCACCGCGCGCCGCAGCGACACCGTCGACAGCGGCTCGAAGGTCGCGTTCAGTACCAGCGTCTCCCGCATTTCGCCCACCCCTCTGGTCCGTCCTCGCCGTGTGGCGAAGTGGCTCCACTGTGACCGGGCCATACCCGTGCGGACAACGCAATTTCCGCACGTAAAAGCGAACAGGAGGAAACGGGAAACCCAACGGACAACTGCCCGCCACCCCTGGCGCCCGCCCCCCGTGGGGAACGCGGGCGCCCGGGGCGCGGCAGTCGGCGCGGACGCCCGGGCGCATGACCGGACTCCGGCGAACAGCTGGCATGTCGCGCGGCGAGAACCGCACAGCGCAACGCCCCGCCGCTCCCGCCACTGCGGTGCCGACCCCCGGTGACGGTTGGTCACCAGGCAGACACCACTGTGCGTGCGGGAGCGCCGGGGCGCAACGGAATTACCGGCCGCGGGAGGCTACGCCCCCGGGTTCTCGTACTCGCCGATCACATGGGCGCGGGCCAGTGCGTGGAAGCGCAGGTTGAAGCCGACGACCGCGGGCGACACGTCGGCGTCCGGGCCCAGCTTCTCCTGGTCCACCGCGTACACCGTGAACACGTAACGGTGCGATCCGTCCCCGGGCGGCGGGGCCGCCCCGCCGAAGTCCCGGGTGCCGTAGTCGTTGCGGACGTGCACCGCGCCCTCGGGCAGCCCCTTGAAGCCCTCGCTGCCGGCCCCGGCGGGCAGCTCCGTGACGGACGCCGGGATGTCGAAGAGCACCCAGTGCCAGAAGCCGCTGCCGGTGGGCGCGTCAGGGTCGTAACAGGTCACCGCGAAGCTGCGGGTCGCCTCGGGGAAGCCCTCCCACCGCAGGTGCGGCGAGATGTTCCCCTCGGCGTGGACCTGGTCGTCCTTGAGGGTGCCGCCCGGCTCGATGTCGTCGCTCACGACCGTGAACGACGGCACCGGCGGGTGGAAGTCATGGGGGAGCGGCCGCCGCTTCTGCTCGGTCACCACGGTTACCTCCTGATCGCGAAAAGCGCTGTCCCCGGCCGATCCTAGAACCAGTTGCGCTTCCCGCCGACCTCGGCCAGCCACTGGTTGAGGTACCCCGCCCAGTCGGTGGCCTGGAAGTTGTCGAGGTTCACGGTGAACGAGCGGTACGCGTCGCTGCCCTCGCTGAACAGACCCGGCTTCTTGTCCATCTCCAGGATGACGTCCATCTCGTGGCCGTCGGCGACGAAGCTCAGCTCCACCTGGCTCAGCCCGCGGTACTGCTGCGGCGCGAAGAACTCGATCTCCTGGTAGAAGGGCAGCCGCTGCCGGGTACCGCGAATGTGCCCGCGCTCCAGGTCCGCGTTCTTGAAGGAGAAACCCAGCCGGCCGAACGCGTCGAGGAGCGCCTGCTGCGCGGGGATCGGGTGCACGTTGATCGGGTCGAGGTCACCGGAGTCCACCGCGCGGGCGATCGCCAGCTCCGTCGTCACACCGACGTTCATCCCCGTCAGGTGACGGCCGAGGAAGGTCGTGATGGGCGTCTCCCACGGGATCTCCAGCCCGAACGGCACCACGTGCACCGCACCCGGCTGCACCTCGAACGCGCCGCCCAGCCGCTGCCGGTGGAACTCGATGTCCTGCTTGTACTCGGCGTCCTGGCCCTCGACCTCGACACGGGCCTGCAGGCCGACCGACAGCCCCTCGATCTGCTGAGGGACCGAGCCGCCCTGGATGCGCACCTCGCCCTGGACCACACCACCCGGCACCACATTCGGCTCGCCCAGCACGGTCTCGACCGACGCGCCCCCGGCACCCAAGCTCGCAAGCAGCTTCTTGAAGCCCACGATGTCCCTCTCCCTTTACTGGCGGTTGCCTCGGTCATTACGAACGCGGCCCCACCCCGAACGGTTCCATTACTCTCGTACCGCATGATCGCGGCTCCCGAAAGCATCCCCCTGCGCCGGTCCTTCTTCGACCGCCCGGTGCTGGAGGTCGCCCCCGAGCTCCTGGGGCGAGTCCTGGTACGCACGACGGATGACGGCCCCATCGCCCTGCGGCTCACCGAGGTCGAGGCGTACGCGGGCCCCGCCGACCCCGGTTCCCACGCCTACCGGGGACGCACCGACCGCAACGCCGTGATGTTCGGACCACCCGGTCACGCCTACGTCTACTTCACCTACGGCATGTGGCACTGCCTGAACATCGTCTGCGGCCCCGGCGGCAACCCCAGCGGGATCCTGCTGCGCGGCGGCGAGATCATCGAGGGAGCCGAGCTCGCCCGCACCCGCCGGGTCAGCTCCCGGCGCCCCCACGACCTCGCCCAGGGACCCGCCCGCCTGGCCACCGCCCTGGACGTCGACCGCACACTCAACGGCGCCGACGTCTGCCCGGACGGTCCCGCTGACTCCCCCTTCCGCATCCTGGCCGGCACCCCCGTCGACCGCGCGGCCGTGCGCAACGGCCCGCGCACCGGCGTCGGCGGCGAAGGAGCGGCCCACCCCTGGCGCTTCTACATCGACGGGGACCCCACGGTCAGCCCGTACCGGGCCCACGCACCGCGCCGCCGCGCCCAGGGAGGCGCAAAAGGAGTCGAGCCGAACGCGTAGTCTCGGTAAGACTCCGTACGCAACGGGTACGAGGCACCGACCGACTCCAGGGAGACACGAGAACCGTGACGGACATCGTCGACGAGCTGCGGTGGCGAGGGCTGATCGCCGTTTCCACCGACGAGGACGCATTGCGCAAGGCGTTCACGGACGGCCCGGTCACGGTCTATTGCGGCTTCGACCCGACGGCGCCCAGCCTCCACCTCGGCAACCTGGTGCAGATCCTCACCATCCGGCGGCTCCAGCTCGCCGGGAACCGGCCGCTCGCCCTCGTCGGCGGCGCCACCGGACTCATCGGTGACCCCAAGCCCACCGCCGAGCGGACGCTGAACGACGCGGACGTCGTCGCCGGGTGGGTCGAGCGGATCCGCGCCCAGATCGAGCCCTTCCTCTCCTTCGAGGGCCCCAACGCCGCCGTGATGGTCAACAACCTCGACTGGACCGCGGGCCTGTCGGCCATCGAGTTCCTCCGCGACGTGGGCAAGTACTTCCGGGTCAACAAGATGATCGCCAAGGAGGCGGTCGCCCGCCGGCTGAACTCCGAGGCGGGCATCAGCTACACCGAGTTCAGCTACCAGATCCTGCAGGGCATGGACTTCCTGGAGCTGCACCGCCGCTACGGCTGCACCCTGCAGACCGGTGGCAGCGACCAGTGGGGCAACCTCACCGCCGGCATCGACCTGATCGGCCGCGTCGAGGGCACCTCCGTGCACGCCCTCGCCACCCCTTTGATCACCAAGGCCGACGGCACCAAGTTCGGCAAGACGGAGTCGGGCACCGTGTGGCTCGACCCCGACATGACGACGCCGTACGCCTTCTACCAGTTCTGGCTCAACGCGGACGACCGCGACGTGTCCAAGTTCCTGCGCATCTTCAGCTTCCGGTCGCAGGAGGAGATCGAGGAGCTGGAGCGGCAGACCGAGGAACGCCCGCAGGCCCGCGCGGCCCAGCGCGCCCTGGCCGAGGAGCTCACCACCCTGGTCCACGGCGCCGAGCAGTGCGCCGCGGTCGTCGCCGCTTCCAAGGCTCTTTTCGGCCAAGGCGAACTCGGCGAACTCGACGAGCGCACGCTCGCCGCGGCGCTCGGCGAACTGCCGCGTGCCACGGTGTCCGGGCTGGCACCGGTCGCCGACCTCTTCGCCGAGGTCGAGCTCGTCGCCAGCAAGTCCGCGGCTCGCCGCACCATCCGCGAGGGCGGCGCCTACGTGAACAACACCAAGGTGACCGACGAGGACGCGGCCCCGGGGGCCGGCGACCTGCTGCACGGACGCTGGCTCGTCCTGCGCCGCGGCAAGAAGAGCCTCGCGGCGGTCGAGGTGGTCGCCGGCTGACACCGCGTCGGCTGGTTTTCCGGTTTTCGACGTTTGAGCGGCGGTGGAGCTTGACTCTGCCGCCGCTCCTGCGTAACGTAGCCCAAGCCGCTTGAGACGGTGCGTCCGGTTCGTCCGGATCCTGCGATCGGCGGCCACTCACTACGACGATCCCTCTCCGAAGATTCGGATGCATTTTCGTGCGTCCGAATCGGAGAATCGGATGAATTCGCAAAGCGCGAGGGAATCCGCTAACGTAGTGAATGCGCCGGGGCGGAAACGCCAAGGCGAAACCCCCTCCAGAGGGTGGCAGAGAAGGAAATCGGATCTGCTAAGCTGGAGACAACGAAGGGAAAGCCCGGAGGGGCCGGTGAAACGGTCTCGAAGGAAGCTTCCGTTCCTTGAGAACTCAACAGCGTGCCAAAAGTCAACGCCA